>NZ_CP021081.1:1019166-1348750 GCF_003444775.1 Deinococcus ficus | reverse complement strand
GCGCCGCCGTCACCTGCGCCGCCGCGCCGGGGGCGGCCTGAGCGAGGCCAGCGCCCGGGACGTGCCGGGCCGCGGCGGCGCGCGCGTGCGCTGGATGGCGCTGGCGTTCAGCCTGGGGTTCCTGGGGCTGGGGGCGCGGCTGGTGCAGCTGCAGGTCGTGCAGCACAGCCAGTTCGCGGTGCAGTCGGCCAGCAACTACCAGCGTGACGAGATCGTCCGGGCCCTGCGCGGCGAGATCCGCACCCGGGACGGCGTGCTCGTCGCCACCAGCCGGCTCGCGGTGGACCTCGTGTACGTGGGCCGCAAGGACCCCAGCGACCCGGAGCAGGCCATTCCCGCCTGGGAGAAGATCCGGTACCTCGCGGGCGTGAAACCGGAGAACCTCGTGAACGGCCAGCCGCGCGAACCGGACTTCTCGAAGGAGGCCGAGGTCGTGCTGGCCCGCAACGTGCCGCAGGAGAAACTGGGCGCGCTGTACGAGTACACGGTGCTGGTGCCCAGCCTGGAACTGCGCGAGCGGGTGGAACGGGTGTACCCGAAGGGCAAGTTTGCCGCGCACCTGCTCGGGTACGTGCAGGAAGCCAACGCCCGCGAGGTCGAGGAGGAGGGCTACGCCCGCGGTGACTTGGTGGGCAAGCTGGGCCTGGAGGCCAGCCTGCAGGAGACCCTGACGGGCCGCAACGGCATCCGTCGCCGGGAGGTGACCGCCAACGGCCGCCCACAGACGGAGCGGATCGTGGACCCGGGCCGGAAGGGCAAGGACGTGGTCCTCACCATCGACAGCGTGCTGCAGAAGGCCGCCGAGGACGCTCTGCGGCTCGCGCTGAAGGACATCAACGAGGGCCGCGCCCACAACGGCAAACCTCACGAGGAACTGCCGCGCGGCGCGATCATCGCGCTGGACCCGCGCACGAACGAGGTCCTCGCCATGGCGAGCACGCCGGTGTACGACCCGAACTGGTTCTCGCAGGTGCCCAGCCCCGACCAGAAGGCGAAAAACTGGGCGGTGGACCCCAACCGCGAGGGCGCGAAGCTGGACGCCGTGACCGCCAACCGGGTGGTGCAGCCGTACCCGCCGGGCAGCGTGTTCAAGATCGCCACCACCCTGATGTCCGTGGAGAAGTGGGGGAACTTCTATCTGCCGTGCAACCCGGTGTACTGGTTCGGGCGCAGCAGCTTCAAGAACTGGTCCGGCCGGCCGCTGGGCGTGGTGGACGGCCGCAAGGCCATCGCGTACTCCTGCAATCCCTGGTACTACCACTCGGCGGCCAAGGTCAGCCCCGGGGCCTACTCGCGGGAACTGAAGTCGCGCCTGACGGAACTGGGGTACTTCCAGAAGACCGGCATCGAGCTGATCGGGGAGAAGGAGGGCAGCGTCCGCAGCATCGACGACTACACCACCAGAGAGGACCCCTGGTTCCCCGGGATGGGCCTGAGCATGAGCATCGGGCAGGGCAGCGTGCAGGTCACGCCCGCGCAGGTGGCGTGGGTGCAGTCCACCATCATCAACGAGGGCCAGCAGCGGCCCCTGACGGTGCTGCGCAAGGTGGGCGGCGTGCTCCAGCCGCCGAAACCCGCGAAGGACGTGACGCACAACGGCAACACCGAGGTGTTCCGGCTGGTGAAAGAAGGCATGTACTGGACCACCACCCTGCCCACCGGGACGTCCAGCACGAAACTCGGCCCGCAGTTCTTCCCGGTGGCGACCTCCGGCAAGACCGGCACGGCCGAGAACGGCCAGAGCTACCGCAACGGCTACGCCTACACCCACTCCTGGTACGAGGGGTACGGCCCGGTCGGCACGCAGGGCCCGCCGACCTTCGCGGTGGTGGCGTTCTTCCAGTACGGCGGCGAGGGCTACGGCCCGGCGCTGAACGCCGTGAAGCGGATGTTCGCGGCGCGCTGGTGCGTGAAGCTGGACCCGGAGAAGAACTTCATGATGAACGCCCTGCCGCTGTCCGGGCAGCAGCCGTGCCTGGGCGAACTGGATAACATGCACCGCGTGTATAACGCCCGCGCGGCCCGGGCAGCCACCCCCCCGAAGCCCTGACGTTCAGGTGTCGCCAGCCGCCAGCCTCTCAGCGGTGGTAAAGGCGTCGGCGACGGTCAGGACGTCCAGAGGCGCATCCGGATGCAGGGCCAGCAGGCAGGCTTCCGCGTCCGGCCGGGTCGCCAGGGCCTCGCCCACATCCCGCCACACTCCCGCCCGGAACGGCTGCAGGCTGGCGTCGCACAGCTGTTCCCGCACCCAGCGCACCAGGGCGTCCGGGCGGGAACCCGGGTCCATCAGGCCCGCTCGGGCTTCCACGGTGAGCAGCTGCGCCCGCAGGCCCGGGTCCAGCGCCACCTCCGTGTAGGGCGCCTCGGCCTCGCCCGCCGGCGGGGCCGCCGACACGGTGCGTCGCAGCGCCTGATGCGCGCGGTGCACGTCCGCCAGGGCCGCCTCCGCCTGACCGGCCCGCAGGTGCGCGTCTGCGCGGGCCGTGTGCACCTGCATGAGCTCGTACGGGCTGGCGGCCACGCCCAGCGCCTCCTCGCAGTGCCGCGCGGCGCGCCCGGCGTCCGGGTCCGCGCTCGCCAGGCTGAGCAGCATATCCAGGCGCAACAGACGCTCCCGGTCCGGGGCCAGCGGCGTGGCGGTCAGGAGGCCCGTGAGCCGCTCGCGGGCCTCCCGCAGGTGGGGGCTGTCGGCCTCCGCGCCCCGCAGCGGGAACAGGTAGGCGCGGCCCAGCCCGCGGCTGAGCAGGCACAGGGCCGCGCGGTAGCGGGTGCGGCGCTCGCGGTACGAGGCCTCCCGGGTGCGGGTGCTGGCGTGCCGCAGCAGCCCCGTCGCCTGGGCCGCGACCAGCAGGGCCCCCGCCACGTCCTGCCGGGCCAGCAGAATCGGGATCCGCTCGGACAGCAGCCGGGCCTGGAGCACACTGTCGCCCGCCGGGTCCAGCAGCGCCCCGGCCCGGACAGCCGAGACCAGCGCCTCGTCCAGCCGGCCCAGGCGGCGCAGGGCCGTCGCTCGCCGGGCGGTGACGCGCGCCTGCTCCTCGGCAGTGCCGCCCGCGGCTTCCAGACGCGCCAGGGCGTCGGTCAGCGCGGTCAGGGCCGGACCGGGCCAGCCCAGGCGCAGCAGCAGGTCCCCCTCCTGGTAGCGGGCGCGGGCCGAGAGCAGGGGGCTGCTGGCCGGCACGGACCGCAGGGCCGAGAGGGCCCCCGGGGTGTCCCCCAGGTCCTTGTCGATCAGGCCGCGCCAGAGCTGCGCTCGGGGCCCGCCGTGCCGGACGCGGGGGTCGGCCACCGCGGCGCGCGCCTCATCCAGATGCCCGTCCCAGCGGGCCAGGGCGGCCTGCACGAGCAGTGCCTCGGCCTGCGCGGACAGGCGCCAGGGGTCGCGCGTGCGGTCTCCCCCGTCCCCGAGCAGGCCGGCGACGTCCGGGTGGGCGAGCTGCGTGCGGGCGGCCTCCAGGTTGCCGGTCTCCAGGCTGGACTCGGCGAGCTTCACGCGGGTCCAGGCGCGCACGCCGTCCGAGTCGGATTCCATCAGCATGAACAGCGCGTCGCGCATCTGCGGATGGCTGTACTGGCCGCGCCCCGCGAAGTGCTGCGCCAGGGCGCGGGCCAGCCCGTCCCGCACCGTGCCGGGCGGCTGCCCACGCGCCGCCCCCCAGACCGCGGGCAGGTGTCGGGCGAGATCCGGGTGCCGGCCCAGCAGGGAGAGCACGCCCGGCCAGTCGTGCAGCGCGACCAGGGCGTGCACCCGGGCGCCACTCAGGTCTGGGGGGAGACCGTCGGCCATCGCCACATGCCGCAGCGCCGACTCACGCGGGGCGCGACCCACCCGCGGCCAGCTGGCGGTCAGGGCCGGCCCGGCCTGCCACGTGCCGGGTCCGGCGGGCCGCAGCAGGGCCCGGGCATGGGCCGGCAGGCTGGTCACCGGGCGGCCCAGGGCGGCGGTGAGCAGCGCGTCCGGGAAGGCAGGCACGGCCGGGGGCTGTGGGGCATTCCGGTCCGGAATCAGGGCATGCAGGTCGTGGAGCGCAGCGGTGGCCTCGGCCAGCATGCGGGAGTCTGGGTCGTGCAGGGCGCCCTCGGCGGCGTCGTCCCCGTGGGCACGGACCAGCAGTGTCAGGCGGTCGAGGTGCCGGCCCGTCTCGGACAGGAGCCGCTCGGCCTCGGCTCGGTTCACGCCCAGGCGGGTCATCAGGTACTGGCGGGACTCGGCCGCCGTGGGCGGCTGGATGCGGATGTGTTCCACCGGCACGTCCTCCAGCCCGGCGGGCTCCTCCACGGTGAGCAGCGCCGCCACGCCGGCCGGCAGGGCCCCCAGCAACGCCTGCGAGGCCCAGCGGGCGGCGCTCACGCGGCTGGCCTGGGTGTCCCGGGGCGCCGCGCCGTGAAAGGACAGCGCGGCGCCCACCTGCACGAGCAGCACGCCCGACCCTGGCAGCAGGGCGCGGGCGGCGGCGTGCTGGGCGGCGCTCTGCTCGGCGTAGGTGCGCCCCGCGTCCCGGGGCAGGTTCAGCAGTGGGCCGACCTCGCCGCTCAGGCGGTGCCGGACGAAGGGCGTGCCGGCCCTGGTCAGCGCGAGGGCGATCTGGTCGGTGAGCACGGTCTTCCCGGAGCCCGGGGGGCCGCTCACGATCAGCCGGGGCGCCCGGCCGGCCCGCACGCCGGCCAGGAACTGCCGGTAGGCGCGTTTCTTGCTGCGGCCCAGCAGGTCCAGTTCCGGCGGGGCGGGGTCCGCCGCGGGGCGGTCCAGCCCGGGCAGGGGCCGCCCGGCTTCCGCAGCCAGTTCGCCCAGCAGGGCGTGCAGGGCGGCCTTGTCGGCGGCGGTGCCCACGTCGCGGTAGATGATGTTGCGCACGGAGGCCGGGTTGCCGCCCACCCGGCGCATCTCGCGTTCCAGCCACCTCAGGCTGCCGCGCTGGGCCCGCCCGCCGGAGCCGGCCGGGCCGGTGGGCGGCAGGTGGGCGCGCAGGTCCGCGAGAAGGGCTTTCCAGTCCACGTGGGAGTCAGGCTAACACTGTGGGGGCAGCGTCCCTCCGGGAAAGGTGAGCGGTGGTCAGGTCCGGGTCAGTGTTGTGTGTATACTCAGTCCAGTTTCCACAAACCCACGCCGCCCAGCACGGGGCGGCGAGCTGCTTGCCCACGGAGGAATCCATGCGTACACCCCTGCTGACCCTCGCCCTTGTCCTGAGTGCCACCACCGGTGTCGCCGGAGCCCAAAGCCTGAGCGCCGCCAAGGCCCTGTTCGATCAGGGCAAATGGCAGGACGCTGCCAGCATGGCCGCCGCCCTGAACACCAGTGACGGCCTGGCCGCCGCCGCCGAGTACACCACCGCCGGCGCCGGCATCAGCGACGCCGACGACAAGAAGGCCCTCTTCCAGAAGGCCCAGGACTACGCGAAGAAGGCCATCAGCCTGAACGCCAACAACGCCGAGGCATACTTCGAGATGGCCCGCGCCCAGGGTCGCCTCGCGCAGTTCGCAGGCGTGTTCGAGAGCCTGGGGCTCGCCAAGGAGATGAAACGCAACCTGGACCGCGCCATCGAACTCAACCCGAAACTCGCCGGGGCGTACGTCGCGCTGGGCCTGTGGAACGCCACGCTGGATTCCGGCGGCGTGAAGGGCGCCATCGCCAAGAGCCAGACCGGCGCCGACAAGCGCAAGGTGAACGACTACTTCAAGAAGGCGATCTCGCTGGAGCCCAACAACCCCACACACCGCATCGAGTGGGTGAACGCCCTGCAGACCATGAACGTGCTGAACCAGGGCAACAACAAGAAGTTCGCGATCGACCAGCTGACCGCCGCGCTCGCCATGCCCGCCACGACCTTCTGGGACAAGCGGCAGGCGGCCGAGGCCCGCGCCACGCTGGACAAGCTGAGGTAAGCCAGGCACCAGGGCGGCCCACCGGGGACTCCGGTGGGCCGCCCTGCTCTTTCGGGTGCGGTCAGGCGTTCAGCAGCGTCACGGCGCCCGGCAGGACCACGACCTCCAGTTCCGAGACGGTGCCGCTCAGGTCGCCGTCCAGGTGCAGGGGCTGCGGCGCTGCCCAGCGCACGTGCGCCCGCTCACCCTGCGCGTGCCGCACAGCGGGGTGCCCCAGGTGCCGGCCGCGCAGGACGCGCAGCATCAGCCCGACCAGCTGCCCGCGGCTCACCCGGGTGCTGGTCAGGACGTTCAGCAGGCCGTCCCGGGCGTCGGACAGGGGGCTGATCTGGAACCCGCCGCCGAAGCGCTGCCCGTTCATTACGGCCGCCAGCGCGGACGGCCCCTGGTACAGCCTTTCCCCATCCACGGTGATCTCCACCTCCGTCAGGCGGAGTTCGCGCACGGTGACCACCGCCGCCCAGGCGTAGCGGGCCAGGCCACTGAGCCGGGCGGGCACGCGGGTCATGTTCGCGGTGACCTGCGAGTCGAAACCCATGCCCAGGCCGTTCAGGAGCGCGGCCTCGCGCCCCGCCTGTTCGCCGGTCAGGATGTGGACCCGCAGGGCGTCCACCTGCCGCGGCGCGAAGGCCAGCCGGTCCAGCGCCTCGGTGAACGCGCAGGGGCGCAGGCCGGTCATGCCGGCAAAGTCGTTCCCGGTGCCCAGCGGGATCATCGCCAGGGGCCGCCCGGCCGGCCGGTCCTGGCCGATCAGGGCGGGGAGCACGCCGGCGACGGTGCCCTCGCCGCCCAGGGTCATCACGGCGTACTCGGGCGGCAGGGCGTCGAGCTGCTCCAGCGCGGCCGCGGCCGAGTCGGCCTGCACCAGGGTGTGGGTCAGGCCGCGGCGGTCCAGTTCGGCGCGGAGTTCCGGCCAGGCGCGCCGGGCGAGGCCCCCGCCGGCGTGGGGGTTCAGGACGACGGCGAAGGGCCGCTTGGGGGTGTCGGTCACGGTCGGCCGAGCATAGCCGGGCGGGCCGGTCAGCGCCAGTCGGCGGGCCGGTCGGCCAGCCCGAAGTGCCAGGCGATGGCCTGCGCGATCCGCCGGGCGGCCTGCCCGTCCCCGTAGGGGTTCGGGGCGCGGCGCATCGCTTCCAGCAGGTCGGGGCTGGAAAGCAGTTCGTTCAGCACGGCTTCCAGGGTGGTCGGGTCGTTCCCGGCGAGGCGCAGCACGCCGGCCTCCACGCCCTCCGGCCGCTCGGTGACGTTGCGCAGCACCGCCACGGGCACGTTCAGGGCCGCGCCCTCCTCCTGCAGGCCGCCGCTGTCGGTGGCGAGCAGCACGCTGGCGGCCATCAGGGGAGCCATGTCGCTGTAGTCGAGCGGCGCGGTGAGTTCGAAGTTCGACACAACCTCCAGCGTGGGGCGCACGGCCTCCTGCACGGCCGGGGACAGGTGCACCGGGTAGATGAAGTGCGTGTCCGGGTGGGCGGCGGCCACGCGGGCGAGGGCCTGGGCCATCTCGCGCATCATGGGCTGGTTCTCGCGGCGGTGCATGGTGACGGTCACCAGCCGCTGCCCGGCGGCCACGCGGGCCTGCCACTCGGGGCGCAGCGGCACCCGGCCGGCCACCTCGCGCACGGCGTCCACGGCGGTCTGCCCGGTCACGAAGATGCCGGTTTCCGCCTTGCCTTCGCGGCGCAGGTTGTCGCGGCTGCCGGTCGTGGGGGAAAAGTCCAGGGTGCTGAGCACGCCGGTCAGGCGGCGGTTGGCTTCCTCCGGGAAGGGTTCGCGCAGGCTGCCGCTGCGCAGCCCGGCCTCCACGTGCCCCACCGGGATGCCCTCGTAGAAGGCGGCCAGGGCCACGCAGAAGCTGGTGGTCGTGTCGCCGTGCACGAGGACCATGTCGGCGCCCATCTCGCGCAGCACCGCGCCTGCCTGCGGCACGATCCGGGCGGTGAGGTCCGCGAGGGTCTGGCGCTGCGTCATCACGTTCAGGTCGCGGTCCGGCGTCAGGCCGAACACGTTCAGGGCGCCGTCGAGCATCTCGCGCTGCTGCCCGGTGGAGAGGATGAGGGGCGTGAGGCCCGGCTGCGCTTCCAGGGCGCGGTACACGGGGGCCATCTTGGTGGCTTCCGGACGGGTGCCGAAGGCCAGGACAATGCGTTTGCTGGAGGTCATTGCTTCTCCGATGGGGTGGCGTCGGGATCGGGTGCCGCAGGGTCGAGTTCACGGCGGTGGGCGCGCACGCGGCGGGTGGCCACGAAGCCCAGGCACACCGTGATGATCAGGACCGTCATCAGGATCGCGCGGGGGTCCACGCCCTGCAGCCACATCCCGAACGCGCCGCAGGCGGTGGCGACCGCCCAGAGGATCACGGCAGTGCGGCGCGCGGACGCGGTGCGGGCCAGCACGCGGTGGTGAATGTGCGTCTTGTCCGGGTGGCCGAGGGGATTGCGGATGCCGCGTGCCAGCCGGCCGATCACGACCTGAGTGGTGTCCACGACTGGCAGGGCGAGCACGATCAGGGGCACGAGCAGGCTCGCCCCGGCACTGAATTTCAGGGTGCCGAGCAGGCTCACGGCGGCGAGCGTGAACCCGATCAGGTACGCGCCGGCGTCGCCCATGATGATGCGGCTGGGGTTGAAGTTGTACCGCAGGTACGCCAGGGTGGCGCCGGCCAGCCCGGCGAGCAGGATCACGGCGGCGGCGCGGTCCGTGAACTGGGCGGCAGTGACGAGCAGCACCATGCTGACCACGAAGCCCACGCCGCCCACCACGCCGTCCACGCCGTCCATCAGGTTCACGGCGTTCGTGAGGCCCACGATCCACAGCACGGTGAGCACGGTGGACAGCGGCCCGGCCACCGGGTCCGGCAGGACCGGCAGGAACGGAATCGCGTTGAAGTCGATCTTCAGGCCGTTCACGATCAGCAGGGCCGCCACGAGCGCCTGCACCAGCAGCCGCGTGACCGGGGACAGGCCGAACTGGTCGTCGATGAAGCCCGTGAGGACGAGCAGGGACGCGCCCAGCATGATGGCCAGCACCTGGATGTTCACCAGTTCCACCACGATGGGCCGCCCGGCCCAGGCGACGATCACGCTGGCGACGAAGCCCGCGAAGATCGCCAGGCCGCCCGCGTTCGGCAGGGGCTCGGTGTTCAGGCGCCGGGCGTTGGGCATATCGGCCCAGCCGGCCTGCACCGCGAACTCCCGGAGACGCGGAATGAAGCGCCAGGTGAACACGAGGGCCGTGAAGAAGGTGACGAGCACACTGAGAAACCCGGTGCCCAGGGGGTCGGCAATGCCGATCTGTGCCATGACGGCCCGAAACGCGTCCATAAATCTCAAGAATTGTAAGCGCCTTCGGCAGGAGGAAGGCGTCCCCCGAAAGAGGGACGCCCCATCCGCCGGGTGGCGGCCTTACTTCGTGCCGTAGATGCGGTCCCCGGCGTCGCCCAGGCCGGGAACGATGTAGCCGTGGTCGTTCAGGTGGCTGTCCACGGCGGCCACCACGATGTGCACGTCCGGGTGGTCGCGTTCGATCACGGCGACACCTTCGGGCGCGGCGAGGATGCACATCAGGGTGATGTTCTGCGCCCCGGCGTCCTTCAAGCTCTGGATGGCGGCGCTGGCGCTGCCGCCCGTGGCGAGCATGGGATCCGTCACGAACACGCGGCGCTCAGCGATGTCCGCCGGGAGCTTGTTGTAGTACGCGACGGGCAGCAGCGTCTCCGGGTCGCGGTACAGGCCGATGTGCCCGACCTTCGCGGCCGGCACCAGGGTCACGATCGCTTCGGTCATGATCAGGCCGGCGCGCAGGATGGCGACCAGCGCCAGCTTCTTCCCGGTGAGGACGGGAAAGTCGCCCTGCTGAATGGGCGTCTCGAGGGTCTCGGTGGTGAGTTCCAGGTCGCGCATGGCCTCGTAGGCGAGCAGCAGGCTCACCTCGCTGGCGAGTTCGCGGAATTCCTTCACGCCGGTGCGGACATCGCGCATCAGGGTGAGTTTGTGCTGAACGAGCGGGTGGGTGACGACAGAAACCATGCTCCCACCATACCCGCCGCGGCCGGGCACGCCACCAGGGCCAGATGGCCTGCGGGGACCGCCGCCACGTCCTTCATGCTCGGTTTCACCTCGTTTCCCAGTCGGTAGGGGTGCGGTAGCGTGGTTCTGCCGGGGAAGAAGCGTCCGTCCCGCGGTAGGGCCGACGGCCAGTTCCCTGCGCTCAAACAAGGAGTTCATGATGCGTCACCGTCTTCTTTCCGCTTCCCTGCTCGGCGTGTCCCTCCTCCTGGCGGCGTGCACGTCCCCGTCCTCCCCTGCCCCGGCGCCCGGCCCCGGCCCGGTCGTGGACACGCCCACGGCCACCGGCCGGGTGCTGACCGTCGGGCCCGGCAAGACCTACGCGACCGTGCGCGCGGCCGTCGCGGCAGCCCTGGACGGCGACACCGTCCGCAACGACCCGGGCACGTACACGAACGACTTCTTCGAGGTGAACCGGAAGATCACCATCGAGAGCGCCAGCGGCCTGGCCCGGCTGGTCGCCACCGTGCCCCCGCCGAACGGCAAGGCTATCATCACCACGAACACGGACGTGACCCTGCGCGGCCTTGAACTGACCGGCGCGAAGGTCCCGGACCGCAACGGCGCGGGCGTGCGCTACCAGGGCGGGCACCTGGTCATCGAGGACAGTTACCTGTACGACAACGAGAACGGCCTGCTGGCCGCCAGCGCGCCGCTGGGCAGCATCCGCATCACCCGCACGGAGTTCGCGCACAACGGCCTGGGCGACCCGGGGCAGACGCACAACCTGTACGTGAACGAGGTCGGGCAGCTGACCTTCGAGCGGAGCTACTCGCACAGCGCGGTGGTGGGCCACGAGTTCAAGAGCCGGGCGCGCAGCACGACCATCACCGACAGCCGCCTGTTCGACCTGAACGAGACCGCCAGCTACAGCTTCGACACGCCGAACGGAGGGAACCTGACCGTGACCGGCAGCGTCATCGAGCAGGGTGCCCGCAGCACGAACTCCGCCATCATGACCTACGGCACGGAAGGGCTCACGCGCGAGGGTCGCACGGTCACCATCTCCGGGAACACCTTCGTGAACCGCCGTTCCACGGCGCTGGGCATCCTGAACCCGGGCAAGGTGCCCATGACGGTCACGAACAACACGCTGTACGGCCTGAGCGTCACGCAATTCCTGAACGGCACGACCGGCACCGTGTCCGGCAACGTGGTGACCACCACCCTGCCGCTGCTGGACACGTCCCACCCGTTCACGCGGTGAGCTGAGCAGACACGGCGGCCGGGCGACTGCGGGTTTGGCGCCCGGCCGGGCTGGTCATCCCGTCAGGGGCGCAGGGGGAGGCGGGCCAGGGCGTGCCGGGTGCGGGGCACCTTGCGGTCCCGCTCCCGCTCGAACTCGTACGGGGCGTTCATCAGGAACCAGTACAGGTCGTGCAGGGTGGTCAGGGCCAGGTAGGCGCGGTAGCGGGCCAGGGTGGGCCGCTCGGTGTCCGGGAGCAGGCCCAGCGCCGCGTGCAGGCTGGCCTCGGCGTCCAGCAGGTCCAGGGTGCCGGTCTTCAGCAGGGCGAGGTCACGCAGCGGGTCGTCCCAGGTGGCGCGGGTCCAGTCGATGATCAGCACGTCGTCGCTGTCGCGGGCGATGAGGATGTTGTCGTGCCAGAGGTCCAGGTGGCAGAAGGCCGCGGGGCCTTCGAGCAGGCCGGCCTCCAGGGGGCCCTCGACGGCGTCGAAGAAGTCCTCCAGGGGGTAGGCAGCCAGCGCGCTGCGAAAGCGCAGGACCCGCTCGCGCACGCGGGCGGTGTCCACCTGCCCGTGGCGGTCGGCGTGCAGGGCGCGCAGCTGCATCCGCAGTTGCGGCAGGGCGCGGGGCACGTCGCGGGCGGTCAGCGGCCGTCCCGGGAAGTGCCTCAGGATCAGCGCCTCGACGCCGTCGGCTTCCACGGTGTCCACGATCCAGCGGTCCAGGCCGGCGCGGCGCATGTTCGCGGCCTCCAGGGTGTGCTGCCCCAGGTGGTTGCGGTACACCTTGACCACGTGCGCGCCGTCCGGCGTGGTGTACACGCGGCTCTGCATGCCGGCGGACATCGCCTGGAGGGTCCCGAAGCGGGCGTCCAGCGTGGGAAACCGGGTCTCCTCGGCGGGGCCGGCAGGCGTGGAGCGGGCGTTCGGGGCGGTCAAGGTGCGGGGCTCCGATGCCCGGCCCGGTGGGGGGCGGCGGAGGGAGACAGCGTGGCAGTGGGGAACCCGGACATCGGCACGGTGCGGCGAGTATACGCGCGCTAGGCTGCCGGCTATGACCCGCCGTCCGGCCCGCCGTTTCACCCCGTCCCCTGCGCCCCGGGAGGCGGGCCCCCCTGCCCCAGCGCGCCCGGCGGACGACGTGGTCGGCCGGACGGTGCAGGACGCGTACCGGCGATACGCCCGGCAGGCCGGAAACTGGCTGACGGGGTACGCGGCGCGCGGCGGGCAGGTGTACTGCGGGGCGGGGTGTTTCGCGTGCTGCAACATGCCCATCCGGGTGAGTCTGGCCGAGGCGCTGGTCACGGTCCGGGCGCTGGGCGCGGCGCAGCGCGCGGCGGTGCAGGCGCACGCGCGCCGCGTCGTGGAGAACGCCCGCACGGCCCGCAATGACGAGGAGTACGTGCAGAGGCACCGCACCGAGGTCGGGTACTGCCCGCTGCTGGACCGCGCGACCGGGTCGTGCTCGCAGTACGACGTGCGGCCCACCCGCTGCCGCGACACCTTCAGCGCGCTGCCGGCCGTGTACTGCGAGGCCGGCACCTGGGAGGCCATGAACCGCCGGGAGCGGGAGGAGTACCGCCGGACGGTCGCGCGCACGCCCGGCACGGACGGGGAGCTGCACTTCATCGCGCCGCTGGAGCACCTGTCCGAGCCGGTGTGGGTGGCGGCGGCGCGGGTGATGCGGCAGACCTGGGGCGTGGAGGTCTGGGGGGACTTCTGGGTCCTGACCACGCTGGCGGCCGACCCGGCGTTCATGCAGGCAGTGGAGGCCGGGCAGGGCCGGGCGGCGTGGCAGGCGGCGGCGCGGCGCGGGCTGGCGCACCGGGCCCTGCTGGAATTCGGCGCCTGAAGTCGGGCGTCAGCGCCGGCGTTTGCGGGCGCTGCGGCGCAACCCGTGGTCCGGGCGGACGCCGTCGGCGATCAGGTGCAGCCACTGGCTGAGGTAGTAGCCGGCCACCAGGGGAATCAGGAATTTCGTGTCCAGCGGCTGCGGGATGGCCGGCATCTCCAGGCCGGGCAGCAGGTAGCGCAGCAGGCCCACCACGATCACGGTCACGATCGCCAGATAGGCCAGCCGGGTGAGGGGGCCCACGACCCAGGTGTGCGACAGGCCGCGGTGGCTGAACACCATGCCGTACGGCACCCACAGGAAGCCCAGCAGGCCCCAGTGGCGTTTGCTGTCCACGCGGCCCTCCGCGAGGTCCAGGTCCGGCGAGAGCAAGAACGTCCCTGCGGCGAACGCCAGCGTGAAATTCAGCGCCTGGGTGGGCGTGACCACCCACAGGCCGGCGCGGGTGGTGTACAGCGCCCCGGCGGCCAGAACGCTGTACGCGGCAATGTTGATGAGGTTGTGAACGCGTCCGCTGGGCAAAGTTCACCCATTGTGCCAGCCCGGCGGCGCGTGGGGGCGTCCAGGCCCTCATCCGCCGTCATGTGAGCTGCGGCATGCTGGGCAGATCATGTCATTCCGAGCTTCTGCTCCGCTGCTGATCGCCGCGGCCCTGCTGCTGGCGGGCTGTGACCGGTCGTCCAGCCCCGGCTTTCCGAACCAGACCGTGACCGTGGGGCAGGGCACCAGCGCGCCGCTTACGGCCAACTTCACGGGCAGCTGGCAGATCACGAACGTGCCCGCCTGGATCACCGTGACGCCGCTGTCCGGGCAGGGGCCGGTGAACGTGACGGTCAGCGTGGACCGCCGCGCAGGCACGCCACTGACCGCGGACCAGCCGGAGCTGAGCGGCAGCTTCGAGGTGACGTGGCAGGACGTGTTGCGCCGCAGCGGCACCTCGACCGTGCAGGTCAGGGCGGCGCAGTTCGAACTGACCGGGCGGATCACCGACGGTCAGACCGCCAGCGTGCAGGGCGCGGACGTGGCCGTGCAGGCCCTCCGGGCCCAGGAGCCGGCCGAAACCCGGGGCGTCATCGTGAAGTACCGCGCGGGCGGCGCGGTCACCGCCCAGTCGGCCCGGCCGGAGGCGCAGGCGGCCGCCACACTGCGCGCCCAGGGTGTGAACGTGGGGTCGGTGCGCGCCCTGGACGCCCGCACCAGCGTGCTGCGGGTCAGGGACGTGCGGGCGGCCCTGGCCGCCCTGAAGGCCGACCCGGCCGTGGAGTACGCCGTGCCCAACGCGGTATTGCACCCGCAGCAGACGGGGCCGCTGGTCTTCCCGGTCTCCCCCACCGACCAGTACGCGCCGCTGCAGTGGCCGTTCCGGGTCACCGGGTATCAGGCGGTGTGGAAGGACATGCAGGCCGGCGCGTACACCCGCCCAGTGACGGTGGCGGTGCTGGATTCCGGCGTGCGGTTCGACCACCCGGACCTCGCGGGCGGCCTGTGGGGCCCCGGGGAGGGAGCGCTGGACGTCCTGGCTGGAAACAACGGCGACGGTGATGGGCCGGACACCGACCCCACCGATCCCCTCGTGCCCGGGCGGGTGGGGGGCAGCCACGGCACGCACGTCACCGGCCTGATCGTGGCGCGCTGGGGCGAGAACCAGGGCAGCTGCGAGGGGTGCAGCACGACCGGCGTGGTCGGGGCGAGCGCCGGCGCGCCCGTGAAGGTGCTGCCGGTGCGCGTGATCGACGCGTACGGGGACGCGGAGGTGGCGGACGTCGTAACCGGCGTGCGCTACGCCGCGGGCCTGCCGGTCACGCTGGACGGCGTGACGTACACCAACCCCCACCCGGCGCAGGTGATGAACCTGAGCCTGGGCGGCGGCATCAGCGCGCAGGACGCCCGGCCCATGTGCGACGCGATCGCCGAGGCCCGGGCGGCCGGGACGCTGGTCGTGGTGGCGGGAGGGAACGGGTACAGCACGGTGCCGTACTACCCGGCCGCCTGCACGGACGCCGTGGCGGTGGGCAGCGTGACATTGAGCGGCCCGGGCACCCTGACGCACGCGAAGTACAGCAACCGCTACGCGCAGATCGTGCTGTCCGCGCCCGGCGGGTCGGACTCGGTGACGGACGCCTTCAACGGCGCCCTGCTGAACGGCGCGCGGTTCCCGGACTCGGTGTTCAGCACGTCCTGGAACTACACGAAGGACCAGCCCAGCTACGAGGGCATGTCCGGCACCAGTCAGGCGTCGCCGCAGGTGGCGGCCCTGGCGGCGCTGCTGCTCAGCAAGGGCGTCACCACCAACGCCACCGACACGCTGGAGCGCCTGATCGCCACCAGCCGGGACCTCGGGCCGGCGGGCCGCGACGAGTCGTACGGGTTCGGCGTGATCAACGCCGCGGCCGCGCTGAACGCCCCGGCGGTCACCGGGCTGCGGGTGGTGGACGACGCGGCGCGCAACCTGCTGCCCCGCGTTCAGGGGACCGGCGAGTTCCGCGCGTGGCTGGGGGACGGCACGTACCGGGTGATCGCGGGCACGGACGTGGACGCGAACGGCGTCTTCGGTGAGGTGGGCGAGCCGCGCGCCGAGACGGCGGTGACGCTGGGAGCCAGCCAGCCGAGCGTCAGGCTGCCGGACCTCGTGGTGCGCTGAGCCGCGCCTGTACGGCCTCCACCGCAGCCCGGGCGAACAGCCCGGGCTGTTCTGTGCGGCCCTGCGCCAGGTCGGGCTTGCCGCCCCCACGGCCCCCGGTGACGGCCAGCACCTCGCGTAGCACCTCACCGGCGGGCACGGCCAGGTGAGCGCTGGCGACGCCGCACCCGCCGTCCGGGGTGCAGGCGATCAGGACCCGGCCGGCCGGCACCTGCCGCAGCGCCGGGGTGAGCAGGCTGGCGTCCTCGGGGTCCAGGGTCAGGGTGAGGCAGGGTCCGGCCATGTTCTGCGCCTGAACGAGGGCGGCAGCCAGCCGGGTCCGGAGGCGCTCGGCCTCCGCCTGCGCAGCGCTGAGATCCACCACAGTGGCCTGCACGCGCTCGGGGAGGCCCTCTACCGGCACGCTGAAGTCCTGCGCCAGGGCCCGCATGCGGCGGTGCAGGCCGCTCAGGTGCGCGGCGGCTTCCTCGCCGGCCATGAACACCACGCGGGTCAGGCCGGCCTTCTGCCGTTCGGTGCGCAGGACCACCACGGGGCCGCACTGGGCGGCGCGGGGGACGTGGGTGCCGCCGCAGGCGCTCACGTCGAAGGGCTCGCCGCTCGCGTCCCGGAAGATCACCAGCCGCACCTGTCCACTGACTTTCGCCTCGCGTCGCAGGGGGTAGCGGTGCAGTTCGTGGTCCGGGACGACGGGGGTCTCCAGGGTGAGCTCGGTGCGGCCCAGCGTCTCGCGCAGCAGGGCCTCGGCGGCCTGCACGTGGGTGTCGGCGGGGTCGCCCTTCAGGTCCAGGTGGCATTCGGCGCTGCCCATGCTGACGGCCACCACCTCGAAGGCGGGATTCACGCGCCGGAACGCCTGGGCGAGCAGGTGCTCGGCGGTGTGCCGCTGCATGTGCCGCCAGCGGCGCCCAGGTTCGATCTCCCCGTGAACGGCCGTACCCGGCGTGGGCAGCGCCCCGTCCGGGTCCAGGGTGTGCCACACCAAGCCCTCGCCTTTCACGACCCGGACGTCGGTGACGCGGGCCTCCCCGCCGGTCCAGCGCAGGAGGCCGGTGTCGGCGTTCTGTCCGCCGCTCTGCGGGTAGAAGGCGCTGGCGTCCAGGGCAACCTCCCGGCCCTGCACGGCGAGGACCTGCGCGGTGAAGGTGTGCCGGAGGGGGTCGGTGAAGTCCAGGCGTTCGGTGGGGCGCATGGGGCTGATGCTAAAGGGTCCGGCCGCCCGCCCCGGGGTGGGGGAAGGCGGCCGGGCGGGGCCAGTGATCTGGGCTGGGGTCAGAGTTCCACGTGGGTGGGGGCGGGCGCGCCGGCCTCGCCGCGGCGCGGCATGGTGAGGTTGGGCATCATCAGCGTGGCGAGCAGGGCCAGGATGCCCACGCCGATGCAGTACAGGTAGATGTGCGCCACGGTGTCCGCGAAGGCGACCTTCACGGCGCGGGTGCTGGCGAGGCTGATCTTCTCGCCGTCGTTCACACCGGCCAGGGCGGCGTCCAGCGCCTGCTGCTCGGCGGTCCGGGCGGCCTCGTCCCGGCCGGCGGTCAGGCCCTGCTGAATGCCGGCCAGGATCTGCGCGCGGGCCTGCGGGCTCTGGAGGGCGGCGGCGGGAATCGCGGCCAGTCGAGCGCGCAGATCGGCGGGCAGCTGCGGGTTGGCGGCGAGCGCCTGAACGCGGGCCGGGTCACCACTGGTGATGGCGGCCTCGATGGCGGCGCCCGTCTGGTCGAAGCCCTGGCGAACCGCGGCGGCCACGCCTCCTTCGGGGATGTCGGTGAAGCGTTTCTGCACGTCGGCGGGCAGGGTGGTCACGAACTTGTCGGTGCGCACGGCCTCGCGCGCGGCGGGGTCGCCGGTGCGGACCAGGGTGGTGAGGTTGCGGCGCAATGCATCGAAGCGCTCGGTGATCTGGGCGTTCGTTTCGGGGGCGGCGTTGCGGTCGATGCCGCCGCTGCTGTTGCCCCCGCCGTGGCTGACCTGCTCGCCGATGCTGGTGAGGGTGGTGGCGACCGTGCCGGTGTTCGCGCGGGCCTGCTCGGCGAAGGCGGTGCCGAGGTTGCTGGTCAGGCCGCTGGTGAGGATCGCGCCGAAGATGGCCACGCCGATGGTGCTGCCCATCTGCTGGAAGAACTGCCCGGCGCTGGTGGCCACGCCGATCTCCCAGGGCTTCACGCTGAGCTGCAGGGCGGTGGTGTACAGCGGGAGGGCGGGGCCCATGCCGAGCCCGAGGAGGACCATGCGGATGATCACGCTGGTGTAGCTGGTATCGGCGTTCAGGGTGCTCAGCCACCAGAAGCCCAGGATCATGACCATCAGGCCGAACAGCATCAGGGGCTTGTACTTCCCGAAGCGGCTGGCGATCTGGCCGCTGGTGACCGCCCCGAAGATCAGGCCGAAGGTGAGCGGGATGGTGGCGGTGCCGGCCTGCGTGGCGCTGACGCCCTGCACCTGCACGAGGTACAGGCTGAGGAACAGCACGGCGCCCAGGAAGGCCGCGCCGAACAGGAAGCGGGCCAGCGAGCCCCACAGGAAGGTGGGGTTCCGGAACAGGTGCAGCGGGATGATGGGGCTGGGGTGGCGGGTCTGGGAGGCCAGGAAGCCGACCAGGGCGGCGGCGCTCAGGGCGAACAGGCCGAGCACGGTGGGGCTGGTCCAGGCGTAGGTGCCGTCGGCGCCCCAGGTCAGGGCCAGCAGCAGCGGCACGGCGAAGATCAGGATCAGGGCGGCGCCCAGCCAGTCCACGCTGGCTTTCAGGCCGCTTTGCAATCTGGGCATCTTGAACCACAGGAACGCCAGGGCGAGCAGGCCCAGGGGCAGGTTCACGTAGAACACCCAGCGCCAGGAGACGTGGTCGGTGAGCCAGCCGCCCGCGAGCGGGCCGATGACGCTGCTCAGGCCGAACACGGCGCCGAACAGGCCCTGGTACTTGGGCCGCTCGGCCGGTTCGAACAGGTCGGCGATGATCGCGAAGGCCACCGAGCCCAGCGCGGCGCCGCCGACGCCCTGCAGGCCGCGGAACACGACGAGCTGCATCATGCCGCCGCCGAACAGGTTGCCCAGGAAGGGTTCACCGGCCATGCCGCACAGCGCCGAGCCGATCAGGAACACGGTGATCCCGAACATCAGGATGGGTTTGCGGCCGTACAGGTCCGAAAGCTTGCCGTAGATGGGCACCAGGGCCGTGTTGGCGAGCAGGTAGGAGGTGGTCACCCAGGCGTACAGGTTCAGGCCCTGCAGTTCGCTGATGATGCGGGGCATGGCGGTGCCCACGATGGTCTGGTCCAGGGCGCTGAGGAAGAGGCCCAGCAGCACGCCGAAGAGGATGATCCGCTTGGTGCGCATGTCCAGGGTCTGGCTGTAGTCGATGTGGCCTTCGGGGGCACCGGAGGGGGTGGCGTGCGTCATGGGGTCTCCTGCGGGTCGGGGCAAGGGGCGGGCTGCTGCGCTTCCAGGTCGGTGAGGAGCGCCGCGAGGGAGTCGTGGGCGGCCTGGAGGCTCTGGGGGGAGAGCTGCGCGAAGGTGCGGATGTAGGCGTTCACGAAAGCGGAGTCCATGCCGGCCAGCACCGCCTGCCCGCGCGCGCTGAGGCTCAGGCGTTTCTCGCGGCGGTTGTCCGGGTTCTCCTGACGGTCCGCGAGGCCGCGCTGCACGAGCCGCTCGACGAGGTGGCTGGCGGCGGGGAGGCTCAGGTGGGTGCGGGCGGACAGTTCGGTGACGGTCAGGCCGGGCGTGGCGCGCAGCTGGTGCAGGGCGGTCATCTGCGAGAACGACAGGTCCAGGTCGGTAAGTTCGGCCTGGAGGCCCTGCATGACGTGGCTGCTGATGTAGCGGTGCAGCTGCTTCATGGTCTGGCCCAGGGCGATGGCGGCCTCGCGGGAGCCGGCCGGCGTGTCCTGGGAGGGGGGCGTGTCGGGCACGGTCATGCTTTCACTCTTGCAACCTTCTCGGTCATGAGACCAATTGAGCCTTGCAAGTGTCCATTCGTCAATAGGCCGCCCGGCCTATCCCAGATCAAACGAGAACACCCCGCCCATCGGGACGGGGCTTGGAACGCTGTCCGTGAGGCCTAGCCCTCGCGGATGCAGCCACTTTTCAGGAAGTCCTGCACCAGCGGTTCCAGGTCGTGCAGGGCCACGTCCGAGCGCATCGCGTACTCCGCGGGCGAGAGCTTCTCGTTGATCGCCTGAAGGAACAGCAACCCCGGCTGCCCGTGCTGCGCGCGGAACGACTGGTGCACGCTGGTGATGGCGTTCAGGGCGTCGCGGCCCCGCAGAGTCAGGGTGTACTGGTGGTGGGCCCAGCCGGCCAGGCTGCGCGGCAGGATCAGCGTCTGCGGGCGCAGCGGCGCGGGGAAGGCGCCCTCGTACGGCAGCGTGCTGGGCATGGTGGCCACGATCTCCCCGCGCGCGTAGAAGATCGCGCCGGTGGGGCGGGCGTGCAGGCCGGTGAAGTCCTCGGTGAGGTTGAACTTCCACGCCCGCGACCCGATGCCGCTCAGGACGTGCGCCAGGACCGCGTCCAGCGGGTAGGCGCTGATGGCGGCGCCCTGCTCGTACAGGCTGAGCAGCTCGCCCAGCGCCTGTTCGCCGGTGGCGCTGGCGGCGGCGGCAGTCACGGTGCGGCCCTCGAACACCAGCACGTACGCGCTCTGGTCACCCAGCACGGCGTGCAGGTACCCGAACCAACCTTCCTCGTGCAGGTACTTCAGGAAGGCGTGCAGGTCGCAGAAGTGCTGCGTGAGGCCCTGGTGGGAGGGCGCGGCGTGCGGCAGGAACCGGGCCAGGAACGGCGCGGCGTTCGGGAACATCGGCGTGAGTTCCGGCACGAGTTCCGCGAGTTCCTCGCTGCCCTCCGGCGGGCCGGGCGGCAGCGGAGCGCGGCGGCTCGGCGGCGGGGTGCCGGCGCGGCCGTGGTCCTCCGTCACGCCTCCTCCAGCCGGGGGCGGGCGGGCTCCGGGTCGGGCAGGCGGGTCAGGCCCTGGGCGTACCGGGCGGAGTTCTGCACGTACCGCTGCGCGTTCCCGGCGCCGGGCGCGGGCCGCACGACGCGGGCGGGCACGCCCACGGCGAGCATGCCGTCGGGCACGTGGGCGCCTTCGGGCAGCAGCGCGCCGGCCCCCAGCATCGCCCCGGCACCCAGGCTGGAGCCGCTGAGCATCACGGCGCCCATGCCGACCAGGCTGCCGGGCCCGCAGGTGGCGCCGTGCACGATGGCGCGGTGCCCGACGGTGACGTGCTCGGTCAGGACGCAGGGCCAGCCAGCGTCGGTGTGGAGGACCGCGCCGTCCTGCACGTTGCAGCCGGGGCCGACCGTGACGGGTTCCAGGTCGCCGCGCAGCACCGCGCCGAACCACACGCTGGCGTTCTCGGCCACGGTGACCTGGCCGATCACGTCGGCACTCGGGGCGATGAACGCGGTGGGGTGAATGTGGGGCCTGAACCCGTCCAGGGCGTAGCGCGGCATGAGCAGAGTCCTCCGTGGGTGCCCGCCTGTCCTTCCCGTGCGGGTCCGGGCGCCGGCGTGTGGGCCGGCAGGTTCGGGCCGCCCCTAGGGGACGCGGAACAGTGTTGAACTGCGGCACAGATTAGCATGAGTCCCCGGTTAAGGCAGGGTCAGGTGGCGCCCGCCGGCGGGCCGTCGGGGGTGGGATGCCGCCGCCGGGGAGCGCGTGGGCCCGTGCAGGTCCGGCGGCGTTCATGTATACTTTCTGTTTGGGTGTCCCCTGTGACCCGCTGCGCGCGCTGGAGCGTCGCGCGCCGCCTGGCCGAGATCGCGTCACAACCTGACGCCGGGCTGGCACGGGGCCGGCAAACTCTTCCCACTTCAACGCTCAGGAGTCCCCATGTCGTACATCAGCATGAAGCAGCTGCTCGAAGCGGGCGTGCACTTCGGTCACGAAACCAAGCGCTGGAACCCCAAGTTCAAGCGGTTCATCTTCGCCGAGCGCAACGGCATCTTCATCATCGACCTGCAGAAGACCCTCAAGCAGGTCGACCGCAGCTTCGACTACATCAAGGACCTCGCCGAGCGCGGCGGCGTCATCCTGTTCGTCGGCACCAAGAAGCAGGCCCAGGAGATCGTGGAACTCGAAGCGCGCCGCACCGGCATGCCCTTCGTCACCAGCCGCTGGCTCGGCGGGATGCTCACGAACTTCAAGACCATGCGCACCCGCATCGACCGCCTGAACGAACTGGACGACATGTTCGAGACCGGCCGCATCAACGACCGCCTGAAGGCCGAGCGCATCCAGCTGGCCGCCGAGCGCGAGCGCCTGCAGCGCTTCGTGGGCGGCATCCGCAAGATGACCCGCCTGCCCGACGCGATCTTCGTGGTGGACCCCACCAAGGAAGTCATCGCCGTGCAGGAAGCCAACAAGCTGGGCATCCCCGTGATCGCCCTGGCCGACACCGACAGTGACCCGGACGTCATCGACTACATCGTGCCCGGCAACGACGACGCGATCCGCAGCATCCAGCTGATCACCCACCGCATCGGCGACCTGCTCGTCGAAGCGCGCGGCGGCGGCGAGGACGTCGGCGCGGCCCAGGCCGAGCAGACCGCCGAAGACAGCGACACCGCCGAAGCCTGAACCCGCACCGGCACGGGGGCGAGGTCCGGCAGCGTTCCGAACCCGCCCCCGGTGCCTGAACCGCATCCCCAAGTCAGCCCCGGCTGACTGCCAATCCACTCTCTGGAGGTCCCACCATGATGGAATCGATCAAGAAACTGCGCGAAATGACCGGCGCGGGCATGATGGACGTGAAAAAGGCCCTGGCCGACGCCGAAGGCAGCGAGGACAAGGCCATTGCCCTGCTGCGCGAGCGCGGCATCGCCAAGGCCGTGAAGAAGGGTGACCGCGAGGCCAAGGAAGGCATCGTGCGCTTCGTGGTGGACGGCAACCGCGCCGCCATCGTGGAAGTGAACAGCGAGACCGACTTCGTGGCCCGCAACAGCGACTTCCAGGCCATGGTCGAGAAGCTTGCCCAGGCTGCCCTGGAAGCCAAGACCAGCGACCTCGAGACCTTCAAGGCCTTCAGCTACGAAGGGGAAGGCGTGGGCGAACTCGTCGCCGCCGCCGCCGGCCGCATCGGCGAGAACATCGTCCTGAACCGCGTCGCCTACCTGGAAGGCAGCAACGTGGCCGGGTACGTGCACAGCAACGGCAAGATCGGCGTGCTGGTGGACCTGGACGGCGGCGACACCGCCAAGGCCAAGGACGTCGCCCTGCACGTGGCCGCCGAGCGCCCCCAGTTCCTCAGCCGCGACGAGGTGAACAGCAGCGACATCGAGAAGGAGCGCGAGATCCTCACGAACAAGGCGCTGAACGAGGGCAAACCCCAGCAGATCGTCGAGAAGATCGTCGAAGGGCAGATCGGCAAGTTCTACCAGGACAAGGTCCTGCCCGAGCAGACCTTCGTGAAAGACGGCAGCCTGACCGTCGCCAAGTACCTGGGCGACGCGACCGTGAAACGCTTCGTGCGCTTCGAGGTCGGCGCGCAGTAAGGACACCGGCGGGGCCACCTGAACTCAGGTGCGCCCCGCTTCCCTGCGCAGAGCCGCCGCCCCAACCCAGGCTCGACACTTCCCCCGGCGGCCCCAGGCACGCCGGGCATTTCACGGCCCCAGTGCCGCCTCCCCAGACTTTCAGAGGTTCTGCATGTTCAAACGCGTTCTGCTCAAGCTCTCCGGCGAGTTTCTCGCCAACGAGAACGGCTTCGGCATCAACCCCGAAACGACCGCCCAGCTCGCCCGGCGGATCATCACCGCGCTGGAGGGCTCGGACGTGGAACTGGCCGTCGTCATCGGCGGCGGCAACCTCTGGCGCGGCGCCCGCAACGGCCAGGGCATGGACCCCGCCACCGCGGACTACATCGGCATGCTGGGCACCGTCATGAACGCCATGGCCCTCCAGGACGCCATGGAACGCTGCGGGAAGCCCACGCGCGTCATGACCGCCATCCAGATGGCCGCGGTGGCCGAGCCGTACATCCGCCGCCGCGCCATCCGGCACCTGGAAAAAGGCCGCGTGGTGATCCTGGGCGGTGGGAACGGCGCACCCTTCTTCACCACCGACACCACCAGCACCCTGCGCGCGCTGGAAATCGGCGCGGACGTGGTGCTGATGGCGAAGAACGCGGTGGACGGCGTGTACGACAGCGACCCCCGCAAGAACCCGGACGCGAAGTTCATCGAGCAGGCCACGCACCTGGAGGTGGTGGAGCGGCGCCTGGAAGTCATGGACGCCACCGCCCTGACGCTGTGCATGGACAAGAACCTGCCCATCGTGGTCTTCGACCTGTTCCAGGACGGCAACCTCGAACGCCTCTTCCGCGGCGAGCGCGTCGGGACCCTGATCCAGAGCTGAGCCCAAGGGGCCGCGGCGGGCGGGAGCGGCAGCGGCCGCCCCGCCCGCCCACGCATTCCAGCCCGGCCGGCCAGACCGTGTGGGAATGCACTAAACTCGCGCGAGTGCCCCGTCCCACCCGCACCCGGGTGGAATACTGGGGAAGGAGAGACAACCATGGCTGACATGAAACACATTCAGGCGGACACCCGCGAGAAAATGACGAAGGCCATCGAGGCGCTGGAGAACAACCTGTCGGTGCTGCGCACCGGCCGCGCCAACCCCGGCATCCTGAAAAAGATCGTGGTCGAGTACTACGGCTCGCAGGTGCCGATCGATCAGGTGGCGAGCATCTCCACGCCGGACGCCCGCACGCTGGTCATCACGCCCTGGGACCGTGGGGCGCTGGCGCCCATCGAGCGCGCCATCCGCGACAGCGACCTGGGCCTGAACCCCAACAACAAGGGCGACACTATCTTCATCAGCCTGCCCATGCTGACCGAGGAGCGCCGCAAGGACCTCGTGAAGAACGCCAAGAACTACGCCGAGGACGCCCGCATCGCCGTGCGCAACATCCGCAAGCACGCCATGGACGAGGTCAAGAAGGTCGAGGGCATCGGGGACGACGACATCAAGCGCGGCGAGGTGGAGGTGCAGAAGATCACCGACGACTTCGTGGCGAGGGTGGACGCGGTCTTCCACAAGAAGGAGCAGGAAATCCTCGGGTGAGGTCCCGCCCGAACACGCGAAAAAGCAGGCAAGGCCCGGGTGACCTGTGGAGACGCTGAGCACCCGCGTCACCACCGCCGTCGTGGGGTTCGCGCTCCTGAGCCTGATCGTGTGGCTGGGCGCCCCCGCGATGGTGCCGGCGCTGATCCTGCTGACCGGCTTCGGCCTGTACGAGTACGTGCGGATGCTGGACGGCAACGACATCGACGTGCGCCGCATCTCGCTGGGCGTGTTCGGGGTGGCGCTGATCATCGCCAGCCTGCCCATGTGGCCGCAGGCGCCCTGGCCGGGTGGCTCGTGGCGCGAGGCGGTCCTGACGGTCGCCGTGGGGTACCTGCTGGTGATGGAGGTCATCAACCCCGGGGAGAGGCCTCTGGAGCGTGTGGTGTACAGCGTGTTCGGGCTGCTGTACGTCCCGTGGCTGCTGGGGTACTTCCTGATGCTGCGTTACACCCCGGACGCCGACAAGGGCCTGCTGTACTTCGCGCTGCCGCTGCTGGCGACCTTCGCGGCCGACATCGGCGGGTTTTTCAGCGGGTACTACTTCGGGAAGCGCAAGCTCGCGCCGGAGGTCAGCCCCGGCAAGACCGTGGAGGGCGCCATCGGGGGGCTGCTGCTGAGCTTCCTGGTCGTGCTCGCCATGACGCAGCTGGCGCAGATCTGGACGCCGTTCGTCGCGCTGCTGTACTCGGTGCTGGTCGCCAGCGCCAGCCAGCTCGGGGATCTGTCCGAGAGCCTGATCAAGCGCGCGCTGCACACCAAGGACAGCGGCACCAGCCTGCCCGGGCACGGCGGGTTCCTGGACCGCCTGGACAGCCTGCTGTTCGCGGTGCCGGCCACGTACCTGTTCCTGCACATCAGCCTCACGTCGCCCTAGACGGGCGGGCCCCCCTGACGCCGCGTTCATTGTGAGCGCGGCGTTCGTCCTGCCCGTGTGGGCCCGTATGCTGGGGCGCAATGACGATCAAGGCACCACAGCGGCAAGGCAGGGTCTCGGCGTGAGGGTCACGGTTCTGGGCAGCACGGGCAGTATCGGCACGCAGGCGCTGGACGTGATCCGCGAACGCGGGTGGAGCGTGGCGGCCCTGGCGGCCGGCCGGAATCTGGACCGGCTGGAAGCGCAGGTCCGGGAATTCCGCCCGGACCTGGTGAGCGTGGACGCCGGCGTGCTGGACGCCGCCCGCGCGCGCCTGACCGGCGTGCGGGTGATCGCCGACCCGGCCGAGGCGGCCGTGCATCCGGCCGACGTGGTCGTGAACGCGATGAGCGGCCTGATCGGCCTGTCCCCCACCCGCGCGGCCCTGGAGGCCGGGCAGGCGGTCGCGCTGGCGACGAAGGAGGCCATGGTCACCGCCGGCGGGCTGATGTGGGAGGCGGCGGCTCGCGGCGGGGGCCGGGTGGTGCCGGTGGATTCCGAGCACACCGGCGTGTACCAGTGCCTGACCGGCGAGGACGTGCGGGACGTGGCCGAGATCATCCTGACGGCGTCCGGCGGGCCGTTCCGGGACGGACCCGCGGACCTGAGCGGGGTCACGGCCGAGCAGGCGCTCAAACACCCGAACTACGCGATGGGCCCGAAGGTCACCATCGACAGTTCCACCCTGCTGAACAAGGGGCTGGAGGTGATCGAGTGCGCCTCGCTGTACGGCCTGCCGCCAGCGCAGGTGCAGGTGGCGGTGCACCCGCAGCAGTGGATTCACGCGGCCGTGCGCTTCCGCGACGGCAGCCTGAAAGCGCAGTTCGGCCCGACCGACATGCGCCTGCCCATCGCGTACGCCATGGACGCCGCCCCCACCGGCATGCAGCGGCCCGGGGACGTGCGCGGCGCCCGGCGCGGCCCGGAGGTCAGCGGGCACCTGGGCTGGCCGATGCGCGGCACCTGGGAATTCCGCGACCCGGACTTCGGGCGCTTTCCCTGCCTGGGGCTCGCCTACCGCGCCGGGGAGGCCGGCGGCCTGGCCCCGGTGGCGCTGAACGCCGCGGACGAGGTGGCCGTGGACGCCTTCCTGGCCGGGCAGATCGGGTACCTGGACATCCCCCGCCTGATCGAGGGCGTGCTGGACGAGACGCCGGCCGGCACGCTGAGCTGGGATGCGATCACCGAGACGGACGCCTGGGCCCGCACCCGCACCACCGAACGGGCCGCGGCGTTGCAGCGGGGCCGGCCATGAATCCCTTTCAGGGGTTCGCGGCGGCCCTCACGCCCTCGGGGCTGCTGTGGACGGTGCTGATCCTGGGCGCCGCGACGTTCCTGCACGAGCTGGCGCACTACGCGCTGGCCCGCTGGCAGGGCGTGGGCGTGAAGTCCTTCAGCGTGGGCATGGGGCCCATCCTGCTGCGCCGCGAGTGGCGCGGCACGCAGTGGCGGATCAGCCTGCTGCCGCTGGGCGGGTACGTGGAGATCGACGGCATGGCCCCGCAGCCGGACGCGGACGGCGTGCCGCGCGCACCCACCACCGGCTTCGCGCGCCTGCCGGCCGCCGGGAAGGTCGCGGTGCTGCTGGCCGGCCCGCTGATGAACCTGCTGCTGGGTCTGGGCCTGATGACGGGCCTGTTCATGGGCCAGGGCTTGCCCGTGCCGGACCGCGTGCACATCGAGGCGGTCGTGGCCGGGTCCCGCGCCGAGGCGCTGGGCCTGAAACCCGGGGACGTGATCACCGCCATCGACGGACAGGACCTGCCGGACCGCGCCACCGTGAACGGGCAGGAGATCGCCGGGTGGGAAACCGTGCGCGAGGTCCTGAAGACGCCCGGCCCGCACGTGTTCACGCTGGACCGCGCGGGGCAGCCGCAGCGCGTGACCTTCGACTGGCGGCCGACCGTGAACGGCGAGCGGCAGTTGCTGGGCATCCAGTACGGCCCGGACTCCCGGCGGGCGGGCCTGGCCGAGGCGGTCAGCACGTCCGTGAGCAGTACCGTGCAGGTCGTGCCGCAGGTGCTGGCGGCCTTCGGGAACCTGTTCAAGCGTTTCTTCACGCTGGACCTCAGCCGGGACCAGAACGTGAGCGGGCCCATCGGCACGGCCGAGATCGTGAGTCAGGCCGCGGCCGCCAGCCCCTGGGCGCTGGTGCAGGTGGCGATCATGCTGAACCTGTCCCTGGCGTTCTTCAACCTGCTGCCGATTCCCGGGCTCGACGGCGGGCGGATCCTGCTCGTGCTGCTGGGCGCCGTAAAGGGCCGGCCGCTCACGCACGAGCAGGAGAACGCGATCAACTTCATGGGGTTCGCGTTCGTGATGCTGCTCATGCTGTTCGTCGTCGTGCGGGACGTCGTCACGCGCCTGTAGGGGCCGCGTCAGTCCACCAGCACGCGCTCCACGCGGTTGCCCACGCCGGTCAGGACCTCGTACTCGTTCGTGCCGCCCCAGGCGGCCACATCCGAAACCGTGACGCCGCCCTCGCCCCAGAATTCCACCCAGTCCCCGATCTGCACGTCCAGGCCAGTCACGTCCACCATGCACTGGTCCATGCAGATGCGGCCCAGCACCGGCCGGCGCTCCCCGGCCACGGTCACCTGGGCCTTCAGGGTGGCGTTGCGGGGGTAGCCGTCGGCGTACCCCACGCCCACGGTCGCCACGCGGGTGGGCCGCTCGGCGCGCCACAGGTTGCCGTAACTGACGGTCTCGCCCATCTCCGCGGTGCGCAGGGCGGTGACGCGCGCCCGCAGGGTCATCACCGGCCGCAGGGGCACAACGCCTGCAAGATGCGGGGGCACGAAGCCGTAACTGGCGAGGCCGGGCCGTGCGAGGCTCATGCCGGGCAGCGCGCCGTAACTGAGGACCGCGCCGCCGTTCGCGCAGTGCGCCAGTACGGGGGGCAGCTGCGCCAGCACCCCCTGGAAGCGCCGGAGCTGCTCGTCGGCGAAGCTCAGATCCTCCTCGTCCGCAGTGGCGAAGTGGGTGTAGGCGCCTTCCAGCAGCCCGCGTTCGGCGAGGCGGCGGCCCACCTGCACCGCCAGGTCCGGCCGGGCGCCCAGGCGGTTCATGCCGGTGTCCACCTTCAGGTGCGCGCGGGCGTTCGCGGGAAGGGCCTCGGCCTCCTCCAGCGTGGCGACCGGCAGGCGCACGCCCAGGTCCGCCAGCAGCGGCAGCTCGTCCGGGGTGGGCGGCGTGAGCAGCACGATGGGCGTGCCGGGGTTCACGGCGGCGACCTCGGCGGCCTCCAGCGGCACTGACACCGCCAGCCCCCACACGCCGGGGTGCACGGCCGCGATCTGCGAGATCAGGTGCTCGCCGTGCCCGTAGGCGTTGGCCTTGACGGGCAGCAGCAGTTTCGCGCCGGCCCGGGCGGCCAGGACGGTGAGGTTGTGGGTCAGGGCGGAGGCGGAAATGCGGGCTTCGGCACGCGACTGCAGGGGGCTCATGGGTGGCGCCATGCTACGCCCACCTCCCGGCCGGGGCCGCACGCCGCCCAGACACCTGGGGGCCTGCGCGCCAGGCCCGGCCCGCCTGTCCAGGCCTGTTCCAGCCCGCGCAGACGCATGTTATGTTCGGGTGAGCATGCTGAACTTCTCCTTCCCGCGGTCCCCCCGCCCGGCCCTGGTTCTCTCGGCGGCGCTGCTGGGCGCCGGCCTGCTGACGCCGGGCGCCTCGGCGCAGACGGGCGGCGTGCTGCCCCTGGTGTCGGTGGGGCAGAAGTGGCCGCAGGCGCAGGAAACCTACGTGATCCGCGTCACTGCGCAGGACGCGGCCAGATCCGTGGGCCTGGAGGTGTACTCCCCGACCTTCAACCTCGCCGACTACGCCGACGGGCGGCGCGGCGCCGGGTACTTCGGGGACGAGCGCTACAACCAGCAGGACCAGATGGAGACGACCTTCACGCTGGTCGGCCCGGCCGGCACGGTCGTGGAACGCCGCTTCGGCATGAACCGCGAGCACACCTGGGAGAGCCTGTACGCCGGGCCCCTGCCCGCCGGGACGTACACCCTGAAGGTCACCACCCGCGGCGACGGAAAGAACTCGTTCGCGCTGCGCACCGCCGCGCCCTTCGCGCTGGAGACCAGCGACTTTTCCGTGAACGCCCGCGACACCGAGCAGACGCCCCTGCTGGCCGCGCGGCTGCTCATCACGCCCGACTGGATCGGGAAGACCCTGAGCCTGCAGAACTACGACCTGGACGGCCCCCGCGAGGCGGAAACCTGGGCGGTGCAGCCGGGCGGCGCGCGCGTGAACCTCACGCCCAGCGACAACGGCAAGACCGCCGCCGACAAGTTCCCGATCACCGCGGCGCTGGTCGGGGAGTGGCAGGTGTTCATCCGGGTGCTGCCCACCACGAAGCAGTACAGCAACGCCATCCGGTACTCGTTCCGCATGAACGACGCGCCCTTCCCCGCGCGGGTGGGGGGCTTCACGCCGCCCGCCGACCTGAAGCTGCTCAACCAGCTGCTGGTGGAGGTCGTGGACCCGCAGGGCCGCCCGGTGCCCGGCGCGACGTACGCCGTGATCGGTGACGGCAGCGTGAAGCCGGTCCTGCCGCCCGGCTGGCAGGCGGTCAGCAGCGCGCTGGTGCAGGGGACCGGGAACATCATCTCCCCCACCGAGGTGCGCTACCAGCCCGGGTACAACAAGGTGCGGTTCGTGGCCCGGCAGGCCGAGGGCCAGCTGGTGGTGGAGGCGGTCGCCGTATACGGCACGCAGCGCATCGCCATGCCGAACGTGCCGTTCGAGGTGGCGGGCCGCACCTTCACCACGCCCGCGACCGTGCCGCTCACGCCCGGCGACTACGCCGTGAAGCCCACCGACGTGCCCGGCAGCACGTTCACGCAGCCCGCCCCGGGTCGCGTGCCGGACGGCGGGACGGGCCGCGTGGTGATCGAGTACCGTCCCCTGACGGAGATCACGCTGAGCACGACGCCGGACGTGCTGAACGCCTGCGATCCGGCGCAGCTCGTCGCGGTGGCCAAGACGGACTTCCCGTACCGCCTGCCGGCCCGGGTGCGGCTGAACCTGCCCAGCGGCTGGAGCAGCGACTACCCCCTGGAACTCAGCGGGGAGTTCGGCGGCGGGCAGCGCCTGAACCTGAAGGTCCCGGTGCGCATCTGCCGGTCCGACACCGCCGAGGCGATCCTGGACCCCATCGACCTGCGCACGACCGGTCCGGCGCAGGTGCGCAACCCGGGCGGCGCGAACGTCACCCGGAACGTGCAGGGCGGCGGGCGCGCCAGCCTCGCCAAGAGCGTGGAGCTCGCCCCGGCCGGCACGCAGGGGTACGTGGTCACACTGGTCCTTACGGTGGACAGCACGCTGGAGAACGTGCGCCTGATCGACATGCTCCCGCAGGGCAGCGTGACCCCGGCCACGCGCGGCACCATCCAGACCCTGGAAGGGCCCAGCCTCGCCACCCTGAACCCCCGCGTGGAGGGCGACAGCATCGTGCTCACGCGCGTGATTCCGGGCCGCTACGTGCTGCGCTACACGCTGTTCACGGACCTCCCGGCCGACCGGGTGGTCACGCCGCCCGACCTGAGCTGGTGAACGCGCCACTCCTCATGGCGCGGACGTACACTGGAGGCATGCGGCGTGCCCTTCCCCTGCTCGTCCTGCTCCTGGCCGGAGTGGGACTGGTCGGGTGCGGTGACACCAGCCTGCCCGGTCCGGCGGCCGGAGACGTGCTGTCGGCGCCCACGCAGCTGAACTTCGGCGGGCGGGTCGTGCAGGTGCAGGCGCAGCCGGTGCTGGCCGCCTCACGGCTGCAGGTGACCGTCTCGCTGCGCACCCGCGCGGCGGGCCTGCCCAAGCTCACCCCGGCCGAGGTGTATGTCGTGAGCGACGGGGCGGTGTGGCAGGCGCCGCTGCGCCCGCGGCCCAGCCCGAACTGCGGGGGGCTGTGCCGCAGCGCGGTGGCCGGCGCGGCCGCCCCGGGCGTGCGGGTGGGGGAACGCGTGACGGTGGTCGTGCGGGTGCTGGACGGTCGGGGGCGTGCCTACCTGCTGCGCGGTCCGGCCGTGGCCGTGACGGCGCCGCCCGCCGCCTGGGCCCGGCCGTAACCGGCAGTCACCCTTCGCTCAGTCGGGGGTGACCACGCCGTCCCGCACGTGCAGGCGCTGATCGGCGAGCGCGGCGATGTCCGGGTCGTGGGTGATCAGCACGACCGTCCGGCCCGCCCCCGCGCTCTGCTGCAGCAGCGTCAGGATGCGCTCGCCGGTGCGGGTGTCGAGGTTCCCGGTGGGTTCGTCGGCCAGCAGGATGCCGGGGTCCCGGGCCAGCGCGCGGGCGATGGCGACGCGCTGCGCCTCACCGCCGGACAGCTGGCTGGGCAGGTGCCCGCCGCGCTGCTCCAAGCCCACCTGCGCAAGCAGCTCGCGGGCCCGGGCCTGCCGCTCGCGGGGGGGCATGCCGGCCAGCGTGAGCGGAAACTCCACGTTCTCCTGCGCGGTGAGGATGCTGACGAGGTTGTGGTTCTGGAACACGAACCCGTAGTGCGCGAGCCGGACGTCGGCGCGTGCGGCCTCGTCCAGGGCGGTGAGGTCGGTGTCGCCGATCAGGACGTGGCCGGTGGTGGGCGTGTCGAAGCCGGCCAGCAGGTTCAGCAGCGTGCTCTTGCCGCTGCCGGAGGGCCCGACCACAGCGGTCAGGCCGGGCGGGAAGGTGTGCGTGAAGGGCGCCAGGGCCTGCACCTGCCCGTCGCCGCTGGGGTAGATGCGGCTGAGGTGCTCGGCGCGCAGGGCAGCCGGGGCGGTGGGACGGGCGGCAGGCGTGAGGGTGGGTGCGGTCATCAGAGTCTCCCGAGCGCTTCGGTGATGTTCAGGCGGCTGGCGCTGCGGGCCGGCAGCAGGCCCGAGATCAGGCCGAGCAGCAGGCTGATCCCCAGCGCGAGCAACGTCAGGCGGGGTGTGAGGGCGGCCGCGTCGATTCCGGCGAGATTCTGGGTGTAGGCGTTCACCACGGCGATGCCGACCAAGCCCAGCAGCAGGCCGCCCACGCCGCCCGCCAGGGCCAGCAGCAGCGACTCGGTGAGGACCAGCGCCCGCACGAAGCCGGGCCGGGCGCCGATGGCGCGCAGCGTGCCGAACTCCCGGGTGCGTTCGTACACGCCCATCATCACGGTGTTCGCCACCGCCAGCCCGCCCACGATCAGCGCGATCAGGGAGATGCCGAAGCGCACCGCGTCACTGATCTTCATCGCGCGGTCCATGAAGCTCAGCATGTCCCCCTGCGTTTCCGCCTCCAGGTCCAGCCTCTCGGAGATCACGCCCGCGACCTCCTTCGCGCGGGCCGGCTCGCGGAGCTTCACGGCGACCAGCGACACGCGGTTCTCGGCACCCTCGGAGTCCTGCAGGGCCTTGAGGGGCAGGAAGATGAAACTGTCCGTCAGGCCCGAGCCGGGCTGCAACACGCCCACCACCTTCACCCGGCTGCGGCGGTTCAGGTTCAGGGTGCTGCCGATCTTCAGGTTCAGGTTCTCGGCGGCCTTCGCGCCGATCACGGCGACGGGCGCGGCGTCGTCGCCGGGTTGCAGCACCCGCCCGAGCTGCACGCTGGCGTTCGGGAACACGGCCGTGATGCCCTGGTCGGCCGGCAGGCCGTACAGGATCACGCTGGAGCGCGGGTCCATGCCGCCCCGCACCGCCATGACCACCGGCGTGACCCCGGTGATGCCCAGATCGGCCGGCAGGGCCCGCAACTCGTCCACGGTGCTTTCCGGAACGTTCGGGTGCAGGGACATGCCCTGAGAGAGCCCGGTCAGGCTCACCTGGATGTCCGGGCCGATCCCGCCGAGCTCCTGCGTGAACACCTTGCGGATGCCTTCCCCCAGGCTGAGGAAGATCACCATGCTGGCCACGGCGACCGTGATGCCCAGCGCGGTGAGCAGCGTGCGGACCCGCCGGCGGGTCAGGCCGCGCCAGGCGAGCTTCCAGAGGTCAGCGAACGTCATGCGCGCAGCCTAGCGCCGGGGGGCGGGCCCCGCACCGCAGGCCACCCGACAGTTCGCGGGTCGCGGGGCTCAGAACTCCATGTTCAGGAGCAGCGGCAGGGGAGGCATCTCAGGCACCGGCGGGCGGGCGCTGGCAGGACGCTCAGCGTCCGGGGCCGGCCGGTGCGGGGTCAGGCCGCCCGCCTCCTGCAACACGGTCACGGTGCCGCGGTAGGCGTCCAGGCGCACCAGAGCGCCGTCCGGCAGGGCGGCCGCGAGGTCCGCCGGGAGGGATAGGGCCGCCAGGCCTCCCTCGCGGGCCCGGCGGGCGGACGGGCCGAACGGCAGGCAGTCGGTGAGCAGCAGGCCCGCCACCGTCTCCGGGAACGGCCAGGGCCGGCGGGTGGGCGCCGGGCCGAGCAGAACCAGCGGCGGCGCGTCCAGTCCGGGAAGTTCCGGCAGCACGGCCCCGTCCCACCGCTGAAGGCGGCCGTCGCGCACGCCGGGCGCCAGGGGGGTAGCGTGCCAGCGGGTGGCGAGCCCGCCGCGCCCTTCCGTGGCCGCTTTGGGGCGGCTGGCCTCACGCCGCAGGCGGATCAGGGTCCGGACGTCCAGGGCCGCCAGGCGACCGTCGGCGGCGGCGAGCAGTTCCTCCACGCGCAGCAGCCGGACGTCCCCGGCGCGGGCCAGGGTGCCGCGGGCGGTCAGGGCCTGCCCCAGGCGCAGGGCGGCGCGCAGGGCCGCGCGGTACGTCCGCTCACGCAGCGCCTCCCAGTCCTCCAGTGCCTGCTGGTGGCGGCGGGTGTCCTGCACGAGGCTGCGGTACTGGCCGCGGCGGGCGCCGCTCAGGGTGGTGCCGGCCTGCCGGTCCGCGCGCGCGTGCAGGGCGTGCCCGGGCGTGTCTGGCCCGCCCAGGCCGCACAGCCAGTCCAGCGGCAGGGCCTCGCGCTGGTCCAGCCACTGCCTCAGTGCGGCGCCCAGCACTCCGGCGCTGAGCGCGGCGGCGAAGGGTGTCATGGTGCCCGGGTGCGTGGTCAGCACGTCGCAGGCGTGCAGGAGCCGGGCGGCCGCGTCCCGGCACTGGGGCGTCGGCGGGGCGGGCACATCCCGGGAGCGCAGAGCCGGCAGGCGCAGCAGGTCCAGGCGCAGCCGCGCGTCCGGCAGGGCGGGTTCCGGAACGGCCGCCGCCACCCCGAGCGCGGCGTGGAAGGCCACCTGCACGGGATGCTCCAGGCCCGCCGTGAGTGCGCGCAGGTGCGGGCCGTGCAGGCAGGCCCGGCCCGCGTGCACGGCGAACAGGCGTGCATGCCACCGTTCCGGATCGGTCACGCCCAGGGCGGCCGTGAGCTGCCGGGCGCGGCCTTCCACCTCCAGGCGCAGCAGGTCCAGCGCCAGGGGGGACACCCCGCGGCCCGGCACGTCGTGCAGCACCAGCCAGTCCGGGTCGGCCGGCGGGGTCGCGGGCGGGTGGGCCGGGGCCTGGGGCAGGCGGGCGGGGGTAGGGGGCAGCGTCATGCGGTGCGTTCATTGTGTTCTTCCGGCCGGGAGGGAGCAAGCGCCGCCGGGGCCTCCCCCATCGGGGGGCGTGCGCCGGTCAGGAACGCGCAGGGTCCGCCGCGATGGGCACCTCCTGACCGCCGGGCAGCAGGTGGGCACTGAGGGTGCGGCCGGGCAGGGCCGCGATGAGGTAAGGCACCGGGTAGGAGGCGAGCAGGACGTCAGTGTCGCTGGGCCGGTCCGGGCCGGCGGGGTGGCTGTGGTACAGCCCCACGAGCACCTGCCCCTGCACGGCCATGGCCTTCAGGGCGCGGACGAGGTGGCCGGGGTCCGCGAGGTACGTGCGGTCCGGGTGCGCGGCCACGTTCCCCAAGGGGTAGAGGGCGTCGGCCTGCCAGACCGGCGTGCCGTCCGGCCCTGAATGGACGACCCCGCCCAGGGCGCCCACGCATTCGCGCGGGGCTTCCCGTTCGGCGTGCGCCCAGAGGGCCTGTGCGAGCGGGCCGGGCAGGATCAGGGTGCCCCCGGCCGGTGGGGCGGGGGGCGACCCTCCGGGGTCCGGTCCGGTCGCGGGGGATTGGGGCATGAACGGCGTCATTATGCGCGGGAAACGCCCACGAGACCGCGCGGGCGGCTGGGTTACACTTGCGCACATGGCGAAGGCTCGCAGTAAAACAGCTCCTCCGGTGAGCAGGTTCGATGGAGAGGCGCTGGGTCTGGTGCTGTTCGCCCTGGGGATCTTCCTGGCGCTCACGCTGCTGCTGCCGCTGCTGGTCACATCGGCCGTGCCGGGCAGTACGCCCGCCGGCCCGATGGCGCTGATCCGGCTGGAACTGCTGCGCTGGCTGGGCTGGGGGGCGTTCATGCTGCCGGTCATCCCGGTGGCGTACGGCGTGCTGGTGTTCCTGGGGCGGGACGTGCGGAACCTCACCCGGCGGGTTCTGGGGGGCGCGGTGGTCGTGCTGGCGCTGCTGGCACTGCATGACCTGATCGAGCCGGAAGCGGCCGGGGTGCTCGCGCAGCAGGCCATGACGCCCCTGTTCCGCGCGCTGAGTTACGCGGCGGGGCTGCTGCCGCTGGTGGTCCTCACGCTGGGTCTGGAGATCATGCTGCACCTCGCGCCCCTCACGCTCGCCAAGCGCTTCTTCCGCTGGCTGAGCGGGGTGCTGGGCGGCGCGACGGAGAACGTGCAGGGCGCCATCGAGTCGCGGCAGGAAGGCCGCGAGTCCGCGCGGGCGCGCGGCGAGGCGCGCCAGGGCCTGGGCACCTACCTGAAGGAACTCGACGCGCTGCGCCGCCTGTACCCGGACGCGAAGGAACTGCGCACGCAACAGGAGGAGGTCCGCGCCGCGCAGAAGGACCTGCGGGCGCTGGACGAGGCCGGACTGAAGAACCTGGACCGGGAGCTGGCCGGCTGGCGGGACGTGACGAACACCTTCGTCGCGAACGCCGCGCGGGACCTGCGCGCGGACGTGGCCGCCGAGGCCCCGGACGCCGGCGCGGAAGCCGAGGCGGCCGCGAACGAGGTGAAGGCCGGCCGGCATGAGCTGAGCGTGGCGCTGGGCAGCACCCTGGCGAGCGCTGCGCTGGAACGCTGGCGGCGGGCGCTGGTGCTGGACGTGCAGCGCCTCGCGCAGCGCGCCGGGCGGCTGGAACGCGAGCGCAGGGCCGCCGAGAAGGCCCTGGCGAAACCGGACGCGGGCCTGCTGGGCCGCGAACTGCCCGCGCACCGGGAGCGGGCCGCCGCGTGGCGGGAGGTCGCGGAGGACTTCACGCTGTGGCGCGGCCGGGAAGCGCACTACCCGGGCTGGCCGGACCTGTGCGCGGCCTTCGACCGGGCGCCGACCGAGGTGGCTGCCGCGCTGGCCGCCGCGATCACCGCCGACCCGGACGGCACGCTGGCCGACATGGACGGCTGGCGGGCGCGGCTCTCGGAGGCGCAGGAGGAGGCCCGGCGGCGCGCCGAAGCGATGACCATCGCGGCGCCCGCCGTGCCGAGCGTGAACCTGGACTTCACCGGGCTGGGCGTGGACGCCGGGGTGGAGTGGACCGTGCAGGAGCGCGTGCCGGTGGGGGTGGGGGACGCGAATCCCCTGCCGCCCGCGGCGGTGGCCGTGCCGGCCCGCCCGAACCACGCTCCTGCTCCGATCGCACCGGTCACAGACGGCTTCGATCCCTTCGCCGACCTGGGCGAGGACGAGGACCTGCCGTTCGGCCCGGCCGCCTCTCCCCTGCCGGCGGTGCCGCAGCGGCCCGCCCCGCTGCTGGGCGCCGGAGGGGTGCAGGCGGCCAGCCCGGGCGGCAGCGCACCCTGGGAGTCCGCTGCGCCCGAGCGCCGCGCGGCCGCGGACCGGCCGGTGGGCGCCATTGATCTGGCGCTCCCCACGCCCGCGCTGCTGGACCCGGTGCCGGCCGCCGCGCTGAACACCACCGCCATGGACGTCGCGGCGCGGCAGCGGGCGGGCGTGATCGAGGAGACGTTGCGGCAGTTCAACCTGCAGGCGAAGGTCGTGGATTACGCGCGCGGCCCGACCGTCACCCGGTACGAGATCGAACCGGCCCCCGGGGAGAAGATCAGCCGGATCGCAGGGCTCGCCAACGACCTCGCGCGCGCCCTGGCGGTGGGTGGAGTGCGCGTGGAGGCGCCGGTGCCGGGCAAGAGCGTGATCGGCCTGGAAGTCCCGAATGCCGACCGGGAACCGGTGACGTTCCATCAGGCGGCTGAGGCGCCGTCCTTCCGGGCGGCGCGGGGCAAGCTGCCGGTGATTCTCGGGAAGAGCATCGACGGGGAACTGATGGTCGGGGACCTCGCGAAGATGCCGCACCTGCTGGTGGCCGGCAGCACCGGGAGCGGGAAGTCGGTGTGCGTGAACACGCTGATCACCAGCCTGCTGTTCAAGTACCTGCCGACCGAGCTGCGCTTCCTGATGATCGACCCGAAGATGGTGGAACTCACGCCGTACGACGGGATTCCGCACCTGGTGCGGCCGGTGGTCACGAACCCGGTGGACGCGGCCGGCGTGCTGCTGGGCGCGGTGGCGCACATGGAGCGGCGCTACAAGATGATGTCGCAGGTCGGCGCGAAGAACCTGGAGCAGTTCAACGCGAAGATGCGGCAGGTGGGCGAGACGGAACTCCCGCACCTCGTGATCATCATCGACGAGCTGGCGGACCTGATGATCACCAGCCCGAAGGAAGTGGAGTCCGCGATCATGCGTCTGGCGCAGATGGCCCGCGCGACCGGCATGCACCTGATCCTGGCGACGCAGCGGCCCAGCGTGGACATCCTGACCAGCCTGATCAAGGTGAACATCCCGGCGCGGATCGCGTTCGCGGTGAGCAGCAGCCACGACAGCCGCACCATCCTGGACGCCATGGGCGCCGAGCGCCTGACCGGGATGGGCGACATGCTGTTCTACCAGCCGGGTCTGGTCAAACCCCTGCGCCTGCAGGGCCCGTACATCAGCGAGGTGGAGTCCGCGCGCATCGCGGACGAGTTGCGGCGCATGGTGTTCGAGGACGCGTTCGTGGAGGCGTACGGCGCGGACTTCGAGGGTGGCATCGAGGCGAGCGGGCCTACGACCGACAAGGCCAGCATGGATTTCAGCGATCCGCTGCTGCGGCAGGCGGCGCAGATCTGCATCGAGGAAGGCCAGGGCAGCGTGTCGCGCCTGCAACGGCGCCTGAGCGTGGGGCACGCCCGAGCCGGGAAACTGATGGACCTGCTGGAGGCGATGGGCGTGGTGAGCAAGCACCAGGGCAGCAAGCCCCGCGACGTGCTGATCACGGAAGTGGACCTGCCCGAGTACTTCGGCAAGTAAGGCAGGAAGAAACGAGGGGAAGCGGCCAGTCTGCTTCCCTCACTCCTTCTTGGCAACGCATCCCCTCTGCCTCCTAACATCCTCACGCATGAGTCCGCCGTGAGTCTGTAAATAAGGTGCATTCATGTGCTTTTATCTGGTCTTACTTAAATACTTCCATCGGTTGCAATCTCATGAGGAGTGGGGAAGATTGAGGCTCGGTAACAATTTTTTACAGCTCACAGAGCAGGACCTCCTGAGGTGACCGTATGAAGAAGCAGACTGCACTGATGACCCTTGGCCTGATGCTCATCACACCCGCGCTGGCGGGTGGAGCGGGCGGCCCGGCCCCCGTGGCCCAACCTGCCGCGTGCCGCACCGTGGCGCAGATCATCGCCACCGACCCGCAGTTCAGCACCCTGAACGCCGCCGTCAGCGCCGGCGGGTACGCCGAGATGCTCAGCGGCGGCCAGGGCACCCTGTTCGCACCCACGAATGCCGCGTTCGCCAAACTGCCCAGCGACGTGCTCGCCAACGTCCTGAATGACCCGGACCTGCTTGACTCGGTTCTCACGTACCACATGCTCGGCAGCAAGATGACCGGCAAACAGCTGATGGGCATGCGCAGCGTCGCCAGCCTCGCCGGCCCCAGCCTCACGCTGAGCATGAGCGGCAACCGCCTGCGCGTGAATGGCGCCACCGTGACCCGCGCCGACATCGCCGCTTGTAACGGCGTCGTGCACGTCATCGACACGGTGCTGGTGCCTCCCGCCACGGGTGCCGCCCCCGCGCCCGCACCGGCCCCCGCTGCGGCTGCGCCCGCCGCGCCCGCTCCGGTCGTGTCCGCGCCCATCGTGATTCCGGCCACGCCGCAGCGCAGCACCACGACCACCACCACGACGACCACGACCGAAGCCCCGGCCACCACGACGACCGAGACCACCACCACGGAAACCATCACGACCGAGACCACCACCACGGAAACGGCCACCACCGAGACGACCACCGAGGTCGCCACGACGGAAACCACCGCCGAAACGGCCATGTCCTGCTACGACGTGCTGGTCGGCGACGACCGCTTCACCACGCTGCGCGACCTGCTCAGCGACGCCGGGCTCACCGAGACGATCATGACCGGCGAGTACACCATCTTCGCGCCCACTAACGCCGCCTTCGAGGCCGTGGACCCGGATCAGCTGGCCCGCCTGGCCTCCGACCCGGCCGCCCTCAAGCGGGTGCTGCAGTACCACATCCTGCCCACCCGCGTGGAGTCCGGCAGCCTCGTGAACGCCACGCCTTACACCACTGCCGACGGCGCGACCATCACCATCACCGGCAGCGGCACCGACGTGATGATCGGCGAGACCCGCGTCGAGACGACGGCAGTGACCGCCAGCAACTGCAACATCTACGCCATCGACCGCGTGCTGATGCCCGCCGACCTGGTGATCGTGGAGCCTGTCGCGGTGGAAGTGACCACCGAAACCACGCCGGCCACCACCACCGCCACCGTGACCACCACGGCGCCCGCGACGAACACCACCACGACCACCACCGTGACGGCCGCGGCCTCCTCCGTCTACGCCCGCCTGAGCGCCGACGCCCGCTTCTCCACGCTGGTCAGCCTGATCCAGGCGGCCGGTCTGGTGGACACCCTCACCACCGGTGACGTGACGATCTTCGCGCCCACCAACGACGCCTTCGCCAAGATTCCCGCCGCGACGCTGGACACCCTGAAGGCCGACCCGGCCCGCCTGCGCACCGTGCTGCTCTCGCATGTGGTGAACAGCCGCGTCACGACCACCGCGCTGGGCAGCAACACGGACCTCGTGACCGTGGGCGGCAGCACCATCCGCGTCAGCCCCCGCACTGAGGGCGGTTACCTGTTCGGCACGGCCGTGACCGAACCCACCGAGATCGGCACCGGCCTCGGGATCGTGTACGCCATCGACACCGTCATCCTGCCCTGATCGGACAGACACCCCAACGAAAAGGACGCCACGGTCGTGTGGCGTCCTTTTCTATGACTGAGGAGCTCAGGCGGACGGACTGGTCCGCGCGGAGAGCATCAGGTCGAGGTTCTGCACGGCTGCGCCCCCGGCGCCCTTCCCGAGGTTGTCGAGGCGAGCGGCCAGCACGGCGCGTTCCCCGTCGGCCGACGCGTACACGAACAGTTCCAGGTTGTTCGTGTCGTTCAGGGCCTGCGGGTCCAGGATGGCGGGGTTCTCGGCCATGCGCCCCACGCGGACGAAGTTCTGCCCGCGGTAGTGGTCGTCCAGCGCCCCGTGCAGCGCGGCGGCGGTGGTGCCCAGCGCATCCAGGTGCAGGGGAATGGTGACGATCATGCCCTGCGCCCAGGCGCCCACGTTCGGCGTGAAGACCGGGGTGCGGGTCAGGCCGCCGTACCGCACGATTTCCGGCAGGTGCTTGTGGTCCAGGCCCAGGGCGTACGACAGGAAGTCCCCGCGCATGGGGTGGGCCTCGCCGCGCTCGTGGGCGTCCACCAGGGCGCGGCCGCCGCCGCTGTACCCGCTGTACCCCTGAATGCTGATGGGGTGGTCGGCAGGCAGCATGCCGCGGGCGGTGAGGGGGGCGAGCAGCGCGATGGCGGCCGTGCTGTAACACCCGGGGTTCGCCACGAGGCGCGCCGCGCGGATCCGGTCCGGCTGATTCGCGTTCAGTTCGGGGAAGCCGAAGGTCCAGTCCGGGTTCACGCGGTGGGCGGTGCTGGCGTCCAGCAGCCGGGCGGCGGGGTTGGTGGTGAGCTGCACCGCCTCCTTGGCCGCGTCGTCGTGCAGGCACAGGATGGACACGTCGGCGGCGTTCAGGAGTTCGGCGCGGGCGGCGGGGTCCTTGCGGCGGGCCGGGTCGATGCTCAGCAGCTCCAGGTCGGTGCGGGCCTGGAGGCGCTGGCGGATCTGCAGGCCGGTGGTGCCGGCCTCGCCGTCAATGAAGATCTTGGGTTGGGTCATGGGTCCATTCACTCCTGAGGAGGGCGTAGGTGGCCTCGTCGGTCCACTCGCCGCGGTGCCAGTAACTCTGGATGTGGGTGCCTTCGTGCCGGAAGTGCAGGCGCGTGAGCAGCCGAGTGACGGGTTCGTTGCGCGGGTCGATGCCGGCGTGCAGGCGGTGCAGGCCCAGAACGGCGAAGGCGTGGGCGATCAGGGCGGTGAGGGCCTCGTGGGCGTAGCCGCGCCCCTGCGCGTGGGTGGCGAGGGTCACGCCCAGTTCCGCCTGCGGGCCGTGCGTGTTCAGCGCCACGTCGCCCAGCAGCGTGCCGTCCGGGAGGGTGACGGCGCGCTGCACCCAGCCGTCCTCGCCGAGGGCGCGCCCGGACAGCATGGCCTGGGCTGCTTCAGCCGGGTAGGGCAATGCCCAGCCCTGGTAACGGGCCACGGCCGGGTCGTTCCGGTAAGCCGTGAACGCCGGGAGGTCGGCCTCCCGGAACGGACGCACGATCAGGCGTGGGGTGGTCAGGGTGGTCATGTGGGGTAGCACCGCCGCACGAGTTCGGCCAGGTCGCCTTTCGCCGGGTCTCCGCGTGCGACGCGCTCCAGCAGTTCCGCCGGCGTGAGCCATTCGGCGCCGCTGAAGTCGGCGGTGTTGAAGGCGGGGGCCTCGTCGGCGCGCAGTTCGTACACCCGCATGAAGGTGCTGAGGGTCGTCTGGAAGGGCGAGAACGCCGCGATCTCCTGCCAGGGCAGGTCGTCCACGTTCAGGTTCAGTTCCTCCCGCGTTTCGCGGCGGAAGGCCTGCTCGTACGACTCGCCGCTCTCCACGTGCCCGCCGACACTCATGTCCAGGCACCCGGGGAAGGTGTGTTTGGACGGCGTGCGGCGCGGAATCCACAGCTGGCCGCGCGCGTTCACCAGAAAGGCGTTCACGACGCGGACGGGCAGGCGCCGGGCCCAGGCGTCCTCGCGGGTCACGCGGCCGGTCACCTCGTCGCGTTCGTTCACGAGGTCCAGCCATTCCACGGGTTCGGCAGGTGCGGCGCCCATCCCTCCGATCATGGCACCTGCCGAAGCCGCTGCCGCGTCGCCGTTCACCAGCGGGGGGTCATGGCGCCCATCAGGTGGTACATCAGGGCCTTCTGGGCGTGCAGGCGGTTCTCGGCCTGGTCGAACACGCGGCTCTTGCGGTGCTCGGTGGCTTCCGGAACGGTTTCCTCGCCGTAGTGGGCGGGCAGGCAGTGCAGGAACACGCCGTCCCCGGCGATGGTGTCCAGCATGCGGGGCGTGACCTGGTACCCGCGGAAGGCGCGGCGGCGGATGTCGGCCTCGGCTTCCATGCCCATGCTGATCCACACGTCGGTGTACAGCACGTCGGCGCCCTCCACGGCGGACAGGTCATTGGTGATGGTGAGGTTCGCGCCGCGTTTCACGGCGTCCATCGCGACCGAGGCGTTCGGTTCGTACCCGACCGGGGTGACGATGGTGACGTCCGTGCCGGTCAGGATGCCCATGTGGATGTGGCTGTTGGCGAGGTTGTTGCCGTCCCCGATGTACACGATGCGTTTGCCGCGCAGGTCCTGGCCGTACTCTGCCTCGATGGTCTGGTAGTCGGCGAGCAGCTGGGCGGGGTGCAGCATGTCCGACAGGCCGTTGATGATGGGGATCTCGGCGTTCTCGGCGAGTTCCTGCAGGGTGCCCTGGAGGTACACGCGGGCCATGACGCCGTCCACCCAGCGTTCCAGGTTGCGGGCCACGTCGCTGACGCGCTCGCGGGTGCCGAGGCCGACCTCCTGGTTGCTGAGGGTGATGGCGTGCCCGCCCAGCTGGTACATGCCGACATCGAAGGTGGTGCGGGTGCGCAGCGAGGCCTTCTCGAACACCAGGGCGAGGCTCAGGCCGTTCAGGGGTTTCACGGCGCGCCACTCGCCGCGTTTCATGCTGTGGGCGGTGTCCATCACGGTGCGCAGTTCGGCGGCCGTCATGTCCAGGTTGCTCAGGAAGTCCCGGCCGGCCAGGACGGGGGCGGGCAGGGTGTCCGGGGTGTGCAGGGTGGGTCCGGCCGGCGGCGGGGTGGGGGCCGCCTTCTTCTTGCTGCTGCGGGCGCGACTCGTCATAGGTGGGAAGTATACAGAGGCGGGGGCCAGCTTCCCAGTCAGGAGCGGAGTCCGACTGCACGGAAATACAGACAATTGCACTTTTATGCAATGAGAACACCGACCCCGGGAAGCCCGGGATCGGTGCGGGTCAGGAGCCCTCAGTTCAGGGGGCGGTGACGTTCAGGGTGTAGGAACCGCTGCCGGAGTACCCGTACACCTCCCAGCGGTAGGTGCCGCTGGTGGCCGTGTAGGTGATGCTCTCGCTGCTGCTGCTGCTCTCGCTGGAGGCGACGTCCACCCAGCTGGTGCCGTTGAATTTCTGCAGGTACAGGTCGAAGTCCGTGCCGCTGGGGCCGCTGAGCGTGGCCCGCAGGGTGCCCGCGGCGTAGCTGCGGCCGGCCGTGCCCGGCTGGTACGAGGTGCCGCCGGACGTCACGCTGCCGCTGTACGTGACCGTGCCGCCATTACTGACCGTGACTGCCTTGCTGGTCGAGTGCGTGGCCCCGGCGTTGTCCGTGACGGTCAGGGTCACGGTGTACGTGCCGGCGGCCGCGTAGGTCTTGCCGGGGTTCTGGGCGGTGCTGGTCGTGCCGTCCCCGAAGTTCCAGCTGTACCCGGCGATGGTGCCGTCACTGTCGGTGCTGGTGCTGGTGAAGTTCGCGGTGAGGCCGCTGACCGTGTTCGTGAAGCTCGCCACCGGGGCGACGTTGCCGCCCGTGCCGCCCACGGTCACGAACACCGCGCTGACCGGGCCGTAGTTGCCGCTGGTGTTCTTCGCGCGGACGTAGATGGTGTGCCGCCCGGCGCTCAGGCCGCCCGTGGGCACGCTGGCCGTGATGTTCTCCGCGGTGGCGTTGAAGCTGCCGTCGCTGGCGGTCATGGGCACGGCCGTGCCGCCCTCCCAGGGGGCGCGGTCCACGAAGTACTCGGCGCCCGTCACCGCGCGGCCGGGTTCGGTGCCGTTCATGTTGTTGTACCGCGTGCTGTCCGCGCGGGCGCTGAGGGTGAAGGCGCTGCCGGCAGTCACGCTGGCGGGCGCGGAGACGTTCACCACGTCCGCGCCGCTGCCCATGCGGTATGGGGCGCGGGCGGCCTTCATGGCGTACAGCAGCGCCGGCTGGTTCTTCGGGATCACGTCGCTCGTGAAACTGCTGCACGACTCGAAGAACGCGCTGCCCAGCTCGATGGTGTAGCTGGCGATGCCCAGTTCCCCGTATCCGTAATCCTCGGTGGTGCCGCTGGTGGGGTACAGGCCCACCGCCTGCTGCGGCTTATACCCGTTGAAGTACGCGAACTTGCGGCCCAGGCTCTGCAGCTGCGTGCCGTTCGGCGCGGCGGTCGTGGTGTGGCCCCAGCTCCACAGGACCAGCTTCGAGTAGCTGTGGGTGTCCATGTACACGCCCATGGTGTCCAGGCTGGCGGCGTCACCCAGGTTCGGGCCGCGCTGGTCCGGGAACACGGACTTCAGGTAGTTCTGGATGTTCTGCACCTCAGGCTCGCTGGCGGCGCTGCGGCCCATGTACGTCTCGTTGCACGGGTCGGTGCTGCTGCCGCCCTGCCCCCAGAAGGTGTTGAAGTTGCGGTTCAGGTCGGTACCGTACGCGCTGGTGCTGCACCCGCTGGTGTTGTTCACGTTCTTGCGCCAGCTGGCCCCCGCCTCGGCCTTCTTGCGGCCGTCCGGGTTGGCCTGCAGCACCAGGTGCACCTCCTGGCTGTCCAGCATCCAGGTCACGTCGGCATCCTTGCCGTAGTTGGTGAGCAGGTACTCGGCAAGGCGGGTGTGCAGTTCGGCCGGCGTGTACTCGCGGGCGTGAATGCTGCTGGTCATCACGACCTTGGGTTTGTTGGTGCTGGTGTTGTTCTTGTTCCCGATGATGATGACCTTCATGTCGTACCCGCCGGTCCCGCGGCTTTTCAGCCACGTCGGGCCGATGCTCTTGACCGTGACCAGGTTGGGGTACTGCGCGGCCAGCTGGTCCATGGTCTGGTACGTCTCCTCCACGGTGCGGTAGCAGCTGTACCCGGGAATGGACTGGGCGCTCAGTTCGTTCTTCACGGTGCCGCCCGCGGCGACGATGTCCAGCGCGGCGCTCTCGCGTTTCGTGGCGGTCTGGTCGATCTCCACCTTCCAGCCGCGGGTGAGGCCGGTGACCTTCAGCTGCTCGTACTCCTTCTTGCTGAGGTCGAGCAGGACGTAGCGGTCCTCCAGGGTGCCGCCGAGGAACTCGAAGGTGGTGGCGAGGTCGTAGAAGTCGCGTTCGGTGTTGAACGCGACGCGGGCGACGACCATGGGGTACTGGTCGAAGGTGGCGCACTCGTCGGGCGTGGCGACGATGCTGCCGGCCGCCGGGGCCTGCGTGGGGGCGCCCTGGGGCGTGGTGCCGCAGGCAGGCAGGAGAAGGCCGAGGCTGAGCATGAGGACGGAAAGAGGACGCTTGTGCATGAACCCTCCAGCTGGCGGCCTGACTGACCGGCCCCCGGTGGGCGGCAGCAGACGGCTTTAAATTGAGTGCTTGAGCTCCACAGTAGGCAGCGGCGCGCAATTTTGCAATCATCCGGAATTATCGTTCGGCCATTCCGAACACCACTCCTACGGATCGGAATCGGCTGTATGGCTCTCATTCAACAAGGCTCGATTCAGCCGGGTTGACTACCGCCGGGCTGACGCAATCAGGTTGCGCACTCTCTGAAAACGTGACCGTTGGAGATCATCTCGGGTCAGAGTCATGAGGCACGCCAGGACCACCTCACCGCCGCGCCGTGAATGAACTTCAGGTCTCCCTGCCCCTGCGGAAGCCCTTCCGGTCCGGACGCTAGCCTGAGGTATGGCCTCTCCCCTGTTCGATTCGCACATGCACACGCCGCTGTGCGGCCACGCGACCGGCACGCCGCGCGAGTACGCCCAGGCTGCCCTGGACGCCGGCCTGGACGGCGTGTGCTTCACGGACCACGCCCCCATGCCCGCCTGGTACGACGCGCCGTGGCGCATGCGCCTCGATCAGCTGGACGAGTACGTGCAGGAGGTCCGCGCGGTGCAGGAGGCGTTTCGCGGGCGGCTGGACGTGCGCCTGGGCCTGGAGGCCGACTTCCACCCCGGCACGGAGCGGTTCGTGGCGGACCTGCTGGCCCGGTACGACTGGGATTACGTGATCGGCAGCGTGCACTACCTGGGCGCCTGGGGCTTCGACAATCCGGAGTTCGTGGCGGAGTACGACTGGCGGGCCCTGCCTGACCTGTACCGCGACTACTACGCGCTGGTGGAGGGCGCGGCCCGCAGCGGGCTGTTCGACTCCATCGGGCACCTGGACCTGCCGAAGAAGTTCGGGCACCGCGACCCGGACGGCGTGTACGCCCTGCACGCCCTGGACGTGATCGCCGACGCCGGGCTCAGCCTGGATTTCAACACGGCCGGGTGGCGCAAGCCGGTGGCCGAGGCCTACCCGGCCCCAGACCTGACACGGCTGGCCGCCGAGCGGGGCATTCCTTTCGTGCTGGGCAGCGACGCGCACGCTCCCGCCGAGGTAGGGTTCCGGTTCGGTGAGGCCCTGAAGCAGATTCAGGACGTGAATGGCCGCGTGGTGACGTACCAGGGACGGGTGCGTCATGGCTGAAGCCGCCATGACCCGCAAGACCCTGGTGGGCATCCTGAAACTCACCGCGGACCTCCTGGACGTGCTGGGCGCCGACGCCTTCCGCGCTCAGGCGTACCGCAGTGCCGCCCGCGGCCTGGAGAGCGTGGACGCGGAACTGGAGTCCCTGGCCACCTCCGCGTTCGCGGGCGTGCCGAAGGTCGGGAAGGGCATCGCCTCCGAGCTGCTGACGCTGGTGGAGTCGGGCGCCTTCCCGCCGCTTGAGGAGGCGTCCGCTCAGGTGCCGCCCGGCGTGCTGGGTCTGTTCCGCGTGCGGGGCCTCGGCCCGAAAAAGATCCGCGCGCTGTGGGACGCCGGCATCGACTCCCCGGAGGTGCTGCGTGAAGCCTGCCTGGACGGCCGCGTGGCCGCCCTGAAGGGCTTCGGCGCGAAGAGCGCGGCATCTTTCCTGGAGGCGGTGGAGTTCGTGCTGGCGAACCAGGACCGGCAACACCTGAGTGCCGGTGTGGACGCTGTGGAAACCCTGCTGGCCGCCCTGGCGGACCTCTCCCCCGTTCCCTCCGGGGACGTGCGGCGAGGCCTGGACACGGTGCGGACCGCCCGCGTGACCGTGACGGGATCGGTCGAGGACGTCCTGGCCCGCCTGGGGGCAGCGGTGGAGGACGCCGCCCCGGTCGAGGGCAAACCGGTGGTGGCCGGGCGGCTGGGGGGTGTGCCCGTGGAGGTCGCCTTCGCGCCGCCTGGGGCGCGCGGGGCCCTGGACCTGATGATGGGCGGCAGCACCGCCTACCGCGACGCCCTGCGGCAGGACGCGGCCGGGCAGGGCCTGGACCTCAGCGGCCGGGGCCTGTTCCGCGCGGGCGCCCGCCTGGACACCCCGGACGAGGCGAGCGTCTACCGCGAACTCGGGCTCCCCTTCCGGCCGGCCGAGTACCGCGATCCGGAACACGACGGGCTCTGGACGTCGCTGCCCGCCCCGGCCGATCTGGTGACCGTGGCGGACCTGAAGGGCATGCTGCACACGCACTCCGTGTGGTCGGACGGCACGGCCAGCATCGCCGACATGGCCCGGGCGGCCGTGGCGCTGGGGCACGCCTTCCTGGGCACCGGGGATCATTCGCGCGCTGCCCATTACGCCAACGGCCTGAGCATCGAGCGGCTGCGCGCGCAGCTTCAGGAGGTCCGCGTCTTGCAGGCCGACGGCGTGCCGGTCGTGGCGGGCGCCGAGGTGGACATCCTGGAGGACGGCACCCTCGACTACCCGGACGACGTGCTGGCCGAACTCGATTACGTGGTCGCCAGCGTGCACAGCCACTTCACGCTGCCCGAGGCCCGGCAGACCGAGCGGCTGATCCGCGCCGCGAGTCACCCGCTGGTCACGGTGCTGGGCCACCCGACCGGGCGACTGCTGCTGCGCCGCCCGCCCTACGCCCTGAACGTGGACGCCGTGCTGGAGGCATGCGTGGAGCGGGGGACGGCAGTGGAAATCAACGCGAACGCCTACCGCCTGGACCTGGACTGGCGGGACGCGCTGCGCTGGCGGGACCGGCTGACCTTCGCGATCAACACCGACGCGCATACGCTGAGCGGCCTGCGGGACGCGCGCTATGGGGTGGCCGTGGCGCGCAAGGCGGGCCTGACGCCGGCGCAGGTGCTGAACACCCTGGATCAGGCGGCCTTCCTGGCCTGGGTGCAGGCGCAGCGGGCCGCGCGAACGTAAGCCCATAAAAGGAAGGGACGCCCATTGATCGGGCGTCCCTTCTGACCTTCCGGTTACTTCACGCGGTTCAGGCCGTCCTGCGCGAGCTTGTAGTTGGGGCTGAGTTTCAGGGCGCGTTCGTAGTTCTCGCGCGCCTTCACGCGGTCGGAGGGGCTGACCGTGTTGCTGCGCTCGAAGCTCAGGCCCAGGTAGTACAGGTACTCGGGGTTGGTGCTGCCCAGCGCGGCCGCGCGGGTCAGGGCGTCCCGGGCGGCCTTCAGGTCGTTGGCGTCCAGGTTCAGGCGGCCCAGGTAGTAGTAGAACTCCGGGTAACGCAGGGGGTCGAGGCGCAGCGCGGCGTTCAGCTGCGTGCGGGCCTGGACGGGGTCCTTGGCGAGGTAGCTGACCACGCCGTACTGCCCGACGGCGTACGCGTTGGTGGGCGCGAGCTTCGCGGCCTGCGCGGCTTCCGGCCGGGCGGCGATGACGTTGCCGCTGAGGGCCAGCAGCTTGCCGTAGTACGCGCGGTTGTAGGGGTCGGCAGGGTCGGCGATCACGGCCTGCTGCAGGTAGTTCAGCGCCTGGGGCAGGTCGCCGCTGACGTAGTACATGTCGCCCAGGTTGTACAGCACGACGCTGTTGTCGGGGTTCAGGGTGTTCGCCTGCTTGAAGGCCTCGATGGCCTGCGTGATCTGGCCCTGGAGGCGGTAGACGTACCCGCGTTCGTTCCAGATCTTGCTGAGGTTCAGGTCGCGGTCCGTGCCGGTCTGGGACTGCGCGACGGTCTGCGCCTGCGTCAGGACGTTCTGCGCCAGTTCCAGGTTCCGGGCGACGGAGGCCAGGTCGGAGGTCTGCACGTACTGCTGCTGGTACGCCTGCGACAGGGCGATGTAGCCGCTGATGCTGGTGGCGTCCACGCTGATCAGGCGGCGCAGGGTTTCGATGGCGGGGCCGTACAGGCGCAGTTTCGTCTGGCTGCGGCCCAGGCCGAGCAGCGCGCGGGGGTTCTGCGCCTCCAGCTGCGCGGCGGCGCGGTAGGCGACGTACGCCATGTCGTACTTGCCCTGGTTGAAGTACATGTCGCCCAGTGCCACGTAGCTGGCGGCGGGCACGGGTTTGGCCGGGGCGGCCGGGGCCGTCTGGGCGGGCGCGGCGGGGGTGGTGGGCGCGGTCTGCGCCGAGGCGCCGGTCAGGGCGGCGGTGAGCAGCAGGGTGGCAAGGGATGGCAGGCTGGGTTTCACTCGTGAACCTCCGTGAGGTGGATCGGGGGTGGGGGGCAGGCTTGCCCGGTGGGTCACGGGCGCGTCGTCAGGAGGTGGGCCCACCCCGGTCAGGCTGAAGCAGTCTGGGCGCATGATAGTGGAACAGGGCCGCGCCGCACATGTTCTTTGCATGAGCCCCCCCGACGCGCCCGGAGCCTCTCCAGGACGGGCGGCAGGGCGCGGCCCCGCCCGGTCAGCTTCGGGCGGGCACGTGACCCGGAACTGACCGGGCGGCTGGTACAGTCACGGCATGAGCAGCGTTTCCCCGGCTGGCGAGGCGGCCCTTGACGTGACCGGCCGGGTCCGGCGGCTGGGCCTGACGGGCAGCATAGGAGCGGGCAAAAGCACCGTGGCGGCCCTGCTGCGTGACCGGGGTCTGACGGTGCTCGATGCGGATGTGGTCGCGCGCGAGGTGACGGGCGACCCGGCCGTGGTCGCGCGCCTCGCGGCCCTGTTTCCGGGCACGGTGTCCGGGGGGGTGCTGGACCGGGCCGCGCTGGCCGGGCAGGTGTTCGGGAACGCGGAGGCCCTGGCGGCGCTGAACGCGGTGGTGCACCCCGAGGTCCGCCGGCGCATGATGGCCCTGGAGGCCGAGGCGTTCACCCGTGGGGAGGCGTGGGTGGTGCAGGACATTCCCCTGCTGTTCGAGGGGGGGCTGGAGCGGGGCATGGACGCCGTGCTGGTCGTGGACGCCCCGCTGGACGTGCGGGTGGCGCGCGTGACGGCCCGCAGCGGCCTGAGCCGCGAGGAGGTGCTGGCCCGGGACGCGGCGCAGCTGCCCGCGGAGGAAAAGCGCCGCCGGGCGACGGCCGTGCTGGAGAACACCGGGAACCTGACCGAGCTGGCGGCCGCCCTGGATGGAGCGCTGTGGCAGCTGGGCGTGCCCGCCCGCACCCCGAACGGGGGTTGAGAAGCCGGCCCGGCCGCAGGGTGCGTGCGGTGGGGTTCTTCACATCCTGAACCGGGTACACTGGCGGGGATGCTGGTGGTACGGCTGTTCATCCTGTTTCTGGGCCTGATGGTGGGCTGGCTGGCCGCGGGCCTGCTGCTGGGCTCCGCGCCGGGGCCGCTGGTCCTGGTGAACACGCTGAGCCTGATGCTGGCGGGGCTGCTGACCGCGGTCCTGAGCCTGAACCGTCTGGAGCGGTGGGTGGCGGGCTGGCTGGCGCGTTTCAACACCTGGTATGACCGCCTCTCGCCGCGGACGGTGGCGGCAGCGACCTTCGGGCTGATCGTGGCGCTCCTGCTGAGCGTGCTGATCGGGAACCTGATGCGCAGCCTGCCGTTCTACTCGTGGATCATGAGCCTGACCACCACCCTGATCCTCTCGGTGTTCTTCGTGGGGTTCGCGGTGCAGCACGCCGACGCGTTCGGGATCCTGTCGTTCCCGCAGGTGCGCCGCAAGCCGGGCAGCAAGATTCTGGATTCCAACGTGGTGATCGATGGGCGGATCGTACCGCTGGTGCAGGCGGGGTTCCTGGACGGAGAGCTGGTCGTGCCGGGGTTCGTGCTGCGCGAGTTGCAGACGCTGGCCGATCACCCGGACGCGCAGAAACGCACCCGCGGGAAGCGGGGGCTGGCGGTGCTGGAGGACCTGCGGCAGGTGCGGCAGCTGCGAGTCGAGGACTGGGACGACGCGAACCTCAGCACGGTGGACGACAAGCTCATCCGCCTTGCCCGGGAGACGGGCGGGAAGCTCGTCACGAACGACGGGAACCTCACGAAGATCGCCAAGCTGCACGGCCTGACGGTCCTGAGCATTCACGAGGCGGCCGTGGCCCTGAAACCCCAGGTGCAGGCCGGGGACCAGCTGACGGTGGTGATCACCAAGAACGGCCAGCAGGCCGGGCAGGGCGTGGGGTACATGGAGGACGGCACGATGGTGGTCGTGGAGGACGGCCTGAAGCTGCGCGGGAAGCTGGCGCGGGTGCTGGTGGTGAACAACGTGCAGACGAACGTGGGGCGGATGATCTTCGCGAAGCTCGACCGCGAGGGCGACGCCGCCTGAGTGGGCGGGGCGCCGCCTTCGGGTTTTCCTGAGGTCCACGCTGGCGGCCGTTTTTCCGGGCGTATCCTCGGGGAATGACTGCCTGGCTAACCGATTCCCCAGCGTGGAAGGCGCTGGAGGCGCACCATCAGGATGTTCGTGAGCTGCACCTGCGGGACCTGTTCGCACAGGACCCGGAGCGCGGCACGCGGCTGACTGCCCAGGGCGCGGGGCTGTACCTGGATTACAGCAAGCACCGCGTGACGGATGAGACGCTGAGGCGCCTGCTGGCCCTGGCCCGCGAGCGGGGCGTGGAGGCGCGGCGGGACGCCATGCTGCGCGGCGAACGGATCAACGTGACGGAAGGCCGCGCGGTGCTGCACACGGCGCTGCGCCAGCCCAGGGGCGCGGTGGTCCAGGTGGACGGGCAGGACGTGGTGCCGGACGTGCACGGGGTGCTGGACCGGGTGTTCGCGTTCGCCCGTGAGGTGCGCTCCGGGCAGTGGCGGGGCTTCACCGGGCTGCGCATCCGGAACGTGGTGAACATCGGGATTGGCGGGTCGGACCTGGGGCCGGTGATGGCCTACGAGGCACTGAAGCATTACGCGCAGCGGGACCTGACCGTGCGGTTCGTGTCGAACGTGGACGGCACCGACCTGACCGAGAAGACCCGGGACCTGGACCCGGCCGAGACGCTGTTCATCGTGAGTTCCAAGACCTTCACCACGCAGGAGACGATGGCGAATGCCCGCAGCGCCCGCGCGTGGCTGCTGGCGGCGCTGGGGGACGAGCGGGCGGTGGCGCGGCATTTCGTGGCGGTCAGCACGAACGCCACGGAGGTGCAGGGCTTCGGGATCGACCCGGCGAACATGTTCGGGTTCTGGGACTGGGTGGGGGGCCGCTACAGCCTGGACAGCGCCATCGGCCTGAGCCTGACGCTGGCGGTGGGCCCCGAGCACTTCCAGGAGCTGCTGGCGGGCTTTCACGCGATGGACGAGCACTTCCGCACCGCGCCGCTGGAGGCGAATCTGCCGGTGCTGATGGCGCTGCTGGGCGTGTGGTACGGGAACTTCTTCGGCGCGGAGACGCAGGCGGTGCTGCCGTACGACCAGTACCTCGCGTACTTCCCCGCGTACCTGCAGCAGCTGGACATGGAGAGCAACGGCAAGTCCGTGACCCTGGCCGGCCGGCGGGTGGATTACCAGACGGGACCGGTGGTGTGGGGGCAGCCGGGCACGAACGGGCAGCACGCCTTCTACCAGCTGATCCACCAGGGCACGAAGCTGATTCCGTGCGATTTCATCGGGTTTGCGCAGACCCTGAATCCGCTGCCGCTGCCGGGCGGCGGGTCGCACCACGACCTGCTTATGGCGAACGTGTTCGCGCAGACCGAGGCGATGGCCTTCGGGAAGACGCTGGAGGAAGTGCGTGCCGAGGGGGTGGCGGAGGTCCTCGCGCCGCACCGGGTGTTCGAGGGCAACCGTCCGACGAGCACGCTGCTGGCTGACCGGCTCACGCCGCACACGCTGGGGGCGCTGATCGCGCTGTACGAGCACAAGGTATTCGTGCAGGGCGTGATCTGGGACGTGAACAGCTTCGACCAGTGGGGCGTGGAACTCGGGAAGGTGCTGGCGGGCCGGATCGTGAAGGAACTCGGCCCGGACACGCCGGACCTCGCGCACGACAGCAGCACGAACGCCCTGATCCGCCGCTACCGGGCCCGCCGCCAGGAATGACCCGGCGCGGCCCAGCGTCAGCGGCCCTGTTCGCGCCGCAGATGCCGCAGGATGCCGGCGGCGATCTCCTCCACGCTGGCGGAGGTCGTCTCCTTGCAGGGAATGCCCAGGCTGGTGAACAGCCGCTCGGCGCGTTTGGCCTCGTACTCGCACTGTTCCAGGCTGGCGTAGCGGCTGTTCGGGCGCCGCTGCGTGCGGATGGCGTGCAGGCGCCGGGGGTCGATGGTCAGGCCGAACAGCTTGGCCTGATGCCGCGCGAGCGGCGCGGGCAGGCTGTCGCGTTCGAAGTCGTCCTCGGCGAGCGGGTAGTTGCTGGCGCGGATGCCGTGCTGCAACGCCAGGAACAGGCTGGTGGGCGTCTTGCCGGCGCGGGAGACGCCCACCAGGATCACGTCGGAGAGGTTGTACTGGCGGTCGCCGACGCCGTCGTCGGTGGCGAGCGCGAAGTCCAGGGCCTCCATGCGGCTGAGGTACGCCTCGGTGTCCTGCATGTCGTGGTGCCCGCCGGTGGCGAGCCGGGGCCGCTCGCCGAACAGCCCCCCGAGCCGGGTGACGTTCTCGGTGAGCAGGTCGAACATCTCGGCGGGCGTGTCGTCCAGGGCGCGCAGCACGTCCGGGGCGGTGATGGTCGTGAAGATCACGGGCCGCTCGCCCTGCTCCGCCAGCCCGCGGACCTCTTCGGCGACGGCGCGGGCGGCGTCCAGGCTGGACGTGAAGGGGCGGCGCAGGTACGTGAAGGTCTGCCCGGGGAAGTGGGTGAGCAGGGCGCGGGCGATGTTCTCGGCGGTGAGGCCGGTGTGGTCGGAGACGATCAGAACGGTGCGCGGCTGCGGCATGCCCCAGGGTGGCACGCCGGGGCGCGGCGCGGCACGTCCCGAGGGCACAGACAAGGGGGCGGGGCGGGCGGCGTGCACTCGGTTACACTCCGGGGAGCAGTAGCGGCTCGTCAACACTAAACCACCCCTGCCGGTGAGCGAAAAGCCTCTCGGCGACGGAGAGTACACATGGATATGATTCGTGCGTTCGAGACACTAAGGATGACGGACGTGGAGATCGTCGGCGGGAAGAACGCCAGCATCGGCGAGATGATTCAGGGCCTCGCCGGCGCCGGCGTGCGCGTCCCCGGGGGCTTCGCCACGACCGCCGACGCGTTCCGCCTGTTCCTGCAGGAAAACCAGATCGAGCAGAAGATCGGGGACCGCCTGTCGGCCCTGGACGTCAGCGACGTGCAGGCCCTGACCGAGGCGGGCCGCGAGATCCGCGGCTGGGTGGAGCAAGCCGCGCTGCCCGCCCCGCTGGAGCAGGCGATCCGCGAGGCGTACGCCGCCATGGGCGAGGGCGGCGTGGAGCCGGACGTGGCCGTGCGGTCCAGTGCCACCGCCGAGGACCTGCCGGAAGCGAGTTTCGCCGGGCAGCAGGAGACCTTCCTGAACGTGCGCGGCATCGAGGCGGTGCTGAGGCACGTGCGCCTGGTGTTCGCCAGCCTGTACAACGACCGCGCCATCAGTTACCGCGTGCACCAGGGCTTCTCGCACAGCGAGGTGGCGCTCTCCGCCGGGGTGCAGCGCATGGTCCGCACCGACCTGGGCGTGAGCGGCGTGGCCTTCACGCTGGACACCGAGAGCGGCTTCCGGGACGCCGTGTTCGTCACGAGCAGCTACGGCCTGGGGGAAATGGTCGTGCAGGGCGCCGTGAACCCGGACGAGTTCTTCGTGTACAAGCCCGCGCTGGGCCAGGGCAAGAAGGCCGTGCTGCGCCGCACCCGCGGCAGCAAGCAGAAGAAGATGATCTACGCGCCCGAGGGCGGCGTGCAGACCGTGGACGTCGCCGAGGACGAGCGCGCCGCGTTCAGCCTGAACGACGAGGACCTGACGGAACTCGCGCGGCAGTGCGTGACCATCGAGAATCACTACGGCCGCCCCATGGACATCGAGTGGGGCAAGGACGGCCGCGACGGCCTGATCTACATCCTGCAGGCCCGCCCGGAAACCGTGCAGAGCCGCGCCGGCCGCACCCTGGAACGCTTCACGCTGACCGGGCAGGGCGAGGTGCTCGTGGAGGGCCGCGCGGTGGGCAGCCGCATCGGGGCGGGCGTGGTGCGCGTCGTGAAGGACCTGTCCCAGATGAGCAGCGTGCAGGACGGCGACGTGCTGGTCGCCGACATGACCGACCCCGACTGGGAACCCGTGATGAAACGCGCCAGCGCCATCGTCACGAACCGCGGCGGGCGCACCTGCCACGCCGCGATCATCGCCCGCGAGATGGGTATCCCGGCCGTGGTGGGCACCGGGAACGCCACCCGGGAACTCGAGAGCGGGCAGGAGGTCACGGTCTCGTGCGCCGAGGGCGACACCGGGTACGTGTACGCCGGGCGCCTCGACTACGACCTGGACCGGGTGGAACTGGACGCCATGCCGCCCGTGGGCATGAAGATCATGATGAACGTCGCCTCTCCGGACCGCGCGTTCTCGTTCGCGGCGCTGCCGAACGAGGGCGTGGGGCTGGCCCGGGTGGAGTTCATCTGCTCGAACGTGATCGGCGTTCACCCGCGCGCGCTGCTGGACTACCCGGACGTGCCCGCCGATGTGAAGGCCCAGATCGAGGAGAAGACCGCCGGGTACGCCAGCCCGCGCGACTTCTTCCGGGAGAAGCTGGCCGAGGGTGTGGCGAGCATCGCGGCGGCCTTCGCGCCCAAGCCCGTGATCGTGCGCCTGTCGGACTTCAAGAGCAACGAGTACGCGCATCTGATCGGCGGCCCGGCCTACGAACCGACCGAGGAGAACCCCATGATCGGGTTCCGCGGCGCAAGCCGCTACCGCAGCGAGGACTTCCGCGACGCGTTCGCACTGGAGTGCGCCGCCATGAAGGAGGTCCGCGACGAGATGGGCCTCACGAACGTGCAGCTGATGATTCCGTTCGTGCGCACCGTGGACGAGGGCCGCCGCATCCTGGAGATCCTGCGGGAGCACGGGCTGGTGCAGGGCGAGAACGGCCTGAAGGTCATCATGATGTGCGAGGTGCCCAGCAACGCCATTCTGGCCGACCAGTTCCTGGACCTGTTCGACGGGTTCTCCATCGGCAGCAACGACCTCACGCAGCTGACCCTGGCGCTCGACCGCGACAGCGGTCTGGTGGCCGACATGTTCGACGAGCAGAACGAGGCCGTGCTGGCCCTGATGGGCATGGCGATCCGCGCCGCGAAGGCCAAGGGCAAGTACATCGGCATCTGCGGGCAGGGGCCCAGCGACCACCCGGCGCTGGCGCAGTGGCTGATGGACCAGGGCATCGACTCCGTGAGCCTGAACCCGGATTCGGTGCTGAGCACCTGGCTGCACCTCGCCGGAGAGCAGCCGGGCGCCTGAGCCGCGCGAACAGAAAAACGCCCCAGGGCGCCCCCTTCCCCGCGGTTCGGCGGGAGGTGGGGCGCCCTGGGGCGTTCAGGGGTCAGCGGTTCAAAAGTCGGCGGCCTTCACGGTCTGCAGGGTCACGACCTTGGGCTGCAGCACCTCGTCGAAGCGCATGATCAGCACGCGGGAGCGCTGGCGTTCCCCGGTCGAGTCGAAGCTGATCGGGCCGGAGATGCTGGGGCAGGTGCCCTTGCTGGAGTCGAAGCAGGCGTCGAAGTTCACCTTGCGGACGTTGTCGGCCACCGCGGCGCGGCTGGGCAGGTTGCCGTTCTTGGGCAGGCTCATGCGGATGGCTTCCAGCAGGGTCTGCGTGGCGTCGTGGGCGTACACGGCCACCCCGCTGGGCGCGGCCTTGAACGCGGCCTGGTAGCGGTTGGCGAAGTCCTGCGAGCCGTTGAACACGGTGACCGGGCCGAAGCCGGTGCTGTACAGCACGCCGGAGGCGTCGATGCCGGCGCGTTTCACGAAGCTGGGGGAATCCAGGCCGTCGCCGCCCATGAACTTGGCCTTCACGCCGGCGGCGCGCATGGCCTTGAGGATCTTCGGGCCGACGTCGTCGGTGCCGCCGAAGTACACGAGGTCCGGGTTCGCGGCGGCCACAGCGCGCACGGCCACCTGGATCTGCTCGTCGCTGCTGGCGCCGCGGTAGCCGGCCACCGTGATCGGGCGGGACTTCAGGCTGGCGAGCAGGGCGCGGGTCAGGCCGTTGCCGTAGGCGGTGTTGTCGGACAGGACGTACACCTTCTTGACCTTGAGGCTCTCGGTCATGTAGGCGGCGGCGGCGACCGCCTGGGCCTTGTCGGGCGCGACCACGCGGCTGAAGTTCTTCCAGCCGTTGCCGGTCAGGCCGTCGTTGGTGCTGGCCGGGGAGATCACCGCGAGGTTCGAGCCGGCGAGCGTCTGGCCGACCACGTTGGTCACGCTGGAGTTCAGCGCGCCCACCACGCCCAGCACCTGGGCGTCCGCGATCAGGTTCTTCACGAGGGCGCCAGCGCTGTTGGCGGTGGCCTTGTCGTCCACGGCGGTGAGCACCAGGTCGTGGCCCAGGGCCTTGAAGGCCTTCTGCTGCTCGCGGATGGCGAGTTCCGCGCCGCGCTGCACTTCTGTGCCGATGGGGGCGAGGTCGCCGGAGAGGGGGCTGATGGTGGCGATCTTGATGGTGGCGGCGGAGGCGGAACCGAGAATCAGGGGGAGGCTGAGGGCAAGCGCCCGCTTGGTCTGGGTTTTGAACATGGCTCAGCGTAGTCAGAAGAAATGCACATGATTCTTACAATCCCGGACGGGCAGGACGGGCGACTCTTGACGGCTCCGCCGCCCCCAACGCCACCTAGATAACGTTCAGTCGAGCTGCAAATAAATGCATTTCAGGTATTCGGCCTCCGGGAAGGAGGCGTGGTGGTCCGGGGCGTGCCGGGTGGTGCGCAGTTCCCGCCACGGCCGGCCACTGCGGTCCGCGGCCTCCCGCACCGCGCCCCAGAATTCCTCGGCGCTCACGTGCGCGCTGCACGACGCACTCACCAGAATTCCGCCGGGCTCAAGCGCGCGGATGCCGTCCGCCGCGAGCTTTCCGTACGCGCGGATGGCCCCGGCCCGCTCCGTTTCCCGCCGTGCCAGGCTGGGCGGGTCCAGGATCACCAGATCAAACTTCCGCCCGGGGCGCCCCAGCCACTCGAACACGTCCGCCTGCACCGTCTCGTGCACGGCTTTCAGGTCAGGGTTCAGGGCGTAGTTCGCCTCGGCGCTGCGCAGGGCGTGCGCGCTGATGTCCAGGCTGGTCACGTGCCGCGCCCCGCCCCGAGCGGCATACAGGCTGAAGCCCCCGCTGAACGAGAACGCGTTGAGCACCCGGCGGTCCCGCGCGAGGGCCTGCACGTGCCGGCGGTTCTCCCGCTGGTCGAGGAAGAACCCGGTCTTCTGGCCGCGCAGCACGTCCGCCTCAAAGGTCAGACCGGACTCCTGGAAGTGCACGGGGTTCGCAGGCAGTTCCCCGGCGAGCAGCTGCCCGTCGCGGAGGTTCAGGGCGCGCGCCCGCTCCTGGATGTTGCGGCTCAGGCGCAGCACCACCGCGAGGCCCGGCGCGCGGTCCGCGAGCAGGGCCAGCACCCGCTCCAGGTGCGGGAACCACGCGGCGGTATACAGCTTCAGGACCAGTACCCCGGCGTAGCGGTCCAGCACCAGGCCGGGCCAGCCGTCGGACTCGCCGTTCACGAGGCGGTACCCGTCCGTGTCCACCGGCGCCCCGAGGGGACCGAACAGCGCCTCGCGGCGCCCGAACGCCTCGCCCAGCCGTCCGGCCCACCACGCGTCGTCCAGGGTCACGGGGGACCCGGCGTGCAGCACACGCAGCCGCAGCGGGGAGTGCGGGTCGTACAGTCCGATCGCCAGAAAGCGGTCACGGCGGTCGTACACCACGGCGAGTTCCCCGGCGTCCCCCTCGCGGTTCTGTTCGCGGACGCTCGATTCGTACAGCCACGGGTGCCCGGAGCGCAGGTGGCCTTCGGCGGCGGCCGTGACGCGCAGGCGCAGGCGGGGGCGGGCGGGGACGGACTCAGTCACGGCGCAAGGCTAGCAGCCGCGTGAGGATCACGTGGTGATCCTCGAAGAAGCGCCGCGGCCGGGCGAGCGCCACCCCGAGCGGCACAAGGCGGGCCGGCAGGTCGTCCGGGGGCGGGCCCAGGTGCACGTGCGCGGCCGCCGGAGCCACCAGGGAGCGGGCAGGATGGGTGAAGACATGCGGGGTGGACACCGCGGGCTGCTCGCCGGGCGGCAGGGCGCGGCCGGGCAGCTCCCAGAGGCCGTCCCCAATTGAGTCCCGCCGGACGCGCAGCCACACGGCGTCGCCCTGCACGTGCAGCCAGCGTTCCTCATGCAGCGGCAGGCCGGGAGGCAGGGCGGCGCGGGCGGCCTCCACGGCCCGCCACTCGCGGCCCAGCCGGGCAGCCGGGCGCGTCCGGCGAAACGCCTCCAGCCACGCCTGCACGGCCGGCGGGGTCCCGGGCGGCCAGCCGCCCCCGGTGAACAGGGCGGCGCGCAGGTCGGTGGCGTTCAGACCCGGCGTGAACGGCACGGTCACCCGCGCCCAGTCCGGGAACCACTGCAGGTACGCGGTGCTGGCGTCCTTCTCGTGGCCGACCAGGGCGACCGGCGCACCCATGCCGAAGTGCCGGGTGGCCGCCGCCTGCACGTCCTGCACCCACAGGGCGGTGTCGAAGCGGTCCGCCAGCGGCCGGAAGGCCACGCGGTTCACATCGCCCCCGGCGTCGCGCAGGGCGGCGCGGAGCATCCGGACCCGTTCCGGCGCGCTGAAGGGGTTCTTCACGCTGCGGGCCAGGTTCGCGCTGCCCAGCAGCACCAGCACCCGCGGCGCGGCCTCCAGCGCCACCCGGATGCTGTGAATGTGGCTGTCGTGCGGCGGCTGGAATCGGCCCACGAAGACCGCCCCACCCGGCGGGCGCGCGGGGCTCACAGGCCGGCGTGGTCGCGCAGCTCGGCACTCACGCGGTCCCGCAGCGCGGCCACGTCCGCCGCGAGGCTCACGCGGTAGCGGTGCGGGTTGAGCAGGCGCCGCGTCTCCGGAGGCAGGGCCGCAAGGTCCGTCTGCGCCCGGGTCTGCACGGCCTTCAGAGGCTCCTCCGGGCGGGTGCGCTGGCCGCCACGCAGGACGGTCTGCCGGGCGTCCGTCCAGGTCAGGTCGGCGGGCAGGCGGGCGGCCCGCAGGGGATTGGTCGGGTCGCTCACGGCGTCCCCGGTCCGCGGCGGGTCGCCCAGCGTCAGCACGTCCCATGCGAGCAGGCCCTGCCCGTCGTGGGCGCGCCACACACGTTTCTCGCCGGGCACGCTGGCCTTGCCGGGGTCCCCGGTGAGCTTCATGCGGGGCCGGCCGTTCAGGCTGCTGAGCTTGTACACGCCGCCCAGCGCCCCTCCGCCCGGCCCGCCTGCGGTGACGAGCTGAGTGCCCACGCCGTACACGTCCACCCGGCCGCCCTCGGCGATCACGCCCGCGATCACCGATTCGGACAGGTCGTTGCTCGCCACGATCCGCACGTCCGGGAACCCGGCGGCGTCCAGTGCCGCGCGGGCATGCCGGGACAGGTACGCGAGGTCGCCGCTGTCCAGGCGCACGCCGCGCAGCTCATACCCGGCCGCGCGCAGTTCACGCGCGACCGTGATGGCGTTCGGCAGGCCGCTGCGCAGGGTATCCACGGTGTCCAGCAGCAGCGTCGTCGCGTCCGGGTACACGGCCGCGTACGCGCGGAAGGCGTCCAGTTCCGTGGGGAAGCTCTCCACCCAGGCGTGCGCGTGCGTGCCGGTCACCGGCAGACCAAAGCGCCGGGCGGCCTCCACGTTGCTGGTGCCGGTCACGCCGCCCACCACGGCGGCCCGCGTGGCACTCAGGGCGCCGTCCGGTCCCTGGGCGCGGCGGGCGCCGAACTCCACGACCTCTCCCCCGTGCGGGCTGCTGCGGGCCGCCAGCACGCAGCGCGCGGCCTTGGTGGCCACCAGCGTCTGGAAGTTCAGGGTGTTCAGCAGCATGGTCTCCACCAGCTGCGCCTCCCACAGCGGCGCCTTCACCGTCAGGAGCGGCTCGTGCGGGAACACCAGGCTCCCCTCCGGGAAAGCGTCCACCTGCCCGGTAAAGCGCCAGCCCCGCAGGGCCGCCAGGAAGTCCGCGCGGAAGTCGCCCAGCGTCTCCAGGTATGCCAGATCGGCCTCGCTGAACCGCAGGGTGCTCAGTGTGTCCAGCATGGGTTCCAGGCCCGCCCAGACCGCGTACCCGCCCTCGAACGGCAGGCGCCGGAAGTACAGGTCGAAAGTCGAATCCTGCTCGTGCAGGCCGTGCCGGTAATACCCCTGCATCATCGTGAGCTGGTACAGGTCCGTGAACAGCGCGCCGGGTTGGCCCCCGGCCGTGGTTGAAAGTGTCATGCGTTCACCTCCGGACGGGCGTCCGGCCCGTCGCCGGGCAGCTGCCGCCCGCGCGTTTCCACGCCCACCGCCCAGGCCGCGGCGGCCCCCACCGCGAAGCACGCTGCGAACACCGTCAGGGCGACCGCGAGTTGCCCGGTCACCAGCAGCGCGCCCACGCTGGGCGACACCACGCTCGCCACCCGCGCCAGGCTGCTCATGACGCCCATGCCGGTGGCGCGCACGGCTGTCGGGAACAGCTCCGGGGTGTAGGCGTACAGCGCCCCCCAGGCACCCAGCAGCGCGGCCGAGAGCAGCATGCTGGTGCCCAGCACCGCACCCGGCGTGCCGGCGAGAAGGAAGAGGTACGCGCTGGCCGCGCCCACCAGCAGGAAGCCCGCCAGGGTCGCGCGGCGCCCCACCCGCTCGACCAGCCACGCCGCCAGCAGGTAGCCGGGCACCTGCGCCAGGGCCAGCAGCAGGGTCGTGCGGTACACCTCGCCCAGGTCCAGGCCCTGCGCCCGCAGCACGCTGGGCAGCCACGTGAAGATGCCGTAGTACCCCAGGCTCAGCGTGAACCACACCACGCCCAGCCACGCCGTGCGGCGCCCCAGCACCCCACGGAACAGCGCGGCGGCGCTCACCGCAGGACCCGTCACGGGCCCGGCCAGCGGTTCGGCCGGCAGCGGCACGCGGTTCGACTGCGCCACCCGGGCCAGGGCTGCCCGCGCACCCGACGTGTCCCCCCTGGCCAGCAGCGACCTCGGGGAGTCCGGGATGCCCAGCCGCGCCAGCAGCCCGATCAGTCCGGGCAGCGCCGCAAACGCCAGCAGGTACCGCCACCCGAGCTCCGGCGCGAAGGCCGTGCTCACCCACCACGCCAGCGCCGCGACCAGCACCGTGCCCACCGCCCAGAAGCTCTCCAGGTACACCAGGAACCGCCCGCGCCACGCGGTCGGGATGAATTCCGCCATCATCGCGTAGTCCACCGGCAGTGTCCCGCCGATCGCCAGGCCCGTCAGGAACCGCGCGGCCACCAGCCACCCCAGCGTCGGCGCGGCCGCCCCCAGCAGCCCGAACAGCACGCCCAGCGTCACGGTCGTCAGGAACACCGCGCGGCGCCCCACCCGGTCGGCCAGCCAGCCCCACACCACCGCACCCACCAGCATGCCTGCAAACGTTGCCGTGAGCAGCAGCTTCGTGTCCGCCGAACCCGGCGTCAGGCCGAACGCCGCGCTCACCCCCGGCAGGGCGAAACTCATCAGCAGGACCTCCATCGCGTCCGCCGCCCAGGTCAGCCCGCAGATCGCCAGCAGCCGCCACTGAAAGGCGCCCAGCCCCAGCCGGTCGATCACGGCGTCCACCGGCAGGCCCACCGGCGCGGAAGAAGGCGTAGGGACCGTCACCGGGCAAGTGTAGTGGCCGCACCCCGCCGCGAACCCCGCCGCCACCTTCCGGCATACTTCACACATGCCCGAGCGCCCCACCCTGCAAGAGCGCATCCGCGCCGACCTGCACGTGCAACCGCACATCGAGCCGGCCCAGGAAGTCCACCGCCGCGTGGCGTTCCTCGCCGCCTACCTCCGGGCCACGCCCGCACGGGGGTTCGTGCTGGGCATCAGCGGCGGCCAGGACAGCACCCTCGCCGGGCGGCTGTGCCAGCTCGCCGCCGAAACCCTGCGCGCCGAAGGGCACGACGCCACGTTCACCGCCGTGCGCCTCCCCTACGGCGAACAGGCCGACGAGGCCGACGCCCAGACCGCCCTGGCTTTCATCCGCCCCGACCGCACCCTGACCGTGAACATCCGGGCTGCCGTGGACGCCAGCGCCCACGCCGCCGCCGAGGCGCTCGGCGCGCCGCTGCGGGACTTCGTGCGCGGCAACATCAAGGCCCGCGAACGCATGATCGCCCAGTACGCCATCGCCGGGCAGGACAACCTCCTCGTCGTGGGCACCGACCACGCCGCCGAGGCCGTCACCGGCTTCTACACCAAATACGGCGACGGCGGCGTGGACCTCACCCCCCTGACCGGCCTCACCAAGAACCAGGGCGCGGCCCTCCTCGAGCACCTCGGCGCCCCCGAACGCACCTGGAAGAAGGTCCCCACCGCCGACCTGGAAGACGACCGCCCCGGCCTGCCCGACGAGGCCGCCCTGGGCCTCACCTACGCCCAGATCGACGCGTACCTGGAAGGCCGCCCCGTGGACGCGGCCGCCGCCGAGCGCCTGGAGCGCATGTACCTGAACACCCGGCACAAACGCACCATGCCGGCCTCGCCGTTCGACACGTGGTGGCCGGCCGACACCGATACGGACTGACCCTCCCGGCTGCCCCCATCCAACCCCCCCGTCAAGACGGGCAGATCCGCGCGCCACGCGCCAGCCCCGGGCCTAGAGTGACCCACGATGAAACGCCTCGCTGCCCTGCCGCTGCTCGGTCTCGCCCTGCTGTCCGCCTGTACGCCCGGCACTCCCGACACCACCCCGCCCGCCGTTACCCTGTCCGGCAGCCCGCTGACCCAGGCAGGCGTCGTGACCTACACCGCCAATGTGTCGGACGCCAGCGCGGTGCAGCGCGTCGAGTTCTACCAGGGCAGCACGCTGATCGAGACGGACACGACCGCCCCCTACACCACCAGCCGCTTCAACGTGGACCTCACCGCGCCGACAGCCCTGACCGCCAAGGCGTACGACGAGGCCGGGAACGTCGGGGGCACCTCGGTCACCATCAATCAGGCCTCCTACCAGGGGCAGTACGCGTGGGTGGCCTTCACCGACCCGAACGACCTGGAAGCCTCCCTTGTCGCCGAGGGCATCAGCGTGTTCTACGGGCAGACCCCAACGAACTCGGGCGATGTGCTGGGTCTGGGCGAGTACGGCCGGTTCACTCCGCAGCCCGAGCAGTATGGTCTGGCCGCCATCGGCCTGGCGACAGACGGAGGCGAGCGGTACCTGGCCACGCAGTTCTTCCCCGACGTGGAGGGCGAACCCTCTTACCTGTATGCCGAGGATTTCGACGCCCAATTCACCAATGTGGAAGGCACGCCGGTGTTCGCTGGAGCCGCCTGGTTCGACCCGATGAGCGCCAACTCAGCTCAGACGTACTTCCTGATGGTCCGGGTCACGGCCGACCCGTTCGCGACGGTCACGGCCACGGCGAAACGCCGCGCGCTGGAGCAGGCCCGGGCTTCGGTGGGCAACCAGCTGACGGCACAGCGGCTTGCCGGCGTGGACCGCAGCGCCTTCCGGTCGGCGCAGGCCACCTTCCGCAGCGCCCTCGGCCGGTAAGGCCGCAACAGAAACGCCGGGGCCGCTCACAGGCGTTCCCGGCGTTCTCCTTTCGGGCCCGGACCATGAAGGGCTGCCGGGCGCCCGTTCACCCAGCCTGGGCCGCGGCCCGGCACAGTACCGGCATGACCGCACCTGACCTGATGGACCTGACGGCCGTGCACGAGCGCCTGGGCCTGGAGAACGCCACGGATTACGAAGCGCAGGTGATGCGTGACGTGCTGCTGCGCCTGTACCCGGGCCGGGCGCTGGACAGCGTGAACGAGAGCGAGTGGCTGACCGCGTACGGGGAGATGAACCTGCAGAAGGAGACGGGCTGGCTGGGCGAGACGACGGCCACGTCGCCGGTGGCCCGGGAGAAGGACCAGAACACGCCGGTGGTGGACCCCACCGACCGGTGATCGGTTAGTTCATCAGCTGAGGTGGACAGCGAATGGAGGCGACCCAAAACTGGTCGCCTCCTCTGGTTGCTTCGGTCTTTGAATCTCAGTCGGCGGCGTTGGCGGGGAACACCTCGATCACGCCGGCGGCGCCCATGCCCCCGCCGATGCACATGGTGATCAGGGCCTTGCCGCCGCCGCGGCGCTGGAGTTCGTAGATGGCGCTGGTGGTGAGTTTCGCGCCGCTGCACCCGAGGGGGTGGCCCAAGGCGATGGCGCCGCCGTTGACGTTGAGGATGTCCTGGTTCAGGCCGAGTTCGCGCATCACGGCGATGCCCTGTGCGGCGAAGGCTTCGTTCAGTTCGATCAGGTCGATGTCGTCCAGGGTGAGGCCGGTCTGCTTGAGGACCTTGGGCACGGCGGCGACCGGGCCGATGCCCATGACTTCCGGGGCGACGCCGGCGACCGCGAAGCCGAGGAACTTCGCGAGGGGTTTCACGCCGAGTTCCTCGGCCTTGTCGGCGCTCATGAGGAGCACGGCGGCGGCGCCGTCGCTGAAGGGGCTGCTGTTGGCGGCGGTGACGCTGCCGCCCTGGCGGAAGGCGGGGCGGACCTTGGCCATGTCGGCGAGGTTGGCGTCGCGGCGGATGAGTTCGTCCTTGTCGAACTGGACGGTCTCGGATTTCAGCTTGGTGCCCTTGAGCTTGTCCACGCGCACGGGCACGGGAACGATTTCGGTGTCGAACTTGCCGGCGTCCTGCGCGGCGGCGGCGCGCTGGTGGCTGCGCAGGGCGAAAGCGTCCTGGTCCTCGCGGCTCACGCCGTACTTGTCGGCGACGTTCTCGGCGGTGAGGCCCATGCCGATGTACGCGCCGGGGCGGCTGTCCACGAGGTCCGGGTTGGGGCTGGGGTTGTGGCCGCTCATGGGCACGAAGCTCATGCTTTCCACGCCGCCGGCGAGCATGACGTCGGCCTGCCCGGTCTGGATGGCGGCGGCGGCCATGGCGATGGTCTGCAGGCCGCTGGAGCAGAAGCGGTTGATGGTCACGCCGCCGACGGTGTCGGGCATGCCGGCGCGCAGGGCGGCGAGGCGGGCGATGTTCAGGCCCTGTTCGGCTTCGGGAATGGCGCAACCGAGGTAGACGTCCTCGACGAGGTCGGCGTTCACGCCGGCGCGTTTGACGGCTTCGCCGAGGACGAGGGCGGCGAGGTCGTCGGGGCGGGTGTTGGCGAGGGTGCCTTTCACGCCGCGGCCGACGGGCGTGCGAACTGCGGAAACAATGACGGCGTCACGCATGGGTGATTCTCCTTGGGGTCAGGGGGTGCGGGTCCGGTCGCGCAGCTGGATCATGTGCGAGCGGTACAGGTCGGGCAGGCGGGTGAACAGGTCGGGGGTGAGGGCGCGGGCGCACAGGCCGATGTTCACGATGGTGTGGCGGTAGCGGGGGCCGGTGCCGGTGTCCAGGCGTTCGTTCCACTCGAAGCGAGCGGTCTGCCCGGGCCGGAGGGGAAAGGGGCGCCCGGCCGTGGGAATGCCGGTGGTGGGGGCGGGCCGCAGGGCGAGTGTGCGGCCGTGCGGGTCGGGGGTGACGTGTACGCCGGGGACGTGCAGGGGGGCGGTCTCGGTGGCGGTGGCCGCGTCGTACACCTGCACGGTGTCGTGCGGGTGGGTGAAGGCGTCCTGGTCGGTCCACTGCACGGACTGCGCGACCGCCATGAGGCCGGAGGGAAGGAGGGTGGGGAGCGGGTAGTGGCGGGGCAGGGCGCGGCGCGCGGCGAGGAGCGCGGCACTGCATCCGTCCGGGCCCCACTCGTACGCGAGGCGTTGCAGGGCGATCACGGGGCGGGTCATACCGGGCCTTCCCCGGGGTGCAGGACGCGCCCGAGGAACGACTCGAGCTGCGCTTCGTAGCGGGCGGGATCGAGGTTCCAGCAGCGGATGTGCTTGGCGCCTTCCACGCGGTGGTACTCGACGAGGTCGGGGCGGGCGGCGGCCAGGGCCTCGGCCTGCGCGAGGGGGATGGTGCGGTCTCGGGTGCCGTGCCACAGGAGAATGGGCAGGTCGAAGTGGCGGGCGGCGCTGAGCTGGTCCACCGCGTCGAAGTTCTGGCCGCTGCGGCGGGTGACGAGGTGCTGCACGAACGTGCCGACGTGCCGGGCCATGAAGGCCGGCAAGCCGAAGCGGCGGCCCTGCCATTCGATGGTGTCCCGCCAGTCCAGCGCGGGGCTGTCGAGGATGACGCCCAGCACCGGGAGCGGGAGGGGCCGGAAGCGGGCCCGCAGGACGCTCAGGACGATGTTGCCGCCCATGGAAAAGCCGTACAGGACGGCGCGGCGGTACCCGTTGGCCTGTCCCCAGCGCAGGGCGGCGAGGACGTCCTCGGCTTCCTCGTCGCCCAGGGTGAGGTAGCCGTTGGCGCTGCGGGGCGCGCCGTGCGCGTTGCGGAACGTGACGTACAGGCTGCCGGCGCCGCTGCGTTGCAGGGCCCGCAGGCTGCGCAGCCCCTGGGCGCGTTGTCCGCCGTGGCCGTGCACGACGATCACCAGGGCGTCCTTGTCCGGGCCGGTCGGGGGGATGTGCCAGGCGGGCATCTCCCCGGCGGGGGACGTGACGCTGGTGTGCTCAAAAGGAATCCCGAGCTGTTCGGGTGTGCCGTTGTACACGAAGCTGCTCACCCAGGCGACCGATCCGTTGGGAATCAGGCCGCGTTCCTCCAGGATCTCTCGGCGCACCAGCGTGCCGGCCACCTTGCCTTCCCCCAGCACCGCGTGGCCGCGGTTGGGGCGGATGGGCACGAGGCCGATCACGCCGCGGCTGAGGGTTTCGGGGCTGGCGGGCAGGTACACGTTCCGGCCGCGGCGGCCCACCACCGCGAAGGTTCCTTTCACCCACCTGGTCTTGCTGCGCAGGGTGATGTCCGCGCCGATGAGCGCCGCGGCGCCGAGCAGCAGGCCGTAGCCCACCAGGCCCCACAGGGCGAGGCGGCGTTTGGGCGTGCGTTTCAGGCGGTCCAGGGGCGTGGTCATGGGCATGGGTCATTCTCCCTGCGGCGGGGGTCAGTTGCGGAGGGGTTTGCCGGTCTTGAGCATGTGGTCGATGCGCTGCTGCGTGCCCTTCTTGCCCAGCAGGGTCAGGAAGGCCTCGCGTTCCAGGTCCAGCAGGTGCTGTTCGCTGACCTTGGCGGTGCGGTTGTTGCCGGTGCCGCCGGAGAGGACCTTGCCCAGCTGTTCGCTGACGACGAGGTCGTAGTCGGTGATGTACCCGCCGCGGTGCATGCCGTACAGGGCGCTTTTCAGGGCGGCGAGGGCGGCGTCGCCCATGACGGGGATGTCCTGGCGGGGGGTGGGCTGCACGTAGTCCGGGGCGAGGGCCAGGACCATGCGCTTGGCTTCCTGGATGATGTGGTTTTTGTTCATGGCGACGGTGTCGTGGTCGCGCAGGAACCCGAGGTTGCGGGCCTCGAGGGCGCTGGTGCTGACCTTGGCCATGCCGATCAGTTCGAAGGCGCGCTGCACGGCGGGCAGCAGGGAACTGCCGACGCGCTGGCCGGGGTGGAGCTGGTCGGTGAAGCGCAGCAGCATTTCCTTGGTGCCGCCGCCGCCGGGGATCAGGCCCACGCCGACTTCCACGAGGCCCATGTACAGTTCCGCTGAGGCGACGACGTGGTCGGCGTGCAGGGTGAATTCCGCGCCGCCGCCCAGGGTCATGCCGAAGGGCGCGATGACGGTGGGGTGGGGGCTGAAGCGCAGGCTGGTGGTGGTCTGCTGGAACTGCTTGACCATGTCGTCCAGTTCGTCCCACTCGTCTGCCTGGGCCTGCGAGAGGATCAGGGGGAGGTTCGCGCCGGCGCTGAAGTGTTCGCCCTGGTTGCCGATCACGAGGCCGGCGTAGCCCATCTGCCCCACGGCCTTGTGGCCTTCCTGGACCATGCGCAGCTGGTCCTCGCCGAGGGCGTTCATCTTGGCGTGCCATTCGACGAGCAGTACGCCGTCGCCGAGGTCCACGAGGCTCGCGCCGGGCTTTTTCTTGACGACCTTGGTGACGTCCTTCTTCAGGTCGGTGAGGATGAAGTACGGCGCCTCGTACGGGGTGGCCTCGCCTTCGGGTGTGACGGTCTGGTCGCCGTCGTAGAAGCGGTCCCGGCCGGACTCCTTCATCTTCGCCAGCAGGGGCGGCAGGGTGCGGCCTTCGGCTTCGAGGTTCTGGATGACCTGCTGCACACCCAGGGTGTCCATGGTCTCGAAGGGGCCCTGTTCCCAGCCGAAGCCCCATTTCAGGGCGTTGTCGATGTCCTGGAGGCGGTTGCTGACGTTGCCGGCCATCTTGGCGGCGTACCAGAAGCCGTCGTTCATGGCGCCGCGCAGGAAGTCGGCTTCCCTGCCTTCGGCGGCGTACATGGCCCTGACGCGGTCGGCGAGGGGCTTGCCCTTGTTCGCTTCCACCAGGCCGACCTTGACCTTGCCCTGGTCCTCGTACTCGCCGGTCTGGAGGTTGAGGTTCAGGATCTTGGTCTTGCCGCCTTCCTTGGTCTTCTTGTAGAAGCCGCTGCCGGTCTTGTCGCCGTAGATGCCTTTCTGCACGATGCCGAGGAAGTTGCCCGTAAGGGTGAAGTCCTCGTCGTCCGGGGTGGCCGCTCCCAGGTCCTGGGCGACCTTGGCGATGATGTCCAGGCCGGACAGGTCGGCGGTGCGGAAGGTGGCACTCTTGGCGCGGCCCAGGGCGGGGCCGGTGAGCTGGTCCACCTCGGCGGGGGTCAGGCCGGTCTTCTCCATGTGCTGCATGGCGCGCACGATGCCGTACACGCCGATGCGGTTGGCGACGAAGCCGGGCACGTCGTTGGCGATGACGATGCCCTTGCCGAGCGTCTTCTCGCCGAACTCGCTGAAGGCCCTGAGGACCGCGGGGTCGGTCTTGGCGGTGGGGATGACTTCGAGCAGGTGCAGGTAGCGGGGCGGGTTGAAGAAGTGCGCGCCCACGAAGCGGCGCTGGAAGTCCTCGCTGCGGCCCTCGATCTGGAGGTGCATGGGGATGCCGCTGGAGTTGCTGCTGATGATCGCGGTGGGCTTGGCGACCTTCTCGACTTTCTCCCAGAGCTCCCGTTTGGCGTCCAGTTTCTCGACGATGGCTTCGAGGATCCAGTCGGCGTCCTTGAGTTTTTTCAGGTCGTCTTCGAGGTTGCCGACCTCGATGAGCCCGGCGCGGGCGGGGTCCATGAAGGCGGCCGGGCGGGCCTTGAGGGCGCGTTCGATGCCGGCCTTGGCGAGGAAGTTGCGGTCGGGTTTCTCGGCGCTGGGTTTGTCCGGCAGGACGATGTCCAGCAGCAGGACGGGGATGCCGGCGTTGGCGAGCTGCGCGGCGATGGCGGCGCCCATGACGCCGGCGCCGATAACGGCGGCTTTCTTGATTCGGTACGGTTGACTCTGCATGCGACCTCCGGGCAGCGCTATAATTTTGAACTCGGTCTAAATCTTAAGCGGCAGACCCGACCCTTGTCCAGGCACCGCCTCACACATCCGCCGGCCCGCCCGGCACAGCGAAAGGAGCGGACGCGCCCTTCCGCCTCCGCTCCCCTGGGGCCGCGCCCGGCCCTCAGAACGACAGGGAACCCTGGCGCACCAGCACGAGGTCCGCGCCCAGGCCCACGTTCGTGCTCGTGATCGCTTCGCAGCGCCCCTCGAACAGCGTCCGGTTCGTGAACTTCCCGGTGCACGTCAGCGAGAAGTTTGCGCCCTCGGCGTTCAGCACGCCCGTGTTCACGTTGCCCTGCACCGGCAGCGGCTGCGCTGCCCAGCGCTCCACCTCCACCGTGCCGGTCAGGTCACCGGCCGACGGGTCACGCAGTTCGGTCAGGCGGGCCGTGACCTTGTACGTCCCGGCGACCGGGTTGGACAGCGTGCCGGTCCACAGCCCGGTGGCGTCCGGCACGGCGGCCGGCGCGGCGGTCTTTCCCAGGGTGGTGGCGGGGGCGCAGGCGGCCAGCGTGACCGCTCCACAGGCGAGAAGCGCGAACATGATTCGGGGCATACGGCAGTGTAGGCAGCCCCGGCGTGAGATTGCTGGGCCTGCCCAGCCGACAAAAAGCGGACGCCCCGCGTTCACAGGCGGGGCGTCGGGGTGGCGTGGAAGGTGGGGGTCATTCGCTGCGTTCCGCGTTCGCGGGGTACAGGACGGGCAGGGCCAGCAGGGGCAGGATCACGGCGCCGAGGGCAAGGAGGAGGGTCATGCCGACAGTCTGCCCAGGGGGGCCGGCGCGCGGATGATGCGCCCTTCAGAACGCATAGAGCGCAACTTCACCGGGTATAAAGTTGGTCTTAGGTCAGGATTGATTCAAGGATCAGGTTCAGGCGCCGCGGCCTGGGCGCCTTCTCCCCCACCGGCCGCGGCGCGCAGCACCAGCGCGGCCCATTCCGCCCCGGTGAAGTCCTCCGTGCGGCCACGCGGGGACTCCAGCAGCAGCTCCCGCATCCGGCGGGCCTCGGCCGGCGTGGCCCGGCCCATGTGCTGCGCCAGTTCCGTCAGGTCCATCCGGGGCTCGATCTTCATGCCCTCAGCGTGCCCGCCCCGGCCGGCCGCCGGAACAGGCGGGCCTTCAGCGAACCTGCACCCTGTCCCGCCGCGGGAACGCGCCCGGGCAGGCAGGTAGACTGGCCGGGATGCGTCCCGAACTGCTTGCGCGTGTGCTGAGCCTGCTTCCCGCCCCCGGCCGCCGCCCCGAACTGGACGGGTACGCCGCCATGCTCCGCGACTACCCGCAGCGCGGCGGCAAGGGCATCCGCAGCGAACTCGTGCTCGCCTCCGCCCGCGCGCACGGCCTGAATCCGGACGCGCCCACCTGGGACGGCGCACTGTGGCTGGCGGCCGGGGTGGAGATGTTCCAGAACTGGGTGCTGATCCACGACGACATCGAGGACGACAGCGAGGACCGCCGCGGCCGCCCCGCCCTGCACCGCCTGCACGGCGTGCCGCTCGCCATCAATGCCGGGGACGGCCTGCACGCCTACATGTGGGAAGCGGTGTGGAAGTCCGGCGTGCCCGGCGGCATGGACGCCTTCCTGGGCATGATTCACCGCACGGCCGAGGGCCAGCACCTCGACCTGTGCTGGGTGGAGGACAGCCGCTGGGACCTCACCCCGGACGACTACCTGGACATGGTGCGCCTGAAGACGTCGTACTACACCGTGGTCGTGCCGCTGGCCCTGGGGGCGCTCGCGGCCGGAGCGGCGCCGCACGCGGCGTTCGAACCGGCGGGCCGGGCGCTGGGCGCCGCGTTCCAGATCCGCGACGACGTGCTGAACCTGACCGGCGACCCGCAGAAGTACGGCAAGGAGATCGGCGGGGACCTGCTGGAAGGCAAGCGCACCCTGATCACGCTGCACTGGCTGGAGCACGCCCCGGCCGAACAGCGAGAGGCGTTCCTGGCGCAGATGCGCCTGCCCCGGCCGGACAAGGACCCGCAGGTGATCGCGGACGTGCACCGCTGGCTGCTGGACAGCGGCAGCGTGGCGCACGCGCAGGCGGTGGCGGCGCAGGAAGCGGCGCTGGGCCTCAGGCTGCTGGAGCAGGCCCTTCAGGGTGCGGCAAACCCGGACGCGGCGCGCGAGCTGATCGGCGCGATGCGCGCCCTCGCCACCCGCGACGCCTGAACTGGATTACCCGATCAATGCCAGCGCCGCGTCCGCGAACCGGATGAACGCGGCGTTCAGATCCCGCAGCACGCCGTCGCGCGGCTGGCCGCCGTCCAGGTACAGGCCGCTGTTCACCTCCAGGCCGAACGCGGGCGTGCCGGCGCGGCTCAGCTGGCGGCTGATGGTGTCGGTGGTCCAGGGCACGCCCACCGTCACGCCCTGAATGGCGCTGCCCGCCAGCACCGGCGCGAAGGCTAGCACGGCCGCCTGCTGAAGCGGCGCCCAGAGCGCCTCCGGCACGGTGGGCTCGCCGGCCGTACCGGTCATCAGGCAAAGGGCCGGGCGGGGGGCGCCCTGGTCCGGGCCCAGGGCAGGGCCGGTGGGCGCCATCGCGTGCCCCACGATCACCAGGGCCGCCTCGCGGGCCTCGGCGTCCAGCAGAGTGTGGAAGGGGTCCCAGGTGCGGCGCAGCCGGGCCTCGCGGGCCTCGCCGGTCAGCGTGAACCCTTCCGGGTACAGGGCCTGCCGGTCGAAGGTCGTGAGTTTGACCACGCCGTTGTCCTCCCGGTCGTCCCGGTCGCGGTTGAGGTCCACCGTGAAGCGGCTCCAGGGGGCCTGCACGTGCCGCGCGCCGGGCCGGTGGAAGATCAGGTCCGTGAAGGGGTCGCCGTCCAGGAACACGCGGCGCAGCAGCGCCTCGCGGGTGCCCGACTCGAACATCTCTGCTCCCAGCATGTCGTGCAGCACGTCGGCGGGCAGCGCGCCGGAGGGGTGTGGGGTGACGATCAGGAGCCGGCCGGTGCGGGTCATGCCCCGAGGATAGGGCCGCCCGGCGCCTTCACCCTGCCCTGACCGACAGTAGGGCCGGGGCGGGCGACCGTAGAATGCGGGGCGTGCAGCTGTCCAGCCTCTCCACCCTGAACTACCGGAACCTCGCGCCCGGCACCCTGTCGTTCCCGGGCGGGGTGACCGGCGTGTACGGGGAGAACGGCGCGGGCAAGACGAATCTGCTGGAGGCCGCGTATCTGGCCCTGACCGGCCTGACCGACGTGACCCGCCTGGAGCAACTGGTGCAGGCGGGCGAGCAGGAGGCGTACGTGCGGGCCGACCTGGAGTCCGGCGGCAGCCTGAGCATTCAGGAGGTCGGGCTGGGCCGCGGGCGGCGGCAGCTGAAGGTGGACGGCGTGCGCGTGCGCGCCGGGGACCTGCCGCGCGGCAGCGCCGTGTGGATCCGCCCGGAGGACAGCGAACTGGTGTTCGGCTCCCCGTCGGGCCGACGGGCGTACCTGGACGCGCTGCTGTCGAAGCTCTCGGCGCGGTACGGGCAGCAGCTCGCGCGCTACGAGCGCACCGTCTCGCAGCGCAACGCCGCCCTGAAATCCGGCGAGGAGTGGGCCATGCACGTCTGGGACGACACGCTCCTCAAGTTGGGCACCGACATCATGCTGTTCCGCCGCCGCGCCCTGACCCGCCTTGCGGAACTCGCCGCGGACGCGAACGCCGCGCTCGGCAGCCGCAAGGCGCTGGTCCTGACCCTGCAGGAGTCCACGTCGCCGGAAACGTACGCCTTCGACCTGGCAGGCCGCCGCGCCGAGGAACTCGCGCGGGGCAGCACCGTGACCGGGCCGCACCGCGACGACCTGCTGCTCAGCCTGGGCGGCTTCCCCGCCACCGAGTACGCCAGCCGCGGCGAAGGCCGCACGATCTCGCTGGCGCTGCGCCGCGCGGAACTGGAACTGCTGTCCGAGAAGTTCGGGGAGAAACCGGTCCTCCTGATCGACGATTTCAGCGCGGAACTGGACCCGGCGCGGCGCCAGTACCTGCTGGACCTCGCGGCCAGCGTGCCGCAGGCCATCGTGACCGGCACGGAGCGCGCCCCCGGCGCCACCCGAACCTTCCGGGCGCACGCCGGGCGCTTCACGCTGGACGGCCCCGAACCCGCGGACCACGACGACGGGCTCGCGGAGGCCGTGCCGGGGGTGATGACCTCGTGACGAAGCGCCGCCTGAACGGCCCGCGCGGCCTGAACGAACTCATGAACGCCACGCTGAGCAGCGCGCGGCTGGCCCGCGGCGTGCAGAAAGCGCAGGCGATCCTGGCGTGGCCGCAGGCGGTCGGCGCGGACCTCGCGCGGATCACCCGGCCCCGCTCGCAGCAGGGCGGGACGCTGTTCGTGGAGGTGCGGGACAGCGCCACCGCGCACCACCTCAGCATGCAGCGCCACCACCTGCTCAAGGCCCTGAACGCGCTGCTCAAGGACCAGCCGGTCACGGAGATCCGCTTCAGCGTGGGCAGCATTCAGGCGCCGCCGGATGCGCCGCGCGCCGCGCCGCTGCCCGCCCCCGACCGGGCCCGCGCCCGGAAACTCGTTCAGGACGTGCAGGACCCGGAACTCAAGCAGGCCGCCCTGCGCGCCGCCGAGGCGATCACGCGGGCCCGCAAGTGGCGCGAGGAGCAGGGCTGGCGGCCCTGCCCGGTGTGCGGAGAGCCCAGCAAGGAGCAGCCCTGCCGGGCCTGCGCCCTGACGCTGGAGGACCCGAACGTGCGGCGCGCCGCGCGGGTCGTGATGCGCGCCCCGCACCGCCTGACCGAGTACGCCGACAGCCTCGGGGACAGTGGCGTGAACGCCGCGCGGTTCCTGGCCCTGCGGGACCTCGCGGAGCAGCTGGACGTGCTGGCCGTGGAGTGCGTGCGCAGCGGCCACGAGGACGCCTACCGCGCCTTCCTGGCCGAGCAGGCCACGCTGTACCTCGCGCTGCACGGCCGCAAACCGCGCGCGGCCGTGACCCGCGCGGACCGGGCCGCGCTGCCGGAGCGGGTGCAGCAGGTGCTCAGCGCCGGCCGGTAACCGGGCCAGGCCCGGGATGTGCGGCCCTGGGGCGCACCAGAATTGGCTATCGTGAGCGCATGACCCTGCTGCCCCCCGACGGCACCCGCCCCGATTCGGCGTCCTCCCAGGAGCACCGCGCGGCGGCGCCCGCGTCGGTGCGGGTGGCGGTAATCACGGTGAGCGACACGCGGCAGGAGGCCACCGACCAGAGCGGGGCGTACCTGCACCGCGAGCTGCTGGCCGCCGGGCATCAGGTGGTGGCGCGGCGCATCGTGCGGGACGACGCCGTGGAGATCCGTTCGGCCCTGGTGGCCCTGACCCGCGAGGCGACGGTGGTCCTGGTGACGGGCGGCACCGGCGTGACCGGCCGGGACGTGACCGTGCCGGTGGTGGAGTCGCTGCTCACCAAGCCCATGCCGGGGTTCGGGGAGCTGTTCCGGATGCTCTCGTACGCCCAGGTGGGCGGCGCGGCCATGTTCTCCCGCGCGACCGCCGGGCTGGTGCGGGGCGCGGCGGTGTTCAGCATGCCGGGCAGCCTGAACGCCGTGCAGACCGCATGGGAGCAGATCCTGAAAGACCAGATCGGGCACGTGGCGCACGAGGTGCAGCGACACGGGCAGCCCCTGACCACCGGGGTCCCGCCGGTCGGTTCCACCACCACCGGCGCCGGGATGGCGCCAGGGACGGTGGGCCTCTCCCCCACCGGGTTCTCCGCGTCGCCGGAGCGGCAGGCTGGCGGAACGCCCGGCGCGTCCGGCGGGCTGGGGCGGCACACGGGGGCGGACGACCGGGAACGCGGCCGCTGAAATGAAAGCGGGCCGCCTGAGCGCGCGGGGAGAGGTGTGAGACAGTGACAGGCATGCAGGCTGCTTGGTGGAACACGGGGCTGGCCGGGCTGCTTCCGGCGCTGACGGGCGGGCCGCTGACCCCGCTGTACGCGGTCATGCTGGGCCTGATCGCGGCGTACTGGTGGGGCCGGGTGTGGCGCGAGGCGCGCCTGGGGTACACCCCGCGCGTGGCGTGGTGGGCGGTGCCGGGCCTGGGGGCGCTGCTGCTGGCGCAGCTGCTGGACGTGCCGGCCCTGTTCGGGGTGGGGGCGGGCCTGCTGCTGCTCGCGGAGTTCTGGCCGGCGGCCTTCGTCCCTGCTCCGGGCCGCGCGCCGCAGTGGGAGCGGGTCGGCTGGGCGCTGGTGGGGGTGGTGCTGGCCGGCACGCTGATCCTCTCGCCGGGGCCCCTGGGGCCGCGGGACCCCTGGACGGGCGTCACGGGCCTGCTGGGGCTGGTGGCGTGCGTGGCGGTGCTGCTCTCGGTGCTGGGCCGGCCGCGCGGGGCGCGCCGGCCGGGCGGGCGGGCTCTGGTGCCTCCGCTGAAAACCGTGGGGTTCACGACCCGCTGGGCCGAGGCGGTCAGCCCGGCCTGGCCGGAACTCAGCGTGACCCTGACCGGGAACGGCGCGCAGCTGAGGAACGTCTCGCCGCGCCCGCTGCTGCTGGCGGGGTGGTCGCCGGCGGGCGTGAACGCCTGGATGCGCCCCCGCCGCCCGGACGGCACGCCGCTGGAGGTGCTGGGCGTGGGCGAGGAGGTGTTCGTGCCGCTGGGCCCCGGGGACGGCGGCGTGCGCGTGTGGTACCGCCCGGAACGCCCGGACGCCCCGCCGCACCTGTTCCGCGCCGACTGGGTGCCGGCGCGCCCGGCCGGCGCGGAACGGGTACTCAACTGAGCGGCCGGGCGCCCACGCCGGGTCCGGATGCGGCGCGGTTCACACCCTCAGGGGGGCCGGCTGCGGTAGGGTGGGCATCATCGTGAGTCTGGTGTTTGACTGGTCCGCCCTGGCGGCGCTCTCCGCAGAGGACGGGACGGGCGGCGTGCTGCGCGTCACTCCGGAGGATTTCCGGGTCGAGGAGCAGCCCGCCTACCCCCTGTCCGGGGACGGGGAGTTCCTGTTCGTGCAGCTGGAGAAGCGGGGGCACACCACCGCGCACGTCCTGCGGGAGCTCGCGGCGCAGCTGGGCGTGCGGGACCGGGACATCGGCGTGGCCGGCCTGAAGGACCGGCACGCCGTGACGCGGCAGTGGGTGAGTCTCCCCGCGAAGGTGGAGGGGCGGCTGGGGTCGTTCTCGCTGGAGGGGGTGAGTGTGCTGGACGTGACGCGGCACGGGAACAAGCTGGCGATGGGGCACCTGAGCGGCAACCGCTTCGAGGTGCGGGTGCGGCAGGCGCCCGGGCAGGCCGGACGGGCGGCGCGGGTGCTGGAGCGCCTGACGCAGGCGGGCGTGCCGAACTACTTCGGGCCGCAGCGCTTCGGGCTGGGCGGCGTGAACGCCGAGGAGGGCCTGCGGGTCCTGCGGGGCGAGTCGCGGGTGCGGGACCCGCGCGTGCGGCGCTTTCTGACGACCAGCCTGCAGAGCGTGATCTTCAACCGCTTCGTGAGCCTGCGCCTGGAACGCGGCGTGTTCGCGGCGCTGCTGGCCGGCGACATGGCGAAGAAGCACGACACCGGCGGCGTATTCCAGGTGCTGGACGCCGCTGCGGAGACGCGCCGGGCGGAGCGAGGTGAGGTGAGCGCGACCGGCACGCTGTTCGGCCGGAAGGTCAAACCCCTGACGCTGGACGCCGGGGAGCTGGAGCGCGAGGCGCTGGCGGCGTTCGACCTGACGCCGGAGGCGTTCGCGTCCCGGAAGGGGGACCGGCGCCTGACCCGGGTGTACCCCGGGGACACGGCCGTGACCGCGCACGAGGACGGCTTCACGCTGGCATTCACGCTGCCGCGCGGGAGTTTCGCCACGAGTGTGCTGCGGGAGGTCATGAAGGTCCCGGTGGACGCCGCACTGCCGGACCTGGAGGGTGGCGAGGGCTCAGACGACACCGGGGCCGACATGGCGGGAGACGAGGCGTGAGCGGCCGCGCGGTGCGGGTGGCGCTGCTGTGCGCCCTCATGGGCGGCGTGACGGTGGCGCAGCCGTCGGCGAAGGTCACGCTGGTCACGAAAAACGGGGTGCTGCTGCTGTCCGGGCTGGTGTCGGCCGGCAAGCTCACGACCCTGCGTGGGGTGTGGGGCCCGGCGGGGCAGGCGCGACTGATGCAGTGCCTGCCCCGCTGCAAGGTGGTGCAGAGCATCCCGGTGCAGCGGCAGCTCTCGCTGAACGAACTGTCCGGGTACCGGGTGGTGCTGGGCGGCTCGTACACGAAGGGGCAGAAGGTCGCGCTGGTCATGCGTTTCGGGGACGGCCAGGTGCTGAACGTGATGACGCCCGTCGTTCGCTGACCGGTGGCGGACCCGGGGCAGGACGTGGCCTTCCGGGCGGCGGTGTACGGCCCGCCAGGGTGGCGGTTCACCCTGGAGCCTGTGCGGCACGGCCGTCCCCCCTGGGCGCCGGGCGGGGAGGCGTGGGCCATCGTGACCGCATGGAATCCCGCGGGACAGCCGCAGGCCGAGGCCGAGAACCGGGCGGCCTCGGCGGAGTTGGACCGAGCGCTGCGTGCCCTGGGACGTCCGGCGCGGCCCGTGGTCAACGGCAGCGCGCCGTGGGAGGAAGAGGCCCGGCTGATTTCCGGTCTGGACCTGACCGGCGCCGCGGCGCTGGGCCGGAGGTTCCGGCAGCGGGCGGTGCTGTGGGGCCGGGGCGGCCGGGTGGCCCTGGTCTGGCTGGAGGGCGGAATCGTGCGGACCGAGCGGTCCTGGGTAAGGCGGTCAGGGACGCCGGACTGACGAGGGCGGGTATACTTCCAGGCCGTGACTGACCCCTCCACGCAGGCCCTCTCCCCGCTGGGCGTGCTGCCCCCGCCCGGCGTGAACTGCGTGCACCTGCCGCTTCAGGTCTCGCCGCAGGACCTCGCGCGACATGCCGTGGGGCTCGCCAACGCGCGGGGCGGCACCATCCTGGTCGGTGTGGACGCCGTGGGCGACAGCCCGGCCTCGCAAGGTGACGCGGGCGAACTGCACCCGCTGATGATCACGCACGCGATCTTCGAACTGTCCGGCGGGCGCCTTACCGTGAACGTGCAGCACCACCGCGTGCCGGGGGGGCGGCGGGTGCTGGCGGTGTTCGTGCCGCAGGCGCCGTACGTGCTGGCCGCGCCGGACGGCGCGGTGATCGCCTGGGACGGGCAGAACCTCGTGCCGGTGGCGGGCGCGGACGCCGAACCGGTCGCGGCGCAGGATTACACGGCGGTGGTGCCGCCGGACGCGTCCCTGGCGGACCTGGACCCGGCGGAGGTGGCCCGGCTGCGTAACCTGGGCCGGCGGGTGGAGGCGGCGAACCTGCCGGACCTGGACTTCCTGCGGGAACTGGGCCTGATCGTGCACAGCGGCGGGGCGCTGCGGCCCACGCTGGCGGCCATTCTGCTGGCGGGCACGCCGGCGGCCCTGAAGGCGCACGTGCCGCAGGCGGAGGTGTGCTTCTACTACCACCAGACGCCGGACGTGGAGTTCCAGTTCCGGGAGGACCTGCTGCGCCCGATTCCGTCGCTGCTGACGCGCCTTCAGGAGCTGATTCAGGCCAGGAACCGCTTCACGCCGGTGCAGGTGGGCCTGTTCCGGATCGAGGTGTGGGACCAGGACGAGGCGGTGTACCGCGAGGCGCTGCTGAACGCCCTGACGCACCGCGAGTACACCCTGCGGGACGCCGTGCAGGTGCACCTGTACCCGGACCGGCTGGAGATCATGAACCCCGGGGGGCTGCCCGGGGGGATCACGCCGGGGAACATCCTGCGGCACCAGCCCAAGCGCCGCAATCCGCTGCTGGCGGAGGTGCTGTCGCGGCTGGGGCTGGTGGAGCGCGCGGGCGTGGGCGTGGACAAGATGTACGGCCTGATGCTGCGTCACGGCAAGGAACCGCCGGAGTTCACGTCGTACGCCGACGCCGTGACGCTGGCGCTGCACAGCCCGGGGTTCGACGCGGAGTTCGTGCGGTTCGTGGCCAGAAAGCAGGAGGAGATGCAGACGCTGTCGCTGGACATGCTGATCGTGCTGAGCCTGCTGGCGCGCGAGGGCGAGGCGACCCGGGCGACCCTGGCGCGGGCGCTGCAGCTGCCGGAGGACCGCACGCCGCGGCTGCTGCGCGGCATGGAGCAGCACGGCCTGATCGCGCGCACGGGCGTGGGGCGCGGCATCGCGTACGAGCTGAGCGCGGAGGTGCAGGTGGCCCTGGGCCAGCGCCGCCCGGCGGGACAGGACAAGGCACCCGCGGTGGTCCGGGAGCCGGTCTCCCCTGAGACTGCGGCGGTCATGGCCGGGCCGGTGAGCCGCACGCCGGCCCGGGCTACGGCCCCCCGGGCGTGGCGCGAGCCGGCGGCCTCGGAGGCGCAGGGGCCGAGCCTGGCGGAGGTGCGCGCGGTGGCGCTGGCGCTGGCGCGGGAGCGCGGCCGGGTGCGGAACGTGGACCTGCGGGAGACCTGCCGGCTGAGCACGCAGCAGGCGTGGCGGGTGCTGCGGCGGCTGGTGCTGGACGGGCAGCTGGTGAAGACCGGGACGGGCACGCGGGACGCCGCGTACGAGCTGGCCGCGCGCCGCTGAGTCCGGCTGTGCTCTGGGGGCGTGCGTCCTGCACGCCCTTTTTCTTTGTGCACCATTCGTGTGGGTCATTGACAGGTGTGGGGGCCGGGTGTAGCCTTCGGGCACCAACAGCACAGGTTTGGAAACGCTTCCGTCACGGGAGTCCGTTGTCCGGAATTCCATTCAGTCGTGGGGCCCGGCGCCCCGCCCAGGAGTGATTATGCGTAAGAGCACCCGCTGTCTCGCCGCCGCCACCCTCGCCCTCACCCTGGCCTCCGCCAGCCAGTCGCAGGCGGTCACGGTCACCATGGCCTGCGGCACCGTCGGCATGGAACTCCAGATGTGCAAGGACGGCGCCGCCCGCTGGGCCAAGAAGACCGGCAACACCGTGAACATCTTCGAGAGCCCCAACCTCACGAACGACCGCCTGGGCCTGTACAAGCAGCAGCTCGCCGCCAAGAGCAGCGACATCGACGTGTACCAGCTGGACATCGTCTGGCCCGGGCAGCTCGCCCAGCACTTCGTGAACCTCAAGACCAAGGTCCCGGCCGCCGAGGTGAACGCCCACTTCAAGGGCATCATCGCCGCGAACACCGTGGACAACCAGCTGATGGCGCTGCCCTGGTTCACCGACGCCGGCCTGCTGTACTACCGCACCGACCTGCTCGCCAAGTACGGCTACAAGAGCGCCCCGAAAACCTGGGCGGAACTCGCCACCATGGCGAAGAAGATCCAGGACGGCGAGCAGAAGACGAACAAGGCCTTCACCGGGTTCGTCTTCCAGGGCAAGAACTACGAGGGCCTCGTGTGCGACGCCATGGAATGGATCGTGTCGCACGGCGGCGGCACCGTTGTGGACGCCAGCGGCAAGGTCACCATCAACAACGCCAAGGCCGCCAAGGCGCTGGACACCGCCGCCAGCTGGATCCGCACCATCAGCCCCGCCGGCGTGACCACCTACGGCGAGGAAGAAGCCCGCGGCATCTTCCAGGCCGGCAACGCCGCCTTCATGCGCAACTGGCCGTACGCCTGGGCGCTCGGGCAGGGCGACGACAGCAAGATCAAGGGCAAGATCGGCGTGGCCCCGCTGCCCAGCGGCGGCGCCGGGAACGCCGCCACGCTCGGCGGCTGGAACCTGGGCGTGAGCAAGTACAGCAAGAACCAAGACGCCGCGATCAGCCTCGTGCGCTATCTCACCGGTCCTGAGGAGCAGAAGATCCGCGCGATCGAGGGTGCGTACAACCCCACCATCGTCAGCCTGTACAAGGACAAGGACGTCCTGGCGAAAAACCCCTTCTTCGGCAGCCTGTACAGCGTGTTTACCAGCGCCGTGGCGCGCCCGTCCGGCCCCACCAAGACCAAGTACAACCAGGTCTCCCAGGCCATGGCGAACGCCGTGACCGACGTGCTGACCGGCAAGAAGAAAGGCCAGGCGGCCGTGGCGAAACTGTCGGCCGACATCACCCGCATCAAGGGCCGCGCCTGGTGAGCGGCCGCGTGACCGGCTGAGCCCGGTCCGTGGGGGACCGCCCGGCACGCCGGCGGTCCCTGCCTGCTTCCCCACTGCCCCGCCCGCTTCCGGAGGTCCACGATGACGACCCAGACGCCCCCGATTCCACCCCCCGTCGTGCCCCCGCCCACCGTGCCCACCACCCGGCGGCGGCGCGGGATCGAGGCCGCCCGCGCCCGGCAGGCGATGTGGCTGCTGCTGCCCACCCTGATCGCCATTGCCCTGGTGGCCGGCTACCCCCTGTACCGCACGATCTTCTTCTCGTTTCACAGCGCCGACCTGACCGCCCCCGACCAGGCGACCTGGGCGGGCCTGGACAACTTCTACTTCCGCACCGAGGACGGCGCCATCGGGTTCCTGGCCGACCCGCAGTGGTGGCAGGCGGTGAAGAACACCCTGCTATTCACGGTGGTGTCGGTGTTCCTGGAGACGGTGCTGGGCATGATCATCGCGCTGGTCGTGAACAGCGCCTTCCGGGGGCGGTCGTTCCTGCGCACGGCCATGCTGGTGCCCTGGGCGATTCCCACGGTGGTGTCCGCGCAGATGTGGGCGTACATGTACAACGACTCGTTCGGGCTGATCGGCAACGGTCTGCTGTCGCGCTTCAGCGAGGACGGGCGCGGCATCGCGCTGCTGGCCGAACCGGACAAGGCCATCTGGGCCCTGATCGCCGTGGACGTGTGGAAGACCACGTCCTTCATGGCGCTGCTGATCCTGGCCGGGCTGCAGAGCCTGCCAGGGGACATGTACGAGGCGGCCGACATGGACGGCGCGAGCAAGTGGACGCAGTTCTGGCGCCTGACGCTGCCGCTGCTGCGCCCGGCGCTGCTGGTGGCACTGGTGTTCCGCAGCCTGGACGCGCTGCGCGTCTTCGACGTGATGTACGTGATGCTGGGGCCGAACACGGCCGCCGCGACCAGCATGACCGGGTACGCCCGGCTGCAACTGATCGACAATTCCCTGCTGGGCCTGGGCAGCGCGGTGGCCGTGGCGATCTTCCTGATCATCATGGTGATCGTGGTGATGTACGTCACCGCCTTCCGCGTGAGGTTCGACTGATGCGGCGCTTCCCTGACCAGGCCGACGGAGGTGGCCCGTGGACCTGAAACGCACCAACCCGGCCCTGTACCTCGTGCAGCGCACGCTGTTCTACCTGCTGGTCACGGCCATCGCTGCGTACCTGCTGCTGCCCTTCTTCTGGGCGGTGCTGACCAGTTTCCGCCGCTCCAGTGACCTGGGGCTCACCCCGGACAAGTTCATCACCGCCCCCTGGACCCTGGTGAACTACCAGCTGGTGCTTGCCAATCCCAGCTTCCAGAAGGGGCTGCTGTTCAGCCTGATGGTGGCGATCGGCAGCGTCGCCATCAGCCTGCTGATCGGCAGTTTCGCCGCGTATGCCCTGGGCCGCTTCCGCTTCCGCGGCAAGCAGATGATCATGTACATCATCCTGGCGGTCAGCGTGTTCCCGCAGATCGCGGTGCTGGGCGGCCTCTTCACCCTGATCCGCAGCGCGGGGCTGTTCAACAACCCGGCCGGGCTGATCCTGTCGTACCTGATCTTCACGATTCCCTTCACGGTGTGGGTGCTGACCAGTTTCGTGCGGGACATCCCGGGCGAACTGGAGGAAGCGGCCCTGGTGGACGGCGCCTCACCGCTCCAGACGCTGTTCCTGGTGCTGTTCCCGGTGATGATGCCGGCCCTGGTCACCACCGGGCTGCTGGCGTTCATCAACTGCTGGAACGAGTACCTGTTCGCCCTCACCTTCACCAGCAGCAACCGCACCGTGCCGGTCGTGATCGGAAATTACTCCGGCGCCACGCAGTTCGACCAGCCGTGGGGTCCGATCATGGCGGCCAGCATCGTAGTGACGGTGCCGCTGATCATCCTGGTGCTGGTGTTCCAGCGGAACATCGTGTCCGGTCTGACCGCCGGCGCCGTGAAAGGCTGATCCACTTCGCCCCCCGTGAACGCGCCGCCCCGTGGACCGGTCGGCGCGTTCTCCCTGAGGTCAGAGGCGGTAAAGTCAGGGGCGGTCGCGCAGCAGGGGCAGCGGATTGATCGCCAGGAACCGGCACTCCGCCGCCGGATCGAACTTCGTGAAGATCGAGAAGTGCAGGTGCGCGGGCGTGTTCACGGCGTTCCCGGTCTGCCCGACCACGCCCAGGATCGTCCGGGCGGTCACGCGCTGGCCCTCGCGCAGGTCGCGGTTCACGCGGTCCAGGTGCGCGTAGTAGTACCGCCGTCCACCGGCGCCCAGCACGTACACCCAGCGGCCCCCGGCGGCACTCTCCCCGATCCGCCACACGATGCCGTCCGTGGCGGAGCGCACGAAGGTGCCGGGCGGCGCGAAGATGTCCTGCCCGGCGTGCTGGCGCGCGTCCGGGCGGGCGCCGCCCCAGGTGTCGTCCACGTCGCGCACGCGCACGCCGTCCACCGGCATCAGCACGGTCGGTTCCGCCTTCTCGGGAAGGTTCAGGGACAGCGTGCTCAGGTTCGCCAGGGCGCGGGTCCAGGCGGCTTCACGTTCCGGCGATTCGGGCGGTTCAGGGGGGCAGATGGGCGGGGCGGCGAGGGCGGCGCCGCAGGTCAGCGCGAGCAGCGGGGCCAGGAAGCGCGGGGCGGTGAGGGGCACCCGGGCAGACTAAGGCCCCCCGCCGGTCGGCGCATGACGTGACCTGAAGGAAAACACCACGAAGGCCGCCCGGGTGGGCGGCCCTGCGAGTTGCGGGAATCAGTCCTGGTCGTTTTTCTCGGTGTGGTCCCCGGGGTGCAGGTGGGGGCTGGCGGGGTCGCTGGTGATCATGCTGCCGGCACTGGCGACGTCCTGCGGGTCCAGGCCGCGCTCGCTGAACTCGTCGGCGAGTTTCGCCTCGGCCTTCTCCTCGGCGCGCATCTCGCGGCGCACGTCCGGGGTGCCCATGAACTGAAGGTCCACGTTGCTGATCTCGCCCTCGTGCTTCACGCCGGGGTCGGGGGTGTGCTTCTTGTCGTCCTGGCTCATGCGTTCAGCGTACCAACGCCCTACCCAAGCGGCCTGAGCCCTTCCTTCACGCTTGCCGTGGGGAAAGCTCAGGCGGGCGCGGCCGCCGGCAGGGCCTCCACAAAGGAGGCGCCCGTGCCCGCCCGGACCTCCTCCATGGTGGCGCCGGGCATCAGTTCGGTCAGGGTGAGCTGACCCGCCACGAACTCGAACACTGCCTTGTCGGTGATCACCATGTCCACCGCACCGCGGGTGGTGAGGGGCAGGGTGCAGTCGGGCACGATCTTGGGGCTGCCGTCCGGGTCGGTGTGGCTCATGGTGATGATGAGTTTCCGGGCGCCGCTTGCCAGGTCCATCGCGCCGCCCACGCCCAGCAGGGGCTTGCCGGGCACCGCCCAGTTGGCGAGGTTGCCGTGCGCGTCCACCTGCAGGCCGCCCATGATCGCCACGTCCACGTGCCGGCCGCGGATCATGGCGAAACTGTCGGCGCTGTCGAAGTAACTGGCGCCGGGCAGGGCGGTCACGGGGATCTTCCCGGCGTTCACGGGGTAGTCCATGGCGCCGCCGTCCTCCGGGGCGGGCCCGACCCCCAGCATGCCGTTCTCGGTGTGCAGGGTCACGCCGTGCCCGGGGGTGATCAGGTCGGCGACCAGGGTGGGCACGCCGATGCCCAGGTTCACCACGTCGCCGGGCTTCAGTTCGCGCAGGGCGCGGCGGGCCATCTGCATGCGGGCCTCGTCCACCTTCTTCGCGCCGCCCTTCACGTTCGCGCTGGACCCCAGGAATTCCGGGCTGAGGTGCGCCTGCACCAGGTAATCCACGTACAGGCCGGGGGTGTGCACCTGCTCCGGGGGAATCTGCCCGACCTCGACGATCTCCTCGACCTCGGCGATCACGAGGTCCGCGGCGGTCGCCATGGCGCGGTTGAAGTTCTGCTCGGTCAGGCGGTACTGCAGGTTCCCGGCGGTGTCGGCCCGCCACGCGCGGACGAACGCGACGTCGCCGCGGATGGCCGGCACGAACACCATCTCCTGGCCGTTCAGGGTGCGGGTATCGGCGCCGTCGGCGATCAGGGTGCCGGCGGCGGTGGGCGTGAAGAACCCGCCCAGCCCGGCCCCGCCGGCGCGGATGGCCTCGGCCAGGGTGCCCTGCGGGAGCAGTTGCACGTCCAGCCAGCCTTCCTGGTTGGCCTTGACGGCCTCGGGGTTGCTGGTGAAGTAGCTGCCCACGGCCTTTTTCAGCTGCCGGTTGCGCAGCAGCCGCCCGCCGCTGAGGCCGGGTTCGCTGACGTTGTTGGCGACGTAGGTGAGGTCCTGCACGTCCGTCTCGGCCAGGGCGTGCACGAGGTGCACGGGGTTGCCGGTCATGCCGAAGCCCCCGACGAGCAGCGTCTGGCCGGACTTCACGAGCGCGGCGGCCTCCGGCGCGGTGATGACGGGAACGGTCTTCACGACTCCACCCGCTCGATGATGGCCGCCTCGCCCTGGCCGACACCGACGCACAGCGTGGCGAGGCCGTAACGCTGCCCACGCCGCCCGAGTTCGTGCGTGAGGGCGGTGATCAGCCGCGCGCCGCTCATGCCGAGCGGGTGCCCGAGGGCGATGGCGCCGCCGTTCACGTTCACCTTCTCCTGGTCCAGGCCCAATTCGCGGATGCAGGCCAGCGCCTGCGCGGCGAAGGCCTCATTCAGTTCCACGAGATCCAGGTCGTCCACGCTGAGCCCCGCGCGGTCCAGGGCCTTGCGGGTGGCGGGGATTGGGCCCAGGCCCATCACGCGGGCCTCCACGCCGGCGGCCGCGCCGGACACCCAGCGGGCCAGGGGCTTGACGCCCAGTTCCCGGGCCTTCTTCGCGCTCATCAGGACCAGTGCGGCGGCGCCGTCGTTCAGACCGCTGGCGTTCCCGGCGGTCACGGACCCGCCCTTGCGGAAGGCAGGCTTCAGGCCCTCCATGGTGGCCTCGTCGGTGGCGAGTTCGTACGTCTCGCCGGTCTTCTTCATGCGGGGGTGCTCGTCGGTGTCGAAGACGGTCACGCCCTTGCGGGACTTGACCTCGATGGGCACGATCTCATCCCGGAAAGTGCCGCTGTTGATGGCGTTCACGGTGCGGCGCTGGGACTGCAGGGCGAAGGCGTCCTGTTCGGCGCGGGTGATCTCCCCGCCGGCGTAGGCGCCCTCGCGGCTGCGTTCCACGATGTTTTCCGCGGTCTCCCCCATCGCCTCCAGCGGGAACATCGCTTCCATCGCGGGGTTCGGGTAGCGCCAGCCGAGGGTGGTGTCGTACACGGTGACGTTGCCGTTCTGGAAGGCGCCGGCGCCCTTGGGCATGCTCAGCGGCGCGCGGGTCATGCTCTCCACACCGCCGGCCACGTAGATGTCGCCGTCGCCGTTGCGGATCGCGCGCGCCGCGTGGTTGATGGCGGACAGGCCCGAGGCGCACAGGCGGTTGAGGGTCACGCCGGCCACGGTGTCCGGCAGGCCCGCGAGCAGGCCGGCCATGCGGGCGACGTTGCGGTTGTCCTCGCCGGCCTGGTTGGCGCAGCCGAAGATGACCTCCTCGATCTGGTCGGCGGGCACGCCCGCGCGGGTGACGGCCTCCCGGATCACGACGGCGGCCAGGTCGTCCGGGCGGACGGTGCTGAGGCTCCCGCGGATCGCTCCGATGGGTGAGCGGACGGCGGACACGATCACCACGTCCTGATCCTGAAGGTCGGCGGCATTCACGGCGGTGCTGGATTGGGTCATGCGGTCTTCTCCTGGGAAAGGCACTTGAAGTTTCCCCAGACTAGGCCCTGCCGCGCGGCAAGCGTCCAGGATGAACAGAACGGCAGGCGAGGGCCGGCCCGGACCTTACGCCGGGCCGGGAAAGGCGCGGGGGCGGCTGGCGTTTGTCAGCGGGGCTGTGGGCGGCCCGGGGGTTCAGGCGGTCAGCAGGACCGGGCGGCCGCGCGTGATCATCACCGTATGCTCGAAGTGCGCGGCGAACCCGCCGTCGGTGGTGCTCAGCGTCCAGCCGTCCCGGAGGGTGCGGACGCGGCGGGACCGACCGGTGGACACCATCGGTTCCACCGCGATCACCAGCCCCTCGTGCAGCTTGCGGCGGTCCCGCGGCCGGTAGTAGTTCGGGACTTCGGGGTCCTCGTGAATGGCGCGGCCCACACCGTGCCCGAACAGGTCGCGCAGCACCGTGAACCCGCGGCGCTGCACCTCGGCCTCGATGGCCTGCCCGATGGCGTGCACCGGCTGGCCGGCCCGGGCGGCGTTCATGCCGGCCTCGAAGGCCGCTTCCGTGCACTCGATCAGGCGCAGGGCGACCGGCGAGGCCGGAGGCACCGCGACCGTCACGGCGGCGTCGGCGATGAAGCCGTCCACGAAGGGCGTGACGTCCAGGCTCACGACGTCCCCGGCCGCCAGGGGCCGCTGCGTGGGCAGGCCGTGGACGATGTCGTCGTTCACGCTGACGAACACGTTCACGGGCGCGCCGTAGGTCATGCGCGGCGCGGACTGCGCGCCGTGCCGCCGGAACACCTGCCCGGCCAGGGCGTCCAGTTCGGCCGGCGTGACCCCCGGGCGGATGGCGTCTTTCAGCGTCCGGAGGGTTTCGGCCACGACCTGCCCGGCCCTGTGCATGCCGCGCCGTTCCGCTTCGGTGGTGATGGTCATGCGCCCACTCTAGGGCGCGCCGGCCCCCCAACCCCCACCACTGCTTCCATTCAGCAGCGTTTCCAGCCCGCGGCGGGTGGCGCGCAGCGCCTCCGGGATGCGCCACGCGCTGCGGTCGCGCGGCCCGACGGCGTTGCTCACGCCGCGCAGTTCCAGGGCGGGCACCCCGGCCAGCCGGGCGGCGTGCGACACGCCCGCCCCCTCCATCCCCTCGGTCAGCGCGCCCGGGTACCGCGCCTCCAGCTGCCGGGCTCGCTCCAGGCTGCCGGTCACGCTGGACAGGGTCAGCATCGGGCCAAATGCAGCGCCGCTGCGCCGGGCGAGGACCTCAGCACCATCCCAGGCAGGGAAGGTCGCGCCTCCCGGCCCGTCCGGAAGCACGGACAGGCCCAGCGCTTCCAGGGACAGCCAGTCGTCGCCATCCCAGGCGCCCAGATCCGCCTGGATCACGTGGCTGGACACGGCCAGGTCGCCGGGCGTCAGGCCGCTAGCGGGGTAGGCGCCCGCGATGCCGGCACTCACGACCAGCCGGGCGGGCGCCTCCTGCAGGGCGCGCTGCGTGGCGAGGGCCGCCGCGACCGGGCCGACGCCGGACACGGTGACGCGGGCGGGGAGGTCGCGGAGGTTCCCGGCCTCCCCGGCGGTGGCGACGACGATCAGGACGTCCATGCAGGCCCCAGGGTAGCGCGCCCGGAGGGCGGGTCGGGCGCGCTACCCTGGGCGACATGACGCTCTTCCGGCTGGACGGGAAACGCGCCCTGGTCACGGGCGGCAGCAAGGGAATCGGCCTGGAGGCCGCGCGGGCCATGCGGGAACTCGGCGCGGAGGTTGTGCTGGCCGCCCGCGGTGAGGCGGCGCTGCGGGCCGCGGCCGATGAGCTCGGCGCGGCCTGGGTGGTCGCCGACGTGGGCACCGCGGAAGGCGTGCAGGCCGCCCTGGAGGCGGCCGGTCCGGTGGACATCCTGGTCAGCAACGCGGGTGGGCCGCCGCCTTCCCTGCCGAGTCAGGTCACGGAGGACGCCTGGCGGACCGGGTACGAGACGACCTTCCTGAGCACCGTGCGGCTGGTGGCGGGCGTGCTGCCCGGCATGCGCGAGCGGCGCTGGGGGCGGATCATCGCGGTCACCAGCCTCACGGTGGGCCGCCCGGCACCCACCCTGCCGGTCAGCAATGCCATGCGGGCCGCGGTGACGAACCACCTGCGGACGCTGGCCCTGGAAGTCACAGCCGACGGGGTGACCTGCAACACGGTCGCGCCCGGGTACACCGCCACGGACCGCCTGAAGGCCCTGCACGCCGACCCGGCCGACGCGGAGAAGCTCACGGCCCGCATTCCGGCCCGGCGCTTCGGCATGCCGCGCGAGGTGGGCTCGGCGGTGGCCTTCCTGGCGACGCCGGAAGCGGCGTACATCACCGGACAGGAGATCCTGGTGGATGGCGGCTGGAGCATCTGAACGACACGACAGGACCGGCCCTGCCTCCACACGGGACAGGGCCGGTCCTGTTTTTTGTTCTCTCGATCAGAGGGCGAGCAGCGCGCTGAAGTCCCCGCTCAGGCCGGTCGGGTAGAACCCGCCCTTGGTGGCGCGGCCGGTGGTGTCCAGGAAGACGATGTTCGCCACCTGCCGGGGCGTGCGGCTGTACGCGATGCCGTTCATGTCGGCCAGGACGATGTTCGAGCCGGAATCGGCGGTGATGCCCTGATCGCGGTCGTCGCTGCCGTCCACGGCGTCGCGCAGGTCGCTGATCGCCTGCACGATCTGCGCGACCGTCAGACCCGCGGCCGCCACGGTGTCCTTCTGCTGGTACAGCAGGGTGCGGATCATGCCCGCGTGGTAGGCCTCCACGGCCAGGATGCCGGCGGCGTTCTCCAGGTTGCCGCCCGCCTTGTCGTCCACCAGCAGGCGCGCGGCGCCCTTGTACGCGGTGACGCCCACGTCCTCGAAGATGAACGCGCCGTGCAGGAAGAACAGTTCGTTCGCGTACGGGTTGAAGCCCTTGATGGCGCCCTTGCTGGCCGCCTGACCGGCCGCGTCGAAGGCCGGGCCCAGGTCCAGCTGCGGCTGAGGCACGGCCGCGGCGCCCAGCACCTGCCGGATCACCTTCACGTGCGCGAGTTCGTCCATGGCCGTTTCCTCGGCGTAGGCGCGGACGGCGGCGGACGCGAAGGGCACGCCGTTGCCGCCGCGGCCCGTGAAGCCCGCAGGCAGGATGACCTTGCTGCTGTCCCCGCCGGCGGCGTCCAGCAGTTCCAGTTTGCCCACGGCCGCCAGGTAGAAGGCCGCTTCCAGGTACTCCAGGTTCAGGGCGAAGTTGAAGATGCTGGCGTCCAGGTTCGGCTTGGCGGGCGTGTTGGCGAGCACGGGCGTGCAGCCGCTCAGGAGCGCGCCGGCGCCCATCAGGCCCAGCATGCCCATCACGCTGCGGCGGGTGGAGGCGGTGGGCACGGTCAGGTCGCTGCTGTCGGTGGGGCGGGGGGCGTCGGTCATGGAAGGTCCTCCAGGGAGTGAGGGGCGGGATGGCGGGCGGACGGAAGGGACCGGGCCGTGGCCCGCCAGTGGCGGCCTCCGGTGCTGGCGGTCCTTCAGGGTGCTGTTATGCGGCGGCGGCCGGAGTGGATCAGCCGCGGGCGTTCACCGAATCTCAATGAAGGTTCGCCCAAGAGACGGAAGGGGCGGGCCTCCCTGCTGGAAGGCCCGCCGCCTGCCCCGCTCCTGCCGCTCAGAGCACCGGGAGGAGGATGGGTGGGGTGGTCGGCCCGGGACTCCCCCCAGCAGGTTCCACCGTCACGGCCAGCGGCGCACCGGCCGGCAGGGCGGCCGTGAGCAGGCCTTCATCTCCGAACACACCGAGCGACTGCGGGATTGCCTCAGCCAGACTCCACAGCTGGTAGGTGCGGCCCTCTTCGGGCGTGCGGGTCAGGTGCACGAACACCCGGCCGTCCGGCAGGCGGATCACTGTGCCGAGCGCCTCCCCCTGCGCCTGCACGGGCTGCTGCACGGCGCCAGGCACCGCGGCATACCGGGCACCCGGGTCGGCGGGCCCTGGCCGGATCAGCACGGCCAGCAGCAGGGCTGCGGCCAGACCCAGGCCCAGCGGCCACCAGGCCCGCGGCCGGCGCGGGGGAAATGCCACCGGGGTGGGTTCGCGCGCGGCCTCGTGTTCCGGAGCGACGGTCACGGCGTCAGGCGCCGTGAGCCGAGCGGAGAGCGGCAGGTCCGTCTCCGCCCCGACCGGTGTGCGACCTTCCTGCCGCACGCGGGCGAGCAGCCGGGCAGACGCGTCCTCGGGCACCTCGACGTCCCTCAGGTCCAGGGATTCGGCCAGGGCGGTCAGGGCGCGGGCATCGGCGTCCAGATCGGCCTGCCAGTCGGGCCGGTCGCGGAGTTGCCCGGCCAGCTGCGCTTCTTCGTCCGGGGTGAGCTGACCGAGCAGCGCCCGGAGGCTCAGGTCACGTTCTTGGGGGTTCGGGTCGCGGCTCATGCGGGGTCTCCACCGGGAACATCTTCCCCGCCGGGCGGCGGGGCGTACAGCGGGTCCCCGTTCGGGGGTCCGCCCAGAATCTGGCGCATGCGGTCCAGCGCCGCACGCAGGCGGGATTTCACGGTGCCGAGCGGCAGGCCGGTCAGGGCAGCCAGTTCGGCGTGGGAGTGGCCCCGGTAGTACGCGAGTTCCACCAGCTGACGCTGCGGGGCGTCCAGGGCCGCGACGGCCCGTTCGGCGAGCGCGCGGTCGGTGGGGTCGGCGCCGTGGGTGGGCTGGTCCCAGTCGGCGAGTTCCAGGGCGGCGTCCGGCCGGTCGCGCAACTGCTGCAGGAAGCGGTGGTGGGCGATGCTGACCAGCCAGGTCTTCGCGCTGGCGCGGCCCGGGTCGAAGCGGGCGGCGTGCCGCCAGGCGTTCATGAAGGCGTCCTGCACGCAGCAGTCCACGTCGTCGGGGTGGCGGAGCATCCGGCGGCCCAGGCCGTACAGCAGCCGGGCGTGCCGGCGGTGCAGTTCCGTCAGGGCGTCTTCCTCGCCGGCTGCCATCCGGCGCAGCAGGTCCTCGTCGGGCAGGTCCGGATGGATGGGTAGGGTCATGGTCCGGAAGGAGCGTAGCACCCCCCTGGCCGCGTCCGCTTCCATCGGGACCGCCGGCCTCAGGCGCGCAGGGGGTCAGCGGCCGGGGCGGTGGCCGCCGGCGGGGCCACGGTGACGGGAGTCACGGCCACCGGCGTGACGGCCGCAGCCGTGCTGGCCGTGGGGGCCATGCCCGGCGCGGGAGCCGCGGGGTCCAGGCCGGCGCGCAGGTCATCGGTCACGGCGCTGGTCGCCTGTTTGAAGCTGCGCAGGGCCTGCCCGGCGCTTTTCGCCAGGTCCGGCAGGCGCCTGGGCCCGAACAGCAGCAGGGCCGCCACGAGAATGATCAGGATTTCCGGTCCACCGATGTTGCCCATGGGTCTCTCCTTTCAGGTGCCGGGCCGGCGGGAAGTGGGGCAGCCGGTCCGGGCCTTCGGGAAGCTATATGCGTCCGGCCGGCAAATGGATTGGCCCACGCGCGGCGTTAACGGCGCGCCAACCAGATGAAGGGATGATGGAGGTCGCGGGTGATCCAGCGGGCGCGGGCGCGCATATGACTGTGTGGGTGCCGGGCCCCGCCCCACCCCGGGGATGTGAGCCTGGCCCACGCAGCCCTGACCGAGGGGCGCTAGGCTGGGGGGTGAACGTCCGGGGGCAGGCGCTGCCCCGCCCGCCGGTCACCCCCACCCCGACCCCTTTTCTGGAGGAACTCCTATGTCACTTGGCCCCCTTGAAATTCTGCTGATCGTCGTCCTGATTGCGCTGCTGTTCGGCGCGAAGAAACTCCCGGAACTGATGAAGGGCGCGGGTCAGGGCATCCGCGAGTTCAAGAAGGAAGTCCATGCGGACGGCAGCACCAAGACCACCGAGGTCACGGACGTCGCCTCCCGGCAGCTGGACCCGGTGACCGGGCAGCCGGTGACCACGCACACCCACACCACGCAGACCACCGAGCGCCGCTGAGCGGCCGCGTGCATTCCGCGTCTAGAAGGAAGCCTGCCGCATGACCCGAACCTCCACCCCGGAACTACAGAGCGCGCCGCTGTTCGATCACCTGGAGGAACTGCGGCGGCGCATCATCTTCGCGCTGATTTTCCTGGCGCTGGGCATGGTGGTGGCCTTTCAGTTCCGCATGGGACTGATCGAACTGATCAAGGTGCCGCTCACCTACTCGCAGGCGTACCAGGACGGCAAGGTGCAGCTGGTGACGCTGCACCTGACCGAGCAGTTCATGCTGAGCCTGAACCTCTCGTTCTGGGCGGGGCTGGCGCTGGCGCTGCCCTTCATTCTGTGGCAGGTGTGGGCGTTCATCGCGCCGGGCCTGTACCCGCAGGAGCGGCGCTGGGCGCTGCCGTTCGTGGTGGGGGCCGGGGTGGCGTTCGTGCTGGGCATCGTGTTCGGGTACCGGCTGGTGCTGCCCACCATGGTGCGCTTCATGGCGGACTTCATGGGCGGCGCGGTGGAACTGAACCAGAGCCTAGGCAGTTACATCGGCACGGTGACCACGTTCCTGGTGGCGTTCGGACTGGCGTTCGAGCTGCCGATCCTGACGGTGATCCTGACCCGGATCGGGCTGGTGAACCACGAACTGCTGCGCCGCGGCTGGCGAATCGCGCTGGTGGCGATCATGGTGTTCGCGGCGGTGCTCACACCCACGCCGGACCCGGGCAGCATGCTGCTGGTGGCGGTGCCGCTGTACGTGCTGTACGAGCTGGGCGTGCTGCTCTCGCGCATCTTCCGCGTGCAGCCGCTGCCCGAGCCGGAGGAGTCCGCCCTGACCCCATGAGTGCTTCCCTGGACACCGGTCCGTGCCGTGCTGGCGCGGGCCGGTCTGCTTTGCCTGGGCAAAGCCCCGCGTTGGCCGCAGCGTCCGGCGCGGGGGGGGCCGGGAAGCGGGTAGACTGGCCCGGACGTTATGAATCCTGTTTTCCTGAATATCGGTGGGTTTACCATCGCCTGGTACGGCGTGCTGATCACGCTGGGAGTCGCGGCCGGAATCTGGCTGGCGCTGCGCATGGCGCGGCAGCGGGGCCTGGACGTGGACCGCTTCAGCGACATGATCACCTGGATGATGGTCTGGGGCGTGATCGGCGCGCGGGCCGTGTTCGTGGCGACCTCCTGGCACCAGTTCGAGGGCACGCCCTTCCCGAAGGTGCTGCTGGACATCATCAACATCCGCGGCGGCGGCATCAGCATTCACGGCGGCCTGATCGGCGGCATTCTGGTCATGCTGTACTACGCCCGGAAGTACAAGATGAACTTCTTCGAGTACGCCGACCTGGCGGTGCCGGGCGTGGCGTTCGGGATCATCGGCGGGCGGCTGGGGAACATCATGAACGGCACGGACACCGTGGGCCGCGTGACCGGCTGGCCCATCGGGTTCCGCTGGCCGGACAGCGCCCGTGCGTTCCACGAGGGTGCGTGCATCAAGGCCGCGAACCCCGATATGGACCTCTCGCAGTACTGCCAGCAGATCGGCGGGCAGGCCGTGATGACCGCGCCCGTGCACTTCACGCAGCTGTACGGCGTGATCATCGGGATCATCCTGGCGGTCGCCGCGTACTTCTGGTTGCGGTCCCGCAAGCCCGGGTGGGCGTTCTGGCAGTTCTGGCTGTGGTACTCGATCCTGCGCGCCGGCTGGGAGGAGACCTTCCGCCTCAACCCGCTGCTGCCGAAGGTGTACCTGAACCAGGGCCTGGACGCGCCCGGGATCGGCCTGCTGACCGAGACGCACCTGATCAGCATCGTGCTGATCGTGGTGAGCCTGATTCAGCTGGCGAAGCTGCGCCGCGTGGCGGCCTCGCGCGTGGACCCGGCGCCGCTGGTCACGGACCGCGCCACCCCCGGCACCGCGTGACCCCGCCGCCGCCTGCACCCTGAATGGCCTTCTTCGGAAGGTCATTTTTCAGTTGCCGCGCGCCTGCGGGGCGCGCGGCGGGTACACTGGGCGGCGGTGACACGAATGACTGAACAGAACCGTCCGCTGGACGTGGTGATTCTCGCGGCGGGTCAGGGCACCCGCATGAAGTCCGCCCTGCCGAAGGTGCTGCACCGCGTGGCGGGCCGGCCCATGGTGAGTTGGGCGGTGAAGGCCGCCCGGGAGCTGGGCGCGCGGGAGATCGTGGTGGTCACCGGGCACGGCGCCGAGCGGGTGGAGCAGGAACTGGCCGGCAGCGGCGTGCGCTTTGCCCGGCAGGAGCAGCAGTTGGGAACCGGGCACGCCTTCCTGCAGGGCGCCGCGGCGCTGGGTTCTCACGGGGACGCGGACATCCTGGTGCTGTACGGCGACACGCCGCTGCTGCGCACTGGCACCCTGGCCGCCCTGATCGCCGACCACCGCCAGGAAGCGAGTGCGTTCACGATCCTGAGCGGCGAGCTGGAGGACGCGACCGGCTACGGCCGGATCATCCGGGGTGCGGCGGGTGGCGTGGAGCGCATCGTGGAGCAGAAGGACGCCACGCCCGAGGAAGCCGCCGTGCGGGAGTTCAACAGTGGCGTGTACGTCATGGACGCCCGGGCGTTCGGACTGGCGCAGCGCATCACGAACGAGAACCGCGCCGGCGAGTACTACCTCACGGACCTCCTGGGCCTGTACCGCTCGGAGGGCGCGAAGGCCGCCGCGTTCAAGCTGGACGACGCGGACGAGGTGCTCGGCGCGAACGACCGGCTGGGGCTGGCGGAACTGGAGCGTATCGTGCAGCGGCGCATCAACGAGGCGCACATGCGGGCCGGCGTGAGCATTCCCGCGCCGGAGACGGTGTTCATCGAGGACACCGTGCAGCTCGGCCGTGACGTGGTGATCGAGCCGGGCGTGATCCTGCGCGGGCAGACGCGGGTGGCGGACGGCGTGACCGTGGGCGCGTACAGCGTCGTGACGGACAGCGTGCTCGCCGAACGGGTCGTCGTCAAGGCGCACAGTGTGCTGGAGGGCGCCTCGGTGGGCGCCGGGGCGGACGTGGGGCCCTTCGCGCGCCTGCGGCCCGGCACGGACCTGGGTGAGGGCGTGCACATCGGGAACTTCGTGGAGACGAAAAACGCCCGCCTGGACGCTGGCGTGAAGGCCGGACACCTCGCGTACCTGGGCGACGTGAGCATCGGCGCGGAGTCGAACATTGGGGCGGGCACCATCGTGGCGAACTTCGACGGGGTGAACAAGCACCCGTCCCGGCTGGGCGCCGGGGTGTTCGTGGGCAGCAACAGCACCATCATCGCGCCGCGCGTGGTGGGCGACGCGGCGTTCATCGCGGCCGGCAGCGCCGTGCACGACGACGTGCCCGAGGGTGCCATGGCGGTCGCGCGCGGCAAGCAGCGGAACCTGGACGGCTGGTCCCGGCGCTACTGGGGCGGCCTGCGGGCAAAGGTGCAGGTGAAACTGCCCTGGCTGGCCGGGTGGCTGGACCGCCAGGAGAACCAGACGGCGGACCGGCAGGCGTAACCCGCGGTCAGGCAGGGAGCCCGGGCCATTCGCCCGGGCTCTCCCCTGTTCAGTCCTGGTCCAGGTCGCGCCGGAGTTTCTGCGCGGCGCGTTTCTCGTCCCGTCGGCGGTGCCGGGCGGGTTTGCGGCCGGCCAGCACGAGGTGCAGGGTGCTGCGGATGACCGGTGGGGCGTCCTGGTCCTTGGGTTTCGCTTTCTTCTTGCGGGCCACGCCTCAGCCTACGGCGTCATGGCGGGGCGGGCGTCGCCGGGCGCGGGGGCGGGCTCGGCGGGGTCGTCCAGGCGGCGCAGCACCGGGTTGAGCAGCTGCGCGGCCGACACGATCAGCATGACCACGCCCGTCCACAGCAGCAGGGCGCCCGGGGAGTACGTGGCGGCCAGCAGCCCGGCGGCGGCGGTGGAGAGCGGCGAGGTGAACTGCGCGATCAGACGCCGGACGCTGAACACCCGGCCCTGCATGTGGGTGGGCACCTGCGACTGCCAGATGCTCTGCGAGTGCGCGTTCATGATGGGCGTCATGATCCCGAAGCCGGCGATGCACAGCGCGGTCAGGGTGAGGGTGCCGGCCACGCCGCTCAGGGCATGCAGGGCGCCGGCCAGCACCATGGGGCCCAGCACGCCCAGCACCCGGCGGCGTTTCAGGCCGCCGGTCGTGCTGACCAGCAGGCCGCCGATCAGGCCGCCGGCGCTCATGGCGGTCCACAGGGTCGCCAGGGCCGTCTCGGTGCCGATGCCGTGCGCCCTCAGGTCCCCGGCCAGCGTGAAGCGCACCAGCAGGGGGTGCAGCACGCCCAGGGCGCTGGTCATCAGGTTCACCACCGCGAAGGTCAGCAGCAGGTTCAGCAGGGGCCGCCGGGCGAGGATGTACGTCCAGCCGAAGGTCATGTCGGCCAGCAGGCTGGGGCGCCGCGCGGCATTCAGGTCCGCGCGAGGCGGGTTGGGCAGGCTCAGGCGCCACACGACCGCCGCGGCGATCACGAACGACCCGGCGTCCAGCAGCAGGGCCAGCGGCACGCCGTCGGTCCAGCCGGCCAGCCAGGCGGTCAGGCCGCCCGGGTCGCCGCGGCGGGCCAGGGCGGGCAGGCCGATCAGCAGGGCCGCCAGGGCGGGGCTGAGCAGGCCGGAGAGACTCCAGATGGTCTGCATCATGCCGTTCGCGCGGGGCAGCCGGTCGCGCGGAACCAGCGCGGAGTAACTGGTGTCGAAGGCCGAGGAGTGGAAGGTGCCCACCAGGCCCTGCAGGACCGTGAACACCACCAGCAGCCACACGGGCGGGGTGGACAGCACGATCACGGCGGTCAGGGCGAGCAGCAGTACGGCGCTGAGGAGGTCGCAGGTGAGCATCATGCGCCGGCGGTTCCAGCGGTCGGCGAGCGCGCCGGCCAGCGGGCCGCCCGCCAGGGCCGCGAGCGTCCAGCCGAGCGCGGTCAGGGACAGCGCCTGGGCCAGTTCGGCCCGCTGGGAGTCCAGCGGGAAGCGCGTCTGCGTGAGGTAGATGTTCAGGGCGAAGCCGGTCAGGCCACCCCCCAGCACGCTCAGGGCCTGGGAGCCCCACAGCCACAGGAAGGTGCGCCAGTGCCCGGCGTCCGGCGCGGGGGCCGGTTGGGGAGTCGTCATCGGTTCAGCGTAGGCGCGCCGCCCGCACCGCGCGATACGCACAATGGCGCACGGGGACTACTGCACCCGGCGGGTCTGCACGGTCCAGCGGCCAGCGCTGAGTTCCCGCCAAGCGACCAGCACGCCGCGCGGCCCGGCGGCGAGGCTCGCGTGGTCGGTATCCGCGCTAGGGTCGCGGTTCAGGGTGCCGCCCAGGGGGAGCCAGCGGGCGCCGTCCCAGCGGGCGGCACGCACGCTGCGGCTGCCGTCGGGGCCCTCGTTCCAGGCGGTGACCGGCTGCCCGTCCGGCCCGAAGCCCAGCGCGTGCGAGGACGCGTGCCGCCCGGGCGTGCTGGCGGGCCCGGCGCCGAGCGGCTGCCAGCGGGCGCCGTCCCAGCGGCTGACGTACAGGGCGTCCTGGCCGCCGGCGTCCTCCAGCCACGCGAGGGTCAGGCGGCCCTGCGGGTCCACGAGCAGCTGGGGTTTGAACAGGTACGTGCGGGCGCGGCGGTTCACGCGGCCGCCCAGGGTGCGCCACCCGGCGGGCGTCCACTCGCGCACCCACAGGTCCGAGCGGGTGGTGGGGCCCTCCACGAACGACATGAAGGTCCGGCCGCCGGTCTGCGCGACGCTGGGCATGAAGGCGGGCGTCTGCACGTTCAGGTTCGCGTAGGGCGTGGTCTGCCACCCGCTGCCCTGCCAACGCCACAGGGAGACGACGCTGGGGTAGGCGCTGCGCGTCCCGGTGCCGATGTCGGTCCAGCCGACCAGCGGGGTGTTGGCGGCGCTGAGGGCCAGGGAGCGGGAGCGCCCAGCGTCCGAGAGGTTGCGGCGCAGGGCGTACGGGCTGGCACTGGTCCAGCGCGCCCCGGTCCAGTTGGACATCAGGAAGGAATCGATGTGCGCGAGCCCGGTGCCTTCCTCCCAGTCCAGCCACACGCTGCCGTCCGGGCCGGCGTGCACGTGCGGCTGCGCGGCGTTGTAGGCGGGTTTCTCGTTCACCACGTCCCCCAGCGGGGTCCAGCGGGTGTCGTCCCAGCGGGCAGCGTGCAGATGGTCCCCGCCCCCCTCCGGCAGGTCCCGGTCCCGGGAAACCCAGGCGACCACGAAGCGGCCCGCGCCGTCCGTCCCGGCGGCCACCGAGCGCACCGGGGCGGGGTCGGTGGGAGGCGGGACCGGGGGCGGCGCGTCCAGGCCGCCGGCCCGCGCGGCCGCGGCGGTCAGGAGAACCATCAGGGGCATCAGGGGGCGCCGGGGTGCCATGGGCCAGTGTACCCGGCCGCCCGTGCGGTTCAGCGCAGTTTCTTGCGTTCCTGCACGGCCAGTTCGTCCACGCGTTCGTTCTCGCCGTGCCCGGCGTGGCCCTTGACCCACAGGAAAGTCAGCGCGTGAATCTGGGCCTGCGCGATCAGTTCCTCCCACAGTTCGCGGTTTTTCACGGGGTCGCCGCCGGCAGTTTTCCAGCCGTTGCGCTGCCATTTCAGAATCCAGCCGTCGGTGAAGGCCTTGCGCAGGTACTGGCTGTCCGTGATCACGCGTACCTGGCAGGGCCGCTTGAGGACCTTGAGGCCCTCGAGCAGGCCGCGGAGTTCCATGCGGTTGTTGGTGGTGCCTTCCTCGTTGCCGCTGAGCACCAGTTCCCGGTCGCCGCTTTTCAGGATGGTGGCCCAGCCGCCGTGCCCCTTGGTGGTGTCGCAGGCGCCGTCGCTGTACAGTTCCACGACGTTCCCGGCGACCGGCTGGGCGGGCTGGATGCCGGCCTGGATGGGCAGGCGGTCCCGGGCGGCCTGCTGGGCTTTCTGGGCGCTGTTCGCCGGGCGGTAGCGGGGGTTCCCGGTCATCCGGGGAACTGTAGGTGGGGCCGGCCCGTACTGTCAAGCATGACCGCGACCCGCGCCTTCCTGCCCGTCACCCTGCCGGAACCCGAGCGGACGCCGGCCCTGGCCGTGCACCTGTCGCCGCTGCTGGGCCTGCTGATTCCCGGGGCGGGCGCATTGATCGGGCCGGTGGCCGCGTGGCTGCTGTTCCGGGACCGCAGTCGCATGCTGGACGAGCAGGGCAAGGAGGCCGTGAACTTCCAGATCAGCGTGTGGCTGTACAACCTGGCGCTGGGGGTGCTGCTGTTCGGGCTGTTCGCCCTGGGGCTGCTGGGCGGCGTGGCGGGGTCCATGCTGGGCCGCCCGGAGGCGGGGGGCGTGGCGCTCGTGGGGACCTTCGGGGTGTTCCTGGGACTGGTGCTGCCACTGCTGCTGGTGCTGAACGTAGTGCCGCTGGTGTTCATGGTGCTGGCGGCCGTGAGCGTGAGCCGCGGCGAGCCGTACCGCTACCCGCTCACGCTGCGCCTGCTGAGCTGAGGCCCGCCCTCCCCCGGCTCCACCCCATTTCTTTATGAAGACTTAAGGGCAGATGGGGGCTGCTGAAGGTGGCGCTCACCAGGGGTAACCCGAAAAATCGTTGTTCTGGACGCCCGAAAGCTGGTTGGGGGCCCGGGACCAGGGTTCGGGACGCGAGAACTCGGCGCATGGATTGAGGTCGCCGTGATCGCTATTCTGGCTCGGTTGTGACGCCCCTTGACTGCCCGTTCCGCACCGGCCTGACCGGGAGCGCGCTGTGACCGCCCCCGCCTATCCCGAAACCTTCGATCCCCAGCTGCTGCTCCAGGCCCTGAACGGGTACCGGCGCGGCGATTTCAGCGTGCGCCTGCCCGTCACCTGGGAGGGCGTGGGAGGCAAGATCGCCGACACCTTCAACGAGGTCGTGGAGGAATCCGCCCGCATCGCGCAGGACGCCGCGCGGGTGGGCCGCACGGTCGGCAAGGAAGGGAACGTCAAGCAGCGCATCCCGCTGGGCACCACCACCGGCAGCTGGGCGGCCCTGATCGAGGGCGTGAACGAACTGGTGGACGACTTGGTGTGGCCCACCACCGAGATGACGCGCGTGGTGACGGCCGTGGCGCACGGGGACCTGTCGCAGACCATGGCGACCGAGGTGAACGGCCAGCCGATGCAGGGGCAGTTCCTGCAGATCGTGACGACCGTGAACACCATGGTCGCGCAGCTCAACGCCTTCGCGTCCGAGGTGACGCGCGTGGCCCGCGAGGTGGGGACAGAAGGCAAACTGGGCGGGCAGGCGCAGGTGGAAGGCGTGGGCGGCGTCTGGCGTGACCTCACCGAGAACGTGAACTCCATGGCGAACAACCTGACCGGTCAGGTGCGCAACATCGCGGACGTGACCACCGCCGTGGCGAACGGGGACCTGAGCCGCAAGATCACCGTGGACGCCCGCGGGGAGATCCTGGACCTGAAGAACACCATCAACACCATGGTGGACCAGCTCAACGCCTTCGCGGAGGAAGTGACCCGTGTGGCGCGCGAGGTGGGCACCGAAGGGCGCCTGGGCGGGCAGGCCGACGTGCGCGGCGTGGGCGGCACCTGGAAGGACCTCACGGACAACGTGAACTTCATGGCGAACAACCTGACTGGTCAGGTGCGCAACATCGCCGAGGTGACCACCGCGGTGGCGAACGGGGACCTGAGCAAGAAGATCACCGTGGCCGCGCAGGGCGAGATCCTGGAGCTGAAGAACACCATCAACATCATGGTGGACCAGCTCAACGCCTTTGCCGGGGAAGTGACCCGCGTGGCGCGCGAGGTGGGCACCGAGGGCCAGCTGGGCGGGCAGGCGGACGTGCGTGGCGTCGCAGGGACCTGGAAGGACCTGACCGACAACGTGAACTCCATGGCGAACAACCTGACCGGTCAGGTGCGCAACATCGCGGATGTGACCACCGCGGTGGCGAACGGGGACCTGAGCAAGAAGATCACGGTGGACGCCCGCGGGGAGATCCTGGATCTGAAGAACACCATCAACACCATGGTGGACCAGCTCAATGCCTTCGCGGGGGAAGTGACCCGCGTGGCGCGCGAGGTGGGCACCGAAGGGCGTCTGGGCGGGCAGGCCGACGTGCGCGGTGTGGGCGGCACCTGGAAGGACCTGACCGACAACGTGAACTCCATGGCGAACAACCTCACCGATCAGGTACGCAACATCGCGTTCGTCACGACCGCGGTAGCGAACGGGGACCTGTCGAAGAAGATCACCGTGGACGTCAAGGGTGAGCTGCTGGACCTGAAGAACACCATCAACGTGATGGTGGACCAGCTGAACGCCTTCGCCGGGGAAGTCACGCGTGTGGCGCGCGAGGTGGGCACCGAAGGGAAGCTGGGCGGCCAGGCGCAGGTGGCCGGCGTCGGCGGGACCTGGAAGGACCTGACCGACAACGTGAACAGCATGGCGAACAACCTCACCGATCAGGTGCGCGGCATCGCGCGGGTCGTGACGGCCGTCGCCGGCGGGGAACTGAACCGCAAGCTGAACGTGAAGGCCCAGGGCGAGATCGCCGAACTGGCCGAGACGATCAACTCCATGATCGACACGCTGGCCACGTTCGCGCAGCAGGTGACCACCGTGGCGCGCGAGGTGGGCACCGAAGGGAAACTGGGCGGCCAGGCGAACGTGCCCGGCGCCAGCGGCACCTGGAAGGACTTGACCGACAACGTGAACGGCCTGGCCGCCAACCTGACCACGCAGGTGCGCGCCATCGCCGAGGTGGCGACCGCCGTGACCAAGGGCGACCTGACCCGCAGCATCTCCGTGGAGGCCAGCGGGGAGCTGGACGCGCTGAAGAACAACATCAACGAGATGATCGTGAACCTGCGCGAGACCACCGAGAAGAACACCGAGCAGGACTGGCTGAAGACTAACCTGGCGAAGTTCACCGGGATGCTCCAGGGCCAGCGCGACCTGCTGACCGTGAGCCGCCTGATCCTCTCGGAACTCGCGCCGCTGGTGCGCGCCAAGCACGGCGTGTTCTACACCCTGGACGAGGAGGCCAGCCCGCCCGCACTGCAACTCCAGGCCAGTTACGCCTACCGGGAGCGCAAGGGTCTGGGCAACCGCTTCAGGCTGGGTGAGGGCCTGGTCGGGCAGGCGGCGCTGGAGCAGGAACCCATCGTGCTGACGGACGTGCCCACCGACTACGTGCAGATCAACAGCGGTCTGGGCGCGGCCACGCCCACCACCATCGTGGTGCTGCCGGTGGTGTTCGAGGGCCAGACGAAGGCCGTGATCGAACTGGCGTCCTTCGAGCGCTTCAGCGCCACGCACATGAGCTTCCTGGAACAGTTCACGGAGTCGGTGGGCATCGTGCTGAACACCATTCAGGCGACCATGCGCACCGAGACGCTGCTGCGGCAGTCGCAGAGCATGGCGCAGGAACTCCAGAGCCAGCAGGAAGAACTGCGGCAGACGAACGAGGAACTGGAGGAAAAAGCCCGCCTGCTCGCCGACCAGAACCGCGAGGTCGAGCACAAGAACCAGCAGGTCGAGGCCGCCCGCCACGCCCTGGAGGAAAAGGCCGCGCAGCTCGCGCTGACCAGCAAGTACAAGAGCGAATTCCTGGCAAATATGAGCCACGAGCTGCGCACGCCGCTGAACAGCCTGCTGCTGCTCGCCAACCAGCTGCGCGACAACCCGGAAGGGAACATGACCGACCAGCAGAAGATGTACGCCAAGACCATCTACGGTGCCGGCAACGACCTGCTGAACCTCATCAACGACATCCTGGACCTCAGCAAGATCGAGTCCGGCACCGTCAGCGCCGACCCCACCAACGTGCCCTTCACGCACATCCGCGAGGCGGTCGAGACGACCTTCAGCCCGCTGGCGGCCGACAAGGGCGTGGGCCTGGAACTGGACTTCGACCCGGCGCTGCCGCGCACCATCCTGACCGACGACACGCGCCTGATGCAGATCCTGAAAAACCTGCTGTCCAACGCGTTCAAGTTCACGGAGCAGGGCAGCGTGACGCTGCAGGTCGCGCCCGCCCAGCAGGGCTGGAGCCCGGACCAGCACGTCCTGAACCGCGCCGGGCACGTGGTCGCCTTCCGCGTCACCGACACCGGCATCGGCATTCCCGAGGACAAGCAGCGCCTGATCTTCGAGGCGTTCCAGCAGGCCGACGGCTCCACCAGCCGCAAGTACGGCGGCACCGGCCTGGGACTGGCGATCAGCCGGGAACTGGCGCGCATTCTGGGCGGCGAGATCACGCTGAGCAGCACCCCCGGGCGCGGCAGCACCTTCACGCTGTTCCTGCCCGTGCGGTATCAGCCCGACAGCGCGCCCGCCCCGGTCGCCCCACTGAGCGACGCGGCACCCCAGCTGCCCCAGATGACCAGCTGGAACACGCCCGCCACCCCGGTCAGCGCGCCGGCCCCGGCGCCCGCCCTGGCCTTCCCGGCCGAGGAACCGGACGCCACCCCGGGCGTGCTGGACGACCGCGCGAACCTGCAGCCCGGCGACCGGACGCTGCTGATCGTGGAGGACGACCCCACGTACGCCGCGATCCTGCTGGACCTCGCGCACGAGCGGGGCTTCATGGGCCTGGTGGCCGCCCGCGGGGACGAGGCGCTGCACCTGGCGCAGACGTACCGGCCCCTGGCGGTCACGCTGGATCTGGCGCTGCCGGACACGAACGGCTGGGCGGTGCTGGACCGCCTGAAGCACGACCCGCACACCCGGCACATCCCGGTGCACGTGATCAGCGGGCAGGAGCCGAGCATCGTGAGCCGCAAGCTGGGCGCGCTGGACCACACCACCAAGTCCGGGGACCGGCAGGACCTCACGCAGGTGTTCACGAACCTCGAGGCGTTCCTGGCGCGGCGCGTGAAGCACGTGCTGATCGTGGAGGACGACGAGGTGCAACGGGGCAGCATCGTGGACCTGATCGCCGACACGGACGTGGAGACGACCGCCGTGACCACCGGCGCCGAGGCGCTGGCCGCGTTGGAGCAGACGGCGTTCGACTGCGTGGTCCTGGACCTGCACCTGCCGGACATGAGCGGCTTCGAGCTCATGGCGACACTGCACGACACGCCCGCCTACCGCGCCATTCCGATCATCGTGTACACCGCGCAGGACCTGACCCGCGCGCAGGAAACCGAGCTGCGCAAGGCCGCCAAGTCCATCATCCTCAAGGACGTCCGCTCGCCCGAACGGCTGCTGGACGAGGTGACGCTGTTCCTGCACCGCGTGGAGGCCAACCTGCCGGAAAGCAAGCGGCAGGTGCTGGACGCCGCCCGCCAGCAGGAGCCCGCGCTGCACGGCAAGAAGATCCTGATCGTGGACGACGACATCCGCAACATCTTCGCGCTGACGGCCGTGCTGGAACGCCACCAGGTGCAGATCCTGACCGCCGAGAACGGTCGCGAGGCGATCAGCACGCTCGAGGAGCACCCGGACCTGGACCTGATCCTGATGGACGTGATGATGCCGGAGCTCGACGGGTACGAAACCACCCGCCTGATCCGCCGCAACCCGGCCTTCCGGGCGCTGCCGATCATCTCCCTGACCGCCAAGGCCATGCCCGGCGACCGTGAGCTGTCCATCGAGTCGGGCGCCAGCGACTACATCAGCAAACCGGTGAACACCGCGCAGCTCCTGTCCCTGCTGCGGGTGTGGCTGTCGAAGTGATGAGCAGTCCGCGCCCGCTGGCCCCGCACGCCCCCGAGGCGGTGGAGGACATCGAACTGTCTCTGCTGCTCGAAGGCGTGTACCGCCTGTCCGGGCACGACTTCCGGCAGTACACGGCCGCCACCATCCGGAGACGGGTGCAGCACGCCGTGGCGGTGGAGGGGCTGGGCACCATCAGCGAGTTGCAGAACCGGGTGCTGCACGACCCGGCCGCCATGACCCGCCTGCGCGAGACGCTGAGCATCAACGTGACCGAGATGTTCCGCGACCCGAGTTTCTTCCGGGCGCTGCGGGAGCAGGTGCTGCCGGTGCTGCGCACGCACCCGTTCATCCGGGTGTGGCACGCCGGGTGCTCGACGGGTGAGGAGGTGTACTCCCTGGCGATCCTGCTGCACGAGGCCGGGCTGCTGGACCGCGCGCGGCTGTACGCCACGGACATGCACGCCCCGGCGCTCCAGGCGGCCCGGCAGGGCATCTACCCGCTGGAGAAGATCGCGGCGTACGAACGCAACTACCGCGAAGCGGGCGGCACGGCGAACTTCAGCGAGTACTTCACCACGCAGTACGACCACGCGCTCGTCCGCGCGGACCTGCGGCAGAACATCATCTGGGGCCAGCACAACCTGGCGACCGACAGCAGCTTCAACGAGTTCCACCTGATCCTGTGCCGGAACGTGCTGATCTACTTCACCAAGCCCCTCCAGGAGCAGGTCAAGGCGCTGCTGTGGCACAGCCTGGTGCCGTTCGGGGTGCTGGGCCTGGGCCTGCACGAGAGCATGGAGTTCAGCGAGCACGCGCCCCGCTTCGAGACCCTGAACCTGTCGGACAAGCTGTACCGGAGGATCGGCTGATGCCGCACACCATCGTCATTCCGCCCGCCAAGGTCCTGATCGTGGACGACCAGGACAGCAAACGCCTGGCCCTGGCCGCGGCCCTGGAACCGCTCGGGCAGGAGATCGTGATGGTCGCCTCAGGCCGCGAGGCGCTGCGGCAGCTGCTGAACGACGACTTCGCGGTGATCCTGCTGGACGTGCGCATGCCGGACATGGACGGCTTCGAGACGGCCAGCCTGATCCGCGCGCGCAAGCAGTCGGAGAAGACGCCCATCATCTTCGTGACCGCGCACGACCGCGCCGAGGCGGACATGGTGGGCGGGTACAGCATCGGCGCGGTGGACTTCATCTACTCCCCCATCCAGCCGGAGATCCTGCGGGCCAAGGTGCAGGTGTTCGTGGACCTGCACCGTCACGCCCTGACCGTGCAGGCGCACGAACGCCGGCTGCGGGAACTGGAGGCCCGGCAGGCGCAGCACGAGCTGAGCAAACTGTCGGGCGCCATCGAGCAGTCTGCGGACCCGGTGGTCATCACCGACCGGGACGGCCGGATCGAGTACGTGAACGCCGCCTTCACGGCCGTGAGCGGTTTCACGCGGGAGGAAGCGGCCGGGCAGCCTCTGGACCTGCTGGAGTCCGGCGAGCACCCGGAGGGCTTCCGCGCGCAGCTGTGGGCGACCATCCGGCGCGGCGAGGTGTACCGCGGGGAGTTCGTGAACCGCCGCAAGGACGGCACGCTGTACCACGAAGAGCGCACCATCACGCCCATCCAGAGTGACGCCGGGGAGATCACGCACTTCGTGTCCACCGGCAAGGACGTCACCGAACGCAAGCGCATGGAGGCCGAACTCCAGGCGCTGAACGCCCACCTGGAAGACCGCGTGCGCGAGCGCACCGCGCAGCTGCGCGACATGAACGAGGAACTCGAGGCGTACGCCTACTCCATCAGTCACGACCTGCGCACGCCGCTGCGGCACATCCTGAGCTTCGCGGACCTGCTGGAGCGCCGCACCGTGAACGACCTGCCGGCCGACGCGAAAAAACACCTGAAGTACATCCAGACCGGCGCGCTGCGCATGTCCCACCTGATCGACGGGCTGCTGGACTTCGCCCGCACGGGCCGGCACGACCTCAAACCGCAGGCCCTGAACCTGAACACGCTGGTGCAGGAGGTCATCGCGGACCTGGAACGCGACCCGGACGCCCCGCCCACCCGCTGGAACGTGGAACCCCTTCCGACCGTGCAGGCGGACCTGGTCAGCCTGCGGCAGGTGGTCACGAACCTGCTCACGAACGCCGTGAAGTACTCCCGGGACGCGCAGGGCGGGCCGCAGATCCGCATCTGGGCGGACGACTGCGGCGGCGACCACCGCATTCACGTGCAGGACAACGGCATCGGGTTCAACATGGAGTACCGCCACAAGCTGTTCAACGTGTTCCAGCGCCTGCACACCCACGACGAGTTCGACGGGCACGGCGTGGGGCTCGCGCACGTCAAGCGCATCATCGTCCGGCACGGCGGTCAGGTCACCGCGCAGGGCGAGGAGGGCCGCGGTGCGACCTTCAGCTTCACGCTGCCGCAACAGCGCCTCCTGACCGAGGAGGAACTGGACCACGTGACCGCGGAGGGCGACGCCGCCCAGCCTGAACCGGCCCACGCCGAGCCGTAACCGGCGGCCCTGCCGGGCAGGGATCAGGCCAGGGTGCCCTGGCCGGGCACGTCGTCTTCTGCGTCGGAGCGTGGGTAGCGGGACACCACCAGCCCGATGTTGAGGTCTCCGAGCGCCCGCAGCAGATCCGGCGGAAAGTAGTCGGCCTGCGCGCCCACATCCCGGTCCTCGATGCCGAAGTCCAGAACCACGTCCAACACCCCGGGAAAGCTGGTCTGAAGGCGTGGGGCCCCGGCTGGCTGGGCCGGTCCCGCGTTCCCTTCCTATAAATCCGGAAGATGTCCGGTAGCTGAACTCTGGCAAGGTACCCGTCCACGTCGAAGTCGGTTCCGGCGGCCCGCAGCACACATGACATGCCTGCATCATTCCCCAGTGGAAATGCCCCCACCCCCCCCAGCGGGCACCTGGAACGGCCGGGCGGGGCGGGTGGGGGTCGTGGCATCCTGGGGCATGGGACAACGTGGGGGCTGGGCGTGGTGGGCGTCTGTGGCCGGGCTGGCAGGCGCCCTGGCCGTGAGTGGCGGGGCACGGGCGGCAAAGGCGAGTGAGGTGGTGATCGCCATGGCGGGCGACTCGCCGTGCGTGGCGGTGTTCCTGAACATCACGGAGAACGGCCGGGCGCTGGGGGCGTTCAGCGTGCAGTCGAGCGGCATGGTGAAACGCGGGCAGGACTACGCGAACCTGCCGGTGCTGGTGGCCGGGCGGACGTACGAGTTCACGGGCTCATGCATCGCGTCCACGAAGTTCACGCAGTCGCTGTCGCTGAAGTTCAAGGCAGACGGCCGGGCCGTGAACCTCGTGTTCCGCAAGTCGGGGTTCACGCTGAGCGCCGGGAAGTAGTCGCCCGCCCCCGGGCGGCGCGGGGCGTCACACTATGCGCATGCAAGCGACCCCTCCTGAAGCGACCGAGTTTCCCCCGCACTACGCGCGGTACGTGGCCCTGGTGGGCACGGACGACCTGCTGGCGGCCCTGACCGGTGGCCCGGACGCCCTGGAGGCGCTGCTGGCCGGCGGGCCGCCGACCCTGGGCGACGTCTCCTACGCCCCAGGCAAATGGACCGTGAAGCAGGTGCTGGGGCACCTCTGCGACAGCGAGCGCGTGTTCGCCTACCGCCTGATGCGCGCGGCCCGTGGGGACGGCACGCCGCTGCCCGGGTACGACGACGAGGCCTGGGCAGCGGCGTGGGACGTGTCCGGCCTGAGCGTGCCGGAGCTGCTGGGCGAGTTCCGGGCGGTGCGGACCGCATCGGTGCAGCTGGTGCGGCACCTGAACGGGGCCGCGTGGGACCGCACGGTGACCGCCAACGGGGGCGTGTTCACGGTGCGGGCGCTGGCGTACCTGATCGCCGGGCACGAGCGGCACCACCGCGCCCTGCTGCGCGAACGGTACCTCCCCGGCTGACCGGGGCCGGGTTCAGAACAGCCCGGTCACGTTGCCGTCCTCGTCCAGGTCGATGTTCTCGGCGGCGGGGTGGCTGGGCAGGCCCGGCATGGTGCGCATGTCGCCGCAGATGGCGTACACGTACCCGGCCCCGGCCGCCAGCCGCACCTCGCGGACCGGCAGGCGCCAACCTTTCGGAGCGCCGCGCAGTTTGGGGTTGCTGGAGATGCTCAGGTGCGTCTTGGCGATCACCACGGGGAACTCGCCGTACCCGAGCGCCTCGAAGTTTTTCAGGGCCCGGCTGGCTTCCGGGGTGTAGTCCACGCCGTCTGCGCCGTAGATCTTCGTGGCGACCGCCTCGATCTTGGCCTTGAGGGGCAGGGCCAGGTCGTAGGTGTACCGGAAGTCCTGGGGTTCGTCGGCGGCCTCCACGACGGCCTGCGCGAGTTCGCGGGCGCCCTCGCCGCCGCCGGCCACACCACGGTACACGGCCACGCGGGCGCCGGCCTCGCGGGCGATCTGCCGGATGACCTCGTGCTCGGAGTCGTGGTCGCCGGGGAAGGCGTTGATGGCGACGACCGGGGACACGCCCACGCTGCGCACGATCGCGATGTGCGCGCGGAGGTTGTCGGCGCCGGCCAGCACGTCCGCGGGGTTCTCCTCCAGCATGGCGGGCGGCAGGGGCCTGCCGGGCACCACCCGGTGCCGTCCGCTGTTCATCTTCAGGGCGCGGACCGTGACGACCAGCACGGCCGCGTCGGGCTGCATGCCGGACACGCGGCACTTGACGTTCACGAAGCGTTCGAAGCCCATGTCCGCGCCGAAGCCGGCCTCGGTGATCAGGTATTCGGCGGCGTGAATGCCGAGCTGGCAGGCGAGCACGCTGCTGTTCCCGGTGGCGATGTTCCCGAACGGCCCGGCGTGGATCAGGGCCGGGGTGTGCTCCAGGGTCTGCATCAGGTTGGGGTTGATGGCGTCTTTCAGGATGACCGCCATCGCGCCGGCGGCCCGGAGCTGTTCGGCCGTCACGGCCTCGCCGCTGCGGGTGTAGCCGACCACGATGCGGCCCAGGCGCCCGCGGAGGTCCTTCAGGCCGGTGGCGAGCATCAGGATCACCATGACCTCGCTGGCGGCCGTGATGTCAAACCCGGTTTGGCGGGGGACGCCGTCGGCGGCCTCGCCGAGGCCCACGATGACGTTGCGCAGGGCGCGGTCGTTCACGTCCATCACCCGGCGCCACGCGACCGTCTGCGGGTCCAGGTTCAGGGCGTTGCCCTGGTAGATGTGGTTGTCCACCATGGCGGCCAGCAGGTTGTGCGCGGCGGTCACGGCGTGGAAGTCGCCGGTCAGGTGCAGGTTCAGGGACTCCATGGGAATCACCTGCGCGTAGCCCGCGCCGGCCGCGCCGCCCTTGATGCCGAAGGTGGGGCCCATGCTGGGCTGGCGCAGGGCCAGCATGCTCCTCTTCCCGATCTTCGCGATGCCCTGCGCGAGGCCCACGCTGGTGGCGGTCTTGCCCTCCCCGAGGGGCGTGGGGGTCACGGCGGTGACGACCACGTACTTCCCGCGCGGCTGCCGGGCGAGGTCGCCGCGGGCCTTCACGTTCACCTTGGCGACGAAGCGGCCGTACGGTTCCAGGTGCTCCTCGGGAATGCCGGCGGCCCGGGCGATGTCCGCGATGGGCACGAGGGGGGCCTGACTGGCGATTTCCAGGTCACTGGGCAGCTTCACCTTGAGCAGGGACATGGTTCAGTATTCGCCCCGCCCGGCCCGGCCGCAAAGGACAGGCACGCCCCGGCCGGGCGGGGTGTTCGCCTATGCTGAGCACATGCGAATCATGGCCGTGTTTGCCCACCCGGATGACGAGATCGGCTGCGCCGCCACCCTGGCGAAACACGCCGCGCGCGGCGACGAGGTGATGCTCGTGTGGACCACACTGGGAGAACTTGCCAGCCAGTTCGGCGACGCCACGCACGAGGAGGTCACCCGCGTGCGCCGCGAGCACGGCGCCTGGGTGGCCGAACAGATCGGCGCCTTCCATCACTTCTTCGACATGGGGGACAGCCGCATGACCGGCAGCCGCGCCGAGGCGCTGCAACTGGCGCGGCTGTACGCACAGTTCCGCCCGAACGCCGTGATCACCTGGAGTGACGACCACCCCCACCCGGACCACCGCATGACCGCAAAGATCGCCTACGACGCGATCACCCTGGCGCGCATTCCGAAGATCGTGAACGAGTCAGGCGCCCCGGAGGCCATGCCCCCCGCCCCGGACATGGAAGGCGGGGACACCGTAACCAGCGGAGAGGACGTGCGGCGCCTGGAGGCGTGGCGGGAGCCAGTGCGGTTCTACCAGTACTTCTCACAGGCGAGCCCGTACCCGGAAGTGCTGGTGGACGTGACCGACACCCTGGACACCGGGGAGCGCGTGGTGCGGTACTATCACGACTTCTACCAGTGGACCTGGACGCCGGAACACTACCGCGAGATGCACGCGCAGATGGGGCGCCTGGGCGGCGTGCGCTACGCGGAGCGGTTCAACCTGAAGGTCGCGCACCCGCCTGCCGTGGGTTACCTGCGCTGAGCGCCGGGCCGCCTACGGCCGCAGGAACAGTTCGCCCACCGCGCGGATAAAGGCGTCCCGCCGGGCCCGCTGTTCGGGCGTGTACCGTTCACGCAGCCGGGCCTCCTTGAACGCGGCGACGTCCTCCCCGGGGGCCAGCGCCCAGGTGTCCAGCGGCGTGCAGGCCACCCGCATGTCCGGGCCCCACTCGTTCGCCACCAGCCCCAGGGCGCGGGTGCTCAGGGGCCAGGTGGCGTCCAGCACGCGGTCCCCGCCAGGATCGTGCAGCACGAGGTAATTGTGCACGTCGATGACGGTTTCGCCCTGCCAGCCGGCCAGTTCGGGCGGGGCGCCCGGAGGCAGGCGGATCTCCTGCGTGCAGGCGTACAGGGTGGTGCGCAGGCCCAGTTCGGCGTACAGCGCGGCCAGCAGCTCATGCTTGGTGCTGCACGTGCCGCGCCACTCGCGGATGACGGTGTCCGGATCATGGGCGCTGGCGCGGGCGTACGGGAAGTCGCGCACCAGTTCGAACAGTTCCTGGGCGTCCGGGAGGGCCGTGCCCGCGCGCAGGCCGCGCCGGGTCGCTTCCTCTTGCAGCCGTCGGGCCAGGGGGCGCGCCATGCCTGCATTGTGGCGCGGCCCCCCGGCCCGGATGGCCGGAACACTCCGGGAAAGCCTTAAAGGATGCCGCGGGACTCGAAGGCGCGGCGGACCGTGCCAGCCGCGGCCCGGCCGTACATGTCCTGCGCGGTGGCGACGGTGGCCTCCGCGGCGGCCGCGAAGGTCGTGTCGGGCGTGAAGCGGAACTGGGCGTTGATGATGATCCGGTCGGCGGTGCGGGCCCCCAGGGCAGTCCAGATATCGAACAGCGCGCAGGACCAGATCATGCCGTCCGTGTGAATGCGGCCGGTGAGGTCCTCCGGGTAGTGGCGGTCGGTGTCCACCCGGCGCAGGCAGTGGGGCGTGGCGGTCGTGTAGCTGGTGGCGTCCCAGTCCATGATGCAGCCCAGCGGGGCGTTCATGGGCGCGCCCTCGCGCTGGGAGACGGCGTACCCGACGGTCATGGCGAAGTAGTCCCCGAACGCCTCCCCGATCGCGCCGGCCTCCACGCTGGTCCCGAAGCCCGGCACCTGCGAGGCGTGGATGGCGTGCCCGTACTCGTGCAGGATCACCTCGCCGTCCTCGGCGTCGTCCACGCCGCCCTTCCCGAAGCGCAGCCAGTTGTGCTTGTCCCACATGTAGCTGTTGTCGATGCCCTGCTGGCTGACCTTGATGAGCTGCTGCTGGCGGTTCACGGCGCCCAGCTCGCTGCCGAACCCGAGGCTCTGGAGGTACTTCTGGCCCTCGGTCACCCAGTAGTAGGCCATGACCTGCTCGAACTCGTCCTGATCGCGCGTGAAGTTGAACGGGCCACTGCCGTACACGGGCGTGCCGGTCTCGGTGATCACCTGCGCCCAGTCGCCGCGGAGATACCCGCTGCCGTCCAGGTTCGTGAGGGTGACCGGGTAGTAGGCGCTGGCGGGCACGGCCGCGGCGCTGTCCTTCTGGTCGCTGAGGGTCTGGTCTCCGGTCGTCTGGAGGGGGTTGGGCATGAACACCCGCGCGGCGGCCGTGCTCTGCCCGGTGGGGGGTTTGCCGGCGCCGCCCTGCACGGTCAAGCTGGGGCCGGGCTGCGGCTGTCCGCAGGCGCTGAGCAGGGTCACGGTCATGAGGGCCAGCAGGCCCGCGCGGCGCGGCTGAATTGACATGGTGCGGGCAGTGTAAGGCTGACCATGACAGGGCGCATGAAGGCCAGCTCACGAAACGCCCATCTTAGCCGTCTGCGATGTCGGAACGGACCTGATGCCGAGCAGAAAGGCAGGGACAGACGCAGGCGGCGGCACTCCTACGCTGGCGGCAGTGCCGGGAACCCGCAGGCGAATGTGTGGTTGAGCGGGCCGCGGCGCCCAAGGAAGGCCATCCATGACGACCCGACCCGGTTCCGAAGTCCGCCGAGCCCGTCTCCCCCACCTGGCCCTGCGCCGCGGGCCACCCGGAAGGACACTATGACCGCGCCGTCCACTGTGCGGATCATCGCGGGGCATTCCGGCAGCGGCAAGACCGAGGTGGCCGTGAGCCTCGCCCTGCACCTGGCCGCCGCCGGGCGCCGCGTGGCGCTGGCCGACCTGGACGTGGTGAACCCCTCCTTCCGGTCGCGTGAACGGGCGGCCCTGATGGAAGCGCGCAGCATTCGCATAATCAGCAGTTCCCCCGGGCACGGCGCGGCCATCGATCTGCCGGCCATCTCGGCCGAGGTGCGCGGACCGCTGCACGACCCGGCCGTGGACGTGATCCTGGACGTGGGCGGCGACAACGTGGGCGCCCGGGCGCTGACAGCCCTCGCCAGCGACATCGTGCAGCGCGGATACGACCTGCTGCTGGTCGTGAACGCCTACCGCCCGGACACGAACACCGTGGACGGCGTGGTCGGGCACCTGCACGCCATCGAACTGACCACCGGCCTCCGGTTCACGGGGTTGATCAGCAACACGCACGCCATCCACGACACTACCGCGCAGGACGTCCTGAACGGCTGCGACCTGACCCGGCAGGTGAGTGAGCTCACAGGCCTCCCCGTGCAGTACGTGACCGCCACTCCAGTCGTGTTGCGGGACCTGCCGGAGGACCTGCCCGGCGAGCGGCTCCCGTTAGGCCTAGTCATGCGGGACGAATGGATGTAGGGCCACGGAGCCCAGCGTGCACGAGGGGCAAGAAACAGATTCTTCGGAAAGGGTAGCGTCGGCTTCAGCAGGGGCTGCAACCTATGCATGCCGATGCTCTCCACGCACGTCCTCAACCTGCGGTAGACGGTCCTCAACAAGAACACTTACCCCATGCACCGATCGATCCGGACCGGCACAGCGGCTGCGCGATCTGCCGAAAGACAGCGAGGTTATCGGTGAGTCCGCCATCCGCGCTGGCGGTGTGTTCCTGCAGGCGGCGAGCAAGTCGCGGCGGTCAGGAGGGTGCACAGCGCAGCATGAACCTGGAAGTCACACAGGCCGTGCAGCCCGAAGGCTGCTTAGCCGCCCTCAAACGAAACGAAAGCTCAGCAGCAGGCCGGCCAGCTTGACTGAACCATGAGGCCTGCCGGCGCGGTTTACCCTTCATCCCCTCCTCTTTTTCCCCTTACCCGAAGTAGCCGAGCAGATCGATCAGGGTGCGGGCGTAATCGTCGGGTTTCAGGCCGCGTTTTTCCAGTTTCACGCTGGGCGGGAAGGTCTGCACTTCCGTGCGGTGGGGGAAGCGTTTGAGGCCGGGGGCGTCGTAGTCCAGGGCCTTGTACGCGAAGGTGATCTGGAGGTGGGTCATGGTCTCGCCGATGCTCAGCACGCGTTTGGCGGCGGCGGTGAGGCGGAGTTTGGCGAGGTCGATGAAGTTCTGCACTTCGGGGCTGGGCGGGCCGTACTTCTTGCGCAGGTCGCGTTCCACGCGGCTGATCGCCTGGAGGGTGCGGGCTTCGCTGAGGCGGCCGTAGGTGGCGATGCGGGCTTCCTCGCCTTTTTCGGGGCCGTCGGCGCTGAAGTACTCGGGGCTGAGGCGGGCGTTGACGGGCAGATCGATGCTGATGCTGACGGGCTCCTCGCGTTTCTCGCCCTTGAGGCGGGCGACGGCCTCGGCGAGCATCTCGGTGTACACGTCGATGCTGACGGCCTGCACGTGCCCGTGCTGTTCCTCGCCGAGGATGTTGCCCACGCCGCGGATCTCCATGTCCTTTTCGGCGAGCAGGTGGCCGCTGCCGAGGTCCTGGAGGTCGGCGATGGCCCACAGGCGCCGCTGGGCGTTCTCGGTCATGCGTGGGGGGTAGAAGAGGTAGGCGTACGCGGTCTGCTGGCGGCGGCCGACGCGGCCACGCAGCTGGTAGAGCTGCGCGAGGCCGAGCCGATCGGCGCGTTCGATCAGGATGGTGTTCGCCTCGGGGATGTCCAGGCCGGTTTCGACGATGGTGGTGGCGAGCAGCACGTCGAAGGCGCCCTGTTCGAAGCCGAGCATGATCTCCTCGAGTTCTTCCTCGTTCATGCGGCCGTGCGCGACGCCGATGCGCGCTTCGGGCACGAGGTTGCGCAGGTACAGGCTGCGGGCGCCGATGCTGGCGATGCGGTCGTGGATGTAGAAGACCTTGCCGCCGCGGTCGATCTCGGTCATGATCGCGTCGCGCACGGTGCTGGGGTCGAAGGGCGCCAGGATCGTCTGGATGGGTTTGCGGCCCTTGGGTGGGGTCTGGATGCTGCTCATGTCGCGCAGGCCGACCATGCTCATGTACAGCGTGCGGGGGATGGGCGTGGCGGACAGGGCCAGGGTGTCCACCGCCTTCTGCCCTTCCGGGAGGTCCAGCTTGCCGCCTTCGAGGGCGGGCAGGCCGCGCAGCGCGCGGAGCTTTTCTTTCTGGCCCACCCCGAAGCGGTGTTCTTCGTCCACGATGATCAGGCCCAGGTCCTTGAACTCGATGTCGCCGGACAGCAGGCGGTGCGTGCCGATCAAGATGTCCACCTTGCCGGCGCGGACGTCCGCGAGGATGCGTTTGGACTGCTGCGGCGTGGTGAAGCGCGACAGGCCCTCCACACGCACGGGCAGGTCCTTGAAGCGCTCGACGAAGGTGGTGGTGTGCTGCTCGGCGAGCAGGGTGGTGGGCACCAGGATGGCGACCTGCTTGCCGTGCCCGACGACGCGGTGCGCGGCGCGCAGGGCCACCTCGGTCTTCCCGAAGCCCACGTCGCCCGAGATCAGGCGGTCGGCGGGGTTGGGTTTTTCGAGGTCCCGCAGGGTTTCTTTCAGGGAGATGCGCTGGTCGCTGGTGAGGTCGAACTTGAAGTTCTTCTCCACCTGCTCGTCCCATTCGGGGTTGGGGGGGAAGGCGTTGCCGGGCGTAACCTGCCGCGCCGCGTACTGGATGAGGAGCTTCCCGGCGACTTCCTCGGCGTTCTTGCGGGCTTTTTCCTTGGCGCGCGCCCAGTCTTTCTTGTCGAAGCTGCTCAGCACCGGCGGATCGTCGGTGGTGCCGGGGTGGCGGCGCAGGACGGGCAGCTGCTCGATGGGCACGCTCAGGCGCGCGCCGTTCCGGTACTGGAGGTTCAGGTAGTCGCGGGTGACGCCCAGCACCTTGCGGGTTTCCAGGCCCTCGAACTGCCCGATGCCGTGCTCCGGGTGAATCAGGTAGTCGCCGACGTGCAGGCCCAGCGCGTCCGTGACGGGCCGCCCGGTGAGCTTCTTGCCGCGCAGGGCGCTGCCGCCCTGGAAGCCGTAGATCAGGTCCTCGGTCAGGACGACCGTGTTGAACTCGGGAATGACGAAGCCGCCCTCGCCGCTGGCGCGCAGGAAGCCCAGGCCGCCTTCCGGAAGGCGCGGCACGGTCAGCCAGGGGATCTCGTGGGTGTTCAGCAGCTTGTCCGCCAGGTAGGCGGCGGTGCGGTCGTGGCGTACCAGGATGAACACGCGGTACCCGGCGCCGCGCCACTCCTGCACGTCGCGGTCCAGGTCGCTGAGGCGCGCGCGGTAAAACGGCAGGGCGGTCAGGCCGGTGTCCAGGTCCGGGAGGTCCAGCGGCGCCCGGCCGAAACTGGTCACGTCCCGGCCCTCCAGTTTCGGCCAGAGGGTGTCGATCAGGACGCCCAGGCTGCTGGCATAGAACTCCGGGGAGTCCAGGAACACCCGCCCGGGCAGCAGGTCCAGCCGCGTGGCGTCCCACCTCGTTTCCGTGAGGTACTCGGCGGTGGGCTCCAGCGTGAACGCCTGCGTCTTCACGCCGCTCACCTCGCCGGGTCTCAGGGTGCGGAGGGTGTCCAGTTCATCCCCGAAGAACTCGGCGCGCACCCACAGGTCCTCCTCGGCCTCGGCAGGCAGGCCGGCGCCGGGCGTCAGGCGCAGTTCCAGTGTGTCGCCGCGCAGTTCGTAGCCGGGTTCCTCGCCCCGCTCGTACCCGAAGGCTTCCAGCCGGGCCAGCAGCGCCTCGCGCGGGTAGCTCGCGCCGACCTTCAGGCTCAGGGCGTGGTCTTCCGGGCGGGCGGGGAACAGGTCGATAGCGGTGTTCACGTCCAGCACGACGTGCTCGTGCCTGGCGTCCCAGTCACGCAGGCCGGGGTTCACGCTGACGGGCGCCCCCAGCGCCCCGGCGGACGCGTAACTGCCGATCCGGTCCGGGGTGGTGAGCAGCACCGCCGGGCCCGGGTGCGCCGCGAACAGCGCCGCGCGCGCCACCTGCGGCAGCAGCAGCAGGTTTCCTGCGGGCGCCGCGGGCATCAGGGCGTTCAGGTTCGGGGGGCCGGTCTTGGAGGTGGGGGCGGAACTGCGGGTCACCGGACGAGTGTACGCGCCCGGGGGAGCCCGGTCAGCCGAGCAGGGTGCAATTCAAAGATCGGGCGCGTGGCCTCAGCCGGGGTTGGCGGCCAGCCACAGCTGCGCCAGCGTGAGCAGGCCGAAGAACACGAACATGATGACGGGAAGCCATTTGCGGAGCCAGACTTTGGTGTGGTCGTTCATGGGAGGCCTCAGGGCTGGAACTCGGTCTTGCCGGGTTCCGGCAGGCGGTAGGCGATCAGGGCGCTGGGGACCAGCAGGGCCAGCGAGGCGAGCGCGGCAATGATGGGGGTGGTGACGTCGGCGAGCGCGCCGACCAGGAACACCAGCAGGCCCGCGAAGCCCCAGGAGAAGCCCATCATGATGCTGCTGGCGACCGCGACGTGCTGCGGCGCGTACTCCTGCGCGGTGACCACGCCGACCGGGATGCTGGCGTTCACGGCGGCACCCACCAGGAAGGTCAGGGGGTAGAACCACCACTGCCCGGGGTGGCTGAGGATCAGCAGCGCGAAGAAGGGAATGCTGGTCAGGATGGCGGAGCGCAGGACCGGGGTGCGGCCGTAGCGGTCGCTGGCCCGCCCGCCGAGGATGCCGCCGGCGGCGCTGGCGACCGCGTACACCGCGAGCGTGATGCCGACCTCCCGCGCGCCGTAGCCGCGCAGCGGAAGGATGAAGGGCAGCATGGCGTTGTACCCCATGCTGGCGAGGCTGCGCAGCACCGCCATGCCCCACAGCCACACCAGGGGACCCTTGAAGATCCCGGCGTACTCGGCGAGGCTGACCCGCCTGGCCTTCTGGGTGCCGCTGGGCGTGACCGCGAACGTGACGGCGGCGATCACCGCGCCGATCAGGGCGAACCACGGGAGGTGAGTGAGGCCCACGCCGGCGAACACCGGGCCCAGGGCCATGCCGCCGGTCCCGCCGGCGCTGAACAGGCTGGCCCACAGGCCGCGTTTGTCCTGGGGGCTGTGCTGCGCCACGTACGCCGCTCCGGCCGGATGGAAGAATCCGCTGCCGAAACCTGCCACGGCGACCAGCAGCATCAGCGCCCCGAACCACGGCACGAAGCCCATCAGGGTGAGGCCCAGGCCCGTCAGCAGGGGGCCCAGCGCCGCGGCGTACCGGCGGTCCAGGCGTTCGCCCAGAATGCCCAGCAGGGGCTGAAGGACGCTGCTGGTCAGGCTGTACACGCTGGAGAGCAGGGTCACGGCGGCGATGCTCACCCCAAATTTGCTCTGCAGGGCGGGGGTCAGGGGGGTGAGCATGGCGCCGTAGGCGTCGTTGATGAAGTGCCCGGCGGTCATGGCGAGGGCAATCGCCGCCGAGTGGCGGGAGACGCTGGTCACGGCCGCGTGGGCGTGGGGAACCGACATGCCCGCTACCCTACTCCCGGGGCGCGCGGTTGCCCAGGGGCCGGTGCAGATGCGCCGCCCACTCCCCTTGCGCGATGAGCGTCCGATGCGCTTGGAACGCGCCGCGCGGGCGTGCCAGACGCGGCCCTACACTGCATTATGGGCCTGCACCTCTTCCGCCAGCGGACCAAACAGCTGCTCAGCTCCGAGGAGGGGCTGCTGGGGCACCTGCGGCGGCTCCCGCAGGAGGAGGTCGTGGAGGTGGCCGCGCACCTGGACGCGCTGCTGCCGCCGGTGGGGGTGCTGATTCCCCTGCCGGGCGCCGAGGGGGTGGCCGAGCAGCTCGGCGCCTGGCGGGGCCTGCCGGTCGTGCGGGCCTCGGGCGTGGACGCCCTGACGGGATCGGCGGACGCGGCCCTCGTGACGACGCAGCTGTCGGACGGCGTGGCGGAACTGGACCTGTGCCTGCGCGCGGCGCACTCCGGGGTGCGGGTGCGGGCCGTGGCGGCGCTGGTGGAGCGCACCGGGGCGGGCGGCCGGTCCCGCCTGGAACTTCAGGGCACGGAGGTGCTGCCGGTGCTGGAGGTGGCCGACACGCCCGAGGGTCTGCTGTTCGAGCGGCGCGACACCCGGACCCACGGCCTGCACTGAGCCAGGAGCAGGGCGTTCAGTGGCCGGCCGGGTCGCCCTGCGTGGCGGCGTAGTGCGCCAGGGCCCGTTCCTCGGCGGGAATGCGGACGAGCAGGAGCAGCGCGGCGTTCAGGACGGTGTAGGCCAGCGCGGTGCGCCACGCGCCCACCGCCAGCGGCGCCGAGGCGATCTCCAGGGCGACCACGGCGTAGTTGGGGTGCTTCAGGTACCGGAAGGGGCCGGCGGTGACGCGCTGCCCGCCGGGCACGATCAGGATCTTCGTGTTCCAGTAGCGGCCCAGGCTGCGCATCACCCAGGCGCGCAGCGGCTGCGCGGCGAGGAACACCAGCAGGGCGGGCAGGTTCACGCGGCCTCGGCTGGCGCGGCCCTCGAGCAGCGTGAACAGCATCCAGGTGGGGTGCAGGACGAAAAACAGCGGGTAATGCGCCCGGCCGTACTCCGCGGCGCCCTGCGCGCGTGCCCAGCGTTCGTTCGCGCGGGCGCGGCGCAGTTCCACGAGGCGCTGCGCGGTCAGGAACGCCAGCAGCAGCGGGGCCAGCGTGCGGGCCCTCACCCCTGGGCCCCGCGGCCGCGGCCGGGCAGGCCGTCACCCTGCACCAGGGCGTCGGCCACGTCGTCCGCATCCAGTTCCCCGCGGGCGACGCGGGCGTACAGGTCGCGGCTCTGCACCCGGGCGCGTTCCATCAGGCGTTCCTGCACCAGGGACCGGACCTCGTACTCGGCGCGGGCGGCGCGGCGGGCGTTCAGGCCGGGTTCACCCAGGTGCTCGCGGTGTTTCAGGACGGCCTCCACGAGTTTCTCCATGCCCTGGTCCTGGCTGGCGATGGTGCGGCGGATCGGAGCGAACCAGGTGTGCTCGTCGTGGGCGCCGAGGCCCTGCGCGGCCATGAGTTCCCGCACGGTGCGGTCGGCGCCGGGCAGGTCGGCCTTGTTCACGGCGATCACGTCCGCGATCTCCATGATGCCGGCCTTGAAGGCTTGCACGCCGTCCCCGCCGGCCGGCGTGAGGACGAGCAGGGTGTGGTCGCACACGGCGGCCACGTCCACCTCGGACTGGCCGACGCCCACGGTTTCCAGGATCACCCAGTCAAACCCCGCGCCTTCCAGCAGCGCGAGGACCTGCATGGTCCGGGCGGACAGGCCACCCAGCGCGCCGCGCGTGGCGAGGGAGCGGACGAACACGCCCGGGTCGGCGTGGTGGCGCAGCATGCGGATGCGGTCCCCGAGGATCGCGCCGCCGCTGTACGGGCTGCTGGGGTCCACGGCCAGCACCGCGACGCGCTTGCCCTCGGCGCGCAGCGTGGCGATCAGCGCTCCGGTCAGGGTGCTCTTGCCGCTGCCAGGGCTGCCGGTCACGCCGAGCACGGTGGCGCGGTGCGCTCGGGTGCGCGCGGCGCGCAGCAGGGGCCGCGCGGCCGGCAGACCCGCCTCGGCCAGCGTGAGGGCGCGGGCCAGAGCGCGGGGGTCGCTGGCGAGGTACCGGTCCAGCAAAGAGGCGGCGGGCGCAGTCACGGGGACTGCCCCAGCACATCGTCGGCCTCGGTGGCCTCCGCGAGGTTTTCCAGGTGCGCGTCGTCGTTGAAGCCCAACAGGGTGCCGCTCTGCTCGGACAGCAGCACGCGGGTGATGCTGGTGTTCGTGACGCTCAGACGCGCCCAGGAATGCGCGGGCACGCCGCCCAGCGCCAGCCCGACCGCCACGCGGACCACGCCGCCGTGCGTGAACACCAGCACCCGGTGCCCGGGGTGCAGCGCGCGGATGCGGTGAAACGCCACGCCACAGCGGGAGAAGAGGTCTTCCATGCTCTCCCCGCCGGGCCGGCGGGTGCCCCAGGAATCCGCCGAGAGGTCCTGAAGGTACTGCGGGTACTGCTGGCGGATGTCGGCCACGGTCAGGCCGGACAGTTCCCCGACGTCGATCTCGCGCAGGTCCGGGGCGGGCTGCACCGCCGGGTGCCCGCTGAGGCGCTCGGTGACCATCTCGGCGGTCTGCATGGCGCGGGCGAGGTCACTGCTGTACACCGCGTCGAAGTGCAAACCCGTCAGGCGCTCGGCGAGGCTGGCGGCCTGCAGCACGCCCACGTGGCTGAGGGGCACGTCCGTCTGGCCCTGGTAGCGGCCGTCCACGTTCCAGGTGCTTTCCCCGTGGCGCACCACCCAGAATTCCGTCGCGGTGGCGCGATCCGGGGCGGTGAAGCCGAAGGGGGCGAGGCGGCGTTTCAACTGCCCTGACCGCCGGAGAAGGTGACGCCCTGTCCGGCGATCATCTCCCCGATCACCCAGGGCTGCTGCCCGGCGGCGCTCAGGGCGGCCAGGGCCTGAGCCTCCTGCGCGGCCGGCACGATGAACAGGAACCCCACGCCCATGTTCAGGGCACGGAAGGCCTCGTGGCGGTCCACCTGCGCCTGCTTCACGATCAGCTCGAAGACGGGCGGGACGGTCCAGGAGGCGGTGTTCACCTGCATGCCGATGCCGGCAGGGAACACGCGGGGCGGGTTGTCCACCAGGCCGCCGCCGGTGATGTGCGCCATGCCGCGCACGTCCACCCCGGCCGCTTCCAGGGCGTCAAAGGCGGGCACGTACGCGCGGTGCGGGACAGTCAGCAGGTCCGCGAGACGCTCGCCGTTCAGGTCACTTCTGGCCTCGTTCCAGTCCAGGCCGTCCAGGGCCATGCGGGCCAGGGAGTAGCCGTTCGTGTGCAGGCCGGCGCTGGGCAGGGCGATCACGCGGTCCCCGGCCTGGATGCGCGTGCCGTCGATGAGTTTGGGGCGGTCCACCACACCCACGATGGTGCCCACGATGTCCAGTTCGCCCTCGACGTACACGCCGGGCATCTCGGCGGTCTCGCCGCCCAGCAGGGCCACGCCCAGCGCCTCGCAGGCCTGGGCCGCGCCGGTCACGACGTCCGCGACGAGTTCCGGGCTGAGCTTACCCATCGCCACGTAGTCCAGGAAGAACAGCGGACGGGCGCCCTGCACCAGAATGTCGTTCACGCAGTGGTTCACGATGTCCGCGCCCAGCCCCCCGTAACGGCCGACGCGGGAGGCGACCTTGGTCTTGGTGCCCACGCCGTCGGTGCTGGCGACCAGGACGGGGTCGGTCATGCCCGTGAACTCGGGGCGGAACAGCCCGCCGAACCCGCCGATTCCGCCCAGCACCTGGGGGCCGTGCGTGCGGGCCACGGCGCCCTTCATGAGGTTCACGGCGCGGTGGCCGGCCTCGATGCTCACCCCGGCGCGTTCGTACGCCGAGGCGCTGCCTTGCTGTGCGGTCGCCCCGGCATGCGCGGCGTGTGTGTTGTCGGTCATGATCCTCCTGATTGGCGTCCTGCGTGACATGAATGTCTGAAGTCGTGGCGCGCGAAAGCCCGTGAAGCCCCGGGGTGGACGTGACGTCCGGCGCGCAGCCTCCCGAGTTTACCCGAGTGCTCCGGGCGGCGCGCCGGGCCGGCACCCGACTGTCCAGCCCGTCCGCCCGTCAGAGCGGGATGGTGAGCCCGTCCCGCGCCGCCTGCCAGTGCGCGGGCAAGCTCAGGGACCGGATGTCCACGCCGTGCGACAGGTGCGTGAGCACCACCCGGCGGGCCGCGCGGGCCCACGGCACGGCCAGGGCTTCCTGCACGTCATAGACGCTGCGGCCGGTGCGCGGCTGGGCGGACTCGTCGGTAAACGACGTGCCCAGCACCAGCAGGTCCAGGCCGGTCAGCCACATTTGGGCCACGTTGTCCGGGACGTCCAGGGCGTCGGTCATGACCACACCCGCCCAGCCGGGGCGGTCCAGGCGGAAGGCGTGGCTGACGCCGTTCGCGCCGTGCGGCACCTCGAAGGTCCGCACCCGGAACCCGGCGGCCGGCACGCCCTGCGCCGGTACGGGCTGCACGGGCGCCTGCCGCCGGAAGGCGTAGTGGAAGCGCCGCTCCAGGTCCGGGATGACCGGCTCGGGGGCGTAAAGAGGCAGGGCGCCCTTCGCGTAGGTCAGGTAGTCCAGCAGGTCCGCGAGGCCCAGGATGTGGTCGTTGTGCGCGTGGCTGAGGAGTGCCGCGTCCGGCACCAGCGGCCCCAGCGGGGCGAGCTGGCCGTGCAGGTCCTGACTGGCGTCCAGCAGGACCGCCTCCTCTCGGCCGCTCTCCCCCACCCCGCGCAGCAGCAGGCTGGTGCGGGTGCGGCGGTTCACGCCGCCCTGGCGCGCTTCCTGGCACACCGGGCAGGCGCACCAGAAGCGCGGCACGCCCTTGCTGTCGGCGGTGCCCAGGAAGGCCAGGGTGGCCGGTGGGGCTGCTGGGGCGCTCAAGGCCGCATCAGGTCGCGGGCGGCCTGGGCGAGGTCGCCGCTGGCCGCGAGACTCGTGCCGACCAGCACCGCGTCCGCCAGCCCGCGCACGGTGCGCAGGTCGGCGGGGGTGCGGTACCCGCTCTCGGCGACAAGCACGCCCGTAAACCCCGCCGCCCGGGCGCGGGCGATCAGGCGGGGACTCACGTCCAGGTCGATGTGCAGGGTTTTCAGGTCACGGTTGTTCACGCCGATGATCCGCGCCTCCGTCGCCAGGGCGATGTCCAGTTCCGCCTCGTCGTGCACCTCGACCAGGGCGTCCAGACCCAGATGCTCGGCCACCGCCAGGTACGCCCCGGTCGCCTCGCCCAGCACGCTCACCATCAGCAGGGCGGCGGCCGCGCCGGCCTCGGCGGCCTCGCGCAGCATGGCGGCGTGCACCACGAAGTCCTTGCGCAGCGCCGGCAGGCTCTGAGCGGCGGTGATGCGGTGCAGGAAGTCCAGTGTGCCGTCAAAGTGCCGCGGCTCGGTCAGGACGCTCAGGGCGTGCGCGCCGCCGGCCTCGTACGCGCGGGCGGCGTCCACCGGGTCCAGCGGGGCGATGGCGCCCTGGCTGGGGCTGGCGCGTTTCACCTCCGCGATCAGCGCGAGGGCCGGGCCGCTCAGGGCCGCCTCGAACCGCCGGGCCGCCGGGCGGGCCGGGCCGGGATCAGGGTCGGCGTGCGCGTAATCGGCGGCGCGCTCATGCACGATGCGGCCCAGGACGCCGGGCACGCGCTCCAGGGCCAGGGGCGGTGGGAAGGCGGGCGCGGTCACGGGGGGAGTATAGGCGGCCTTTCGGGGGCGTGTTAGCCTTGTGATCTATGAGTCTCACGCCCGGCAACGGCCCCGTTCAGATCACCCAGGAACAGATCGGCGCGCGCATTCAGGAACTCGCCGCGAAGATCCGCCAGGACTACGCCGGACGTGACCCCCACCTGATCTGCGTGCTGAACGGCGCGTTCATGTTCCACACCGACCTCGTGCGGGCCCTCGGGGTGCCGTGCACCATCGACTTCCTGCAGGCCAGCAGCTACGGCAACGCCAAGCAGAGCAGCGGCGAGGTGAAGCTCGTCAAGGACCTGCAGTTCCCCATCAGCGACCGGCACGTGATCCTGGTGGAGGACATCGTGGACACCGGCATCACCATGAACTACCTGCTGCACTACCTGCAGGGCCGCGGCCCGGCCAGCCTGAAGATCGCGGCGCTGCTCAGCAAACCCAGCCGCCGCAAGGTGGAGATCCCCGTGGAGTACCTGGGGTTCACCATCCCCGACGCGTACGTGTACGGCTACGGCCTGGACCGCGCGCAGTACGACCGGAACCTGCCGTTCATCACCAGCCAGGAGTAAGGGCGTGAAGCGGTGGCTGTGGGCGCTGCTGGCGGCCCTGCTGGCCGTCACGGCGCTGCTGGGTGTGCTGTGGTCGCGCGAGGCCCGCTGGAGCCGCGCGGACTACTGCCTGGAAACGCCGGGGCAGGTGTGGGGCTTGGCACCCGTGCCGGCCGGCGCGACCGCCACCTGCCCCGCCTCGCAGACGGTGCGGGGCGAGGTGCGGCGCGGCGTGACCCGCGTGGAACAGTACGAGCTGAGCGGCTGGCAGCCGGCCCCCGTGCTGGACGCCCTGACGGCCGGCGGGTACGCGGTCCTGAGCCGCATCCCCGACGACGGCATTCAGGAAGCGGCCGTGCTGAACGGCCACGGCGAGCAGCTCACGTACGTCGCCGACCGGCTGGACGGGAACACGCTGGTGACCATCACGGCTCGCGGCGAACACTGAACCGGCAGGGCTTGGGGCCGGCGGGAAGCAACTCAGCCGGCCCCTTTCTTACCTTCACGGCAGCTGAACGGTGGTGACCAGGGCGTAATGGTCGCTGATCTTCGGGTCGTCCTGCCGCACGCGCTCGCCGCGGCGGGTCAGGCCCGGGGAGTACACGAAGTAGTCGATGGTCCGGTCGGGCTTGCCCACCTGCGGGTCGTTCGGGTAGTGCGTGATGAACGCCGGGTCGCCGCTGTCCACCTGGGCGCGGCTGGGGAAGGTCTCGAAACGGTCCAGCAGCGGCGCGAGTTCGGTGTTCGGATTGAAGTACGCCTGCTCGCGGGGCCGCAGGCGGTCGTAGGCGGCGCGGGTGGCGAGCAGGTTGAAGTCCCCGCCCATCACCCAGGGCCGGGCCGTGCCGTCCAGCAGGGTCTGCACGGCCGCAACCTGCCGGCGCATGGTGTCGCAGCCCTGCGCGAAGGCGTCCATGTGCGTGCTGTACGCGGTCAACCGCTCGCCCCCCTGCACGGGCAGGGTCACGCCCAGCACCGCGCGCTTGAAGTTGAAGGCGACCGTGACCGGGTCCCCGCAGATGCGCGGCAGGGCGTACCGGGTGGCGGAATCCAGGCGGTAGCGGCTGAGGGTGCTCAGGCTCAGGCCTACGCGGCCCATGATCTTCGGGTGCGGCACGAAGGTCGCGCGGTGGTAGTACGTGGTCGCCGCGCAGGGGTACGCGCCTCCCAGGGCAGCCTGGATCAGTTGCAGCTGGTCGGCGTTGCCGGTGCGGTCGCTGTCCCGGTCCACCTCCTGCAACAGGATCAGGTCCGGGTTCTCCTCCCGGATCACCCCGACCACCTCGTCCAGCGTGCGGGCCACCGACTCGGCGCTGGGGCGGGTGTCGGGGCCGTCGCCGGCCAGCGTGTCGTAGAAGAAGACGTACCCGCGGCCCGCGAGGTACTGCACGTTCCAGTTCAGCACCTTCACGGCCTGCCCGGCCTTCAGGGTGGGGGCCGAGGCGGGGCAGGTCAGATCGGCGGCCTGCACGGGTTTCGGGTGGTCGGTCAGGGCGTACACCAGGCCCGCCAGCACGCCCACAAGCAGGAGCAGGCCGGTCAGCAGGCGGGGAAGCCAGTGCGGGCGGGATCGGGATGGCATGTGCCCCCAGTGTACGGGCCCCGCCATGCGGTGGATGCACGCCCGGCCGTGATCCGGTACACTCTGAGCCATGATCCGCTCTGCGCTTCTCACCCGGGGACGCCTCGCCTAGCCTCCAGCTTGTGCGTGCGTCCCCGGCTGCGTGTCAGCCGGGGCTTTTCTTTCTCAAGGAGTGACGACCATGACCACCGAATCCACCAGACCCGACATTCAGGAACCCCGCGCGGAGCGGTACAACCCGCACGCCATCGAGCAGAAATGGCAGGACGCCTGGGAACAGAGCGGCCTGTACACCTTCGACGAGCACGCCCCCGGCGAGAAGCACTACGCCCTGACCATGTTCCCGTACCCCAGCGGGAACCTGCACATCGGACACTGGTACGCGAACGTCGCCCCGGACGCCCGGGCCCGCTGGATGCGCATGCGCGGGTACAACGTGCTGTTCCCCATGGGCTTCGACGCGTTCGGCCTGCCCGCCGAGAACGCCGCCATCAAGAACCGCACCGACCCCGCCATCTGGACGTACAAGAACATCGAGTACATGACCGGGCAGTTCCGGCGCATGGGCACCATGATCGACTGGTCCCGGCAGTTCGCCACCAGCGACCCCGAGTACTACCGCTGGAACCAGTGGTTCTTCATCCAGTTCTACAAGCGCGGCCTGGCGTACAAGAAAGGCGGCCTGGTGAACTGGTGCCCGAAAGACCAGACGGTCCTGGCCAACGAACAGGTCGTGAACGGCGCCTGCGAACGCTGCGGCACGCCCGTCGAGAAACGCAACCTGAGCCAGTGGTACCTGAAGATCACCGACTACGCCGACGAACTGCTGGACTTCACGCACACCGACATGCCCGAGAAGGTCCGGCTGATGCAGACCAACTGGATCGGCAAATCCGTGGGCGCCGAGGTGACCTTCGCCACGCCCGCCGGGCCGGAAACCGTGTTCACCACCCGCCCCGACACCCTGATGGGCGCCACCTTCATGGTCCTGGCCCCCGAGCACGCCAAGGTCGCCGCCCTGACCACCGACGCCCAGCGCGGCGCCGTCGAGGCGTACGTGGCCGCCGCCGGGCGCAAGACGGACGTGGAACGCCAGCAGGAAGGCGAGAAGACCGGCGTGTGGACCGGGAGCTACGCCACCCACCCCCTGAGCGGCGAACAGCTGCCCATCTGGGTTGCGGATTACGTGCTGGTCACGTACGGCACCGGGTCCATCATGGCCGTTCCCGCCCACGACGAGCGCGACTTCGCGTTCGCCCGGAAGTTCGGCCTGCCCATCCGCGAGGTGATCCGCGCCGAGGGGGCCGACCCCATGCCCGATGACGCCGAAGCGCCTTACAGCGGCGACGGCGTCATCGTGAACAGCGGCGAGTTCGACGGCCTGCCCGGCGGCAAGGCCAGCATCGCCACCATCATCGAGAGACTGGAGGCGCGCGGCGTCGCCACTGCCAAGACCACCTACCGCCTGCGTGACTGGCTGTTCGCCCGCCAGCGCTACTGGGGCACCCCCATCCCCTTCGTGCACTGCGAGAAGTGCGGCATGCAGCCCGTCCCCGAAGATCAGCTGCCCGTGAAACTGCCCGAGAACGTGGAATTCACGCCCACCGGCCAGAGCCCCCTGAAACTGGACGAGGCGTGGAAGGCCACCACCTGCCCCTGCTGCGGCGGCCCCGCCGAACGCGACACGGACACCATGGACACCTTCGTGGACTCGTCCTGGTACATGTACCGCTACCTGAGCCCCGACTACCACGAAGGCCCCTTCGACCCCAGCAAGGCCGGCCTGCTGCCCGTGGACCTGTACACCGGCGGCATCGAGCACGCCATCCTGCACCTGCTGTACAGCCGCTTCTGGACGAAAGTCATGCGCGACATGGGCCTGACCACCCAGCACGAGCCCTTCGCGCGCCTGCGCAACCAGGGCATGATTCTGGGGGAAGACAACGAGAAGATGAGCAAATCCCGCGGCAACGTCGTCGACCCCGACGACCTGGTCCGCGAGTACGGCGCCGACACCGTCCGCACCTTCCTGATGTTCATCGCCCCCTGGGAACTGGGCGGCCCCTGGGACTCCCAGGGCATCAACGGCCCCGCCAAATGGCTGTCCCGCGTCTGGAACCTGTACTTCGACGACAAGACCAGTGGCCCCGAGGAGAAGATCACCGAAGCCGACCTGCGCTACGCCGTGCACAGCACCCTGAAGAAAATCAGCGGCGACTTCGAACGCCTGAGCTTCAACACCATCATCGCCGCCCTGATGGAACTGACCAACACCCTGGTCAAAGCCAAACGCAGCCCCGCGCACGGTACCCCCGCCTGGACCGAGGCGCTGGACATCTTCAACCGCATGCTGGCCCCCATCGCCCCTCACATCGCCGAGGAAATCTGGACCGCGCAGAGCAAATCCGGCAGCGTCCACACGCAACCCTGGCCGCAGGTGGACGAACAGGCCGCCACCCGCGACACCGTCACCATCGGCGTGCAGGTCAGCGGCAAAGTCCGCGGCGAAGTGAACATCAGCAAAACCGCCACGCAGGAAGAAGCCCTGAGCGCCGCCCGCGCCAACCCCGACGTTGCCCGCTACATCGAAGGTAAAGACGTCATCAAAGAAATCTACGTTCCCGGCCGCATCATCAACATCGTGGTGCGCTGAAGGGACAGAGACGGTGCCCTCAAGTGGCCGGGACGTTCCGGCAAATGTAACCCCCCGCCCGCAAGGTGAGGGGGTTACATTTGTGTTTCGCAGCCGTGGTAGAGGATTGTCTCCCAGGTCTATGTCCCGAAAGTACAAGTCTCATGTGGCGGACAGGCGGCAGCCTCGATCATCTCCTATAGGTTCGTTACCATCAACAAAACCTCGTGCGGTAATCCCTACTGACCATTCCTAGGGGCGTACCGGCCACATCAGTTCCTGCGGGCATGCCCCTGTCACTGCCGATCAAACCAAAAGCGTACTTCCTGACCGAGGTGAGCTGGCGTTTTTCACGGTGCTGGAGTTGGCCCTGCCGGAAGGTTACAGGGTTCTCCCGAATGTTCGCCTGAACGATATCTTCGCCATCAAAACCCGGCGATACGGAGAAAAACAGGGAGCAAAGGCCCGCCTCCGGAACAAACACATGGATTTCCTGGTGGTCCGTCTGCCTGACTTTCGGGCCGTCATCGCCATCGAGCTGGACGGCACGAGCCTCAACAACGCGAAGCAGCAATACGGTGATGCCGTGAATGATGCCGCCTTCCGCAGTGCGCAGCTGTCTCTTGTGTGTCTGCGGGCAGATATGAGCCATTCCTGGGAAGCCGAGTGCTAGATGCTTGCGCTCGTGATTCCGCTGGATGTCGAAAGTGGACAATGCCCGGCCCATACTCCAGTTCTATGGGGTATGGAGTTTCCGATATGGGCGCTGGACTTTCACCATACAGCTTCGGCGTGCCTCTAGCTGATGGGTCGGGTAGGACATCAACCATTTGGCAACCACGAACCTGAACTCCGATAATCTGTTACTTGAGCAGGCAGCTGAATGTTACGGTGTACCACCGGCCTCTGTCGTTCAGGGCGGCGATGTGCCGGTAACGGCCTTCCTCTTTCACGTACACCTCTACCCCGCCGTCGGCCGTCCAGCGCAGGGTCGTGACCTTTACGCCAGCCTAAGCGTACTGGTTGAGGATGTCCTTCACGGCGGCGGTGGTCGTCTGCCTGCGAAGGGCGTCGGGGACGTCGTCTGGGACGAGAGTGGTGGTGATTCCCCACGCGGCGCAGGTCCGGCCAGTGAAGAGTTTCGCGTTGCGGCTGATGGACATCTTCTGGACTGCTGTGGCCGCCTGCGTGCCTGGGATGGTCTGTGCGGCCGCTGTGGAGGCGATAAGCAGGGCGAGCAGGACGGGTCGCATGGGACGAGTCTAGGCTGGCGGGGAAGCGCGGATTGCCTCACTTGATGATCTCCCCTGGCACCTGTCGCGGAGGGTTCACCGCCCGCGTATGTCCGCCTGAACTGTTACGGCGCACGTTCCCCGGCCAGGGCCTGGAGCACCGTGGCTTCTGGCAGCGTGACCTTTGGGGTGGCTGGACACGGCGGGCGTGTGGGTGGGCCTTTAGAATCGGCGGGTGATTGCTTACCTGTCCGGCGTGGTGCGTGAAGTGAGGGAGCAGAGTGCCGTGGTCGTGGCGGGCGGCGTGGGGTATGAGGTGCAGTGCCCGGCGGGGACGCTCTCGAAGCTGGTGGTGGGCGAGAGCGCGGAGCTGAACACGCGGTTTGTGGTGCGGGAGGACGCGCAGTTGCTGTTCGGGTTTCTGGATGCGGACAGCGTGAAACTGTTTGATCTGCTGACGGGGGTGAGCGGGGTGGGGCCGAAGCTGGGGCTGGCGCTGTTGTCGGCGATGCCGGTGTCGGCGCTGGCGCAGGGGCTGCTGAGCGGGGACGCGAAGCTGCTGTCCAGCGTGTCCGGGGTGGGCAAGAAGACCGCGGAGCGGCTGGTGCTGGAATTGCAGGGCAAGGTGCCGGAGCATCTGGCTGTGGCGGGCGTGGCCGCGGGCGGGAAGGCGCGGCCGGTGGCGAGCACGGCGGGCCGGGACGCGGTGGAGGCGCTGCTGGCGCTGGGGTTCCGGGAGGCGCAGGTGCGGGCCTTGGTGTCGGAGCTGGTGGCAGCGGAACCGGAGGCGAGTGCGGACGCGCTGATCCGCAAGGGGCTGGGGCGGCTGAGGTGACGGCCGGCCAGCCGGACGACGTCACCCTTCAGGAGGGGCAGGTTCCGCCCTCGCAGGAGCAGGGGGGGCATGGGGAGCAGAAGGTCACGTGGCTGGAGCTGTTCTATGACCTGATTTTCGTGGTGGCGTTCGATCAGCTGGCGAAGCGGCTGGGGGACGCACCGCAGCTGGCGCAGCTGGGGGTGTTCACGCTGCTGTTCGGGGCGGTGTGGTGGGCGTGGGCGAGCAATGCGGTGTACGCCTCGCGGTATGGGAACGAGTCGCGGGCGTATCGGTGGGGCACGCTGGCGCAGCTGGTGACGATGAGCATGATTGCCCTGACGCTGCGCGGGGATCTGGTGGACACGGGCCGGGCGTTCGCGCTGGCGTTCGGCGTGAACCGCGTGTTGCAGGCGCTGCAGTCGTTGCATGCGGCGCGGGAGGAGGGCGAGGCGTTCCCGTGGCGGCTGGCGGGGTCGCAGGGGCTGGCGGGCGGGATGTGGCTGGCGTCGGCGGCGTTGCCGGGCGGCTCGGGCGGGCAATTGGGGCTGTGGGGGGCAGCGCTGGCCGTGGAGGTGCTCACGCCGGTGTTCACGCGCGCACATGCGCATGCGCGGCTGCCGCATGAGGGGCACCTGCCGGAGCGGGTGGGGCTGCTGCAGATCATCGCGCTGGGCGCCATCGTGACGGAGGTGGTGACCGGGGGGCGCAAGCAGGCGCTGACGTGGGCGACCCTCGTGCCGGCGCTGGCGGCAATCCTGACGGTGGTGGGGTTGTGGCGGCTGTACTTCGATCAGGCGCGGGCGCTGCCGCTGCTGGCGGCGCACGTGGAGGGGCAGGTGGGGCGGATGCTGTCGTGGCTGTACGGGCACCTGCCGTTCACGCTGGCGGTGGTGATGGTGGGCGTGGGCCTGGGGCACGGCATCAGTGACGTGGACGCGAAGAAGGACGCGGTGAGTCAGCAGTGGGTCGCGTGGCCGCTGGCGGGCGCGTTGATCGCGCTGGTGGGCCTGCGGGCGAATTCGCTGATCGTGACGCACCGGGCGCGGCTGCGGGACCGCAGTATCTGGGTGATGCTGCTCGCGGCGGGCGCCGCGGCGGGGCTGGCGGCGCTGGACCTGGACACGGTGCAGCTGCACCTGCTGGCGGCCGGCATAACACTGCTGGCGGCGTTCCTGGTGGCGACGGACCCGGTCACGACGCGCCTGGGCCGGCTGGAGGAGGTGGTGGCGGACCGGCTGGAGGAAGGGAGCGCGCCGGATTCCCTGGAGCCGGAGGTGGTGGAGGCGCTTCAGGACGAGCCGGACGCCGCGCGCGCGGAGGGCACGTCGGGGAATCCGCCGACGAACAGCGCGACCCGCAGGTCCTGAAGGAAGGTCCGCAGCCACGCTTCCACGGCGTCCGCGCTGTCCAGGGCGGGGGCCAGGAGGGGCCGGGCGACCGCGACCGCCCCGGCGCCCAGACTGAGGGCGCGGGCGGCGTCCAGGCCGGTGCGGATGCCGCCGGAGGCGATCAGGGGCGTGCCGGGGGCCGCCAGACGGGCGGCGCGCAGGGCATCGGCAGTGGGGTGGCCGAGTTCGCACAGGTCAGGACTGAGCACCTGGCCGTGGTGCACGAGCTGTTCCACCCGGGCCCAGCTGGTGCCGCCGGCGCCGGCCACGTCCAGCGCGGCGAACCCGGCGGGGCGCACGGCGTGGATGGTGGCGGGGTCCAGGCCGTGCCCGACCTCCTTGAGGATGACCGGGAAGGGCAGGTGGGGCACCAGGCTGTTCAGGCGTTCGGTGAGGCCCTGCCAGTGGGTGTCGCCGCCGGGTTGCAGGGCTTCCTGGAGGGGGTTGACGTGGATGGCGAGGGCGTCGGCGCCTACCTCCTGCACGGCGCGGGTGGCCTGGGCGGCACCGTACCCCTGGAGGAACTGCGCGGCGCCCAGGTTGCCCACGAGCAGGATGTCGGGGGCGTGCTCGCGGACCTGGAAGGTGGGGGCGGCGTCCGGGTGTTCGAGCATGACGCGCTGCGAGCCGAGCATCATGCCGATCCCCAGCCGCGCAGCGGCGGTGGCGAGGTGGCGGTTGATGATGCGGGCCTTCTCGGCGCCGCCGGTCATCGCGCCGATCAGCACGGGGGCCGCGAGGGCCCGGCCCAGGAAGGTGGTGCGGAGGTCCACGTCGTCCAGGTCCGTTTCGGGCAGCGCGCGGTACAGCCAGGGCACGCGTTCGAGGCCGGTGGTGACGTGCTGGTACTGGCTTTCGGGGAGCAGGCAGGCCTCGATGTGCCGCAGTTTCCGGGTGCTCAGGGGGCTGGGCGCGGGGGGCGCGGCGTCGGGCATGGGGTCAGGGTAAGGGCGGGGGCGGGTGGGGGCAGGGTGGCACGTGACACAAAGTTGACAGCCCGGGAAAGTCGAGGTACTATTCCTGAGCGCGAAAGAGACCAACGGCCTCTGGCACGCGGAAAACAGGAACCAGAGTAACGCAGGGTAGAGCAGTCTGGTAGCTCGTCGGGCTCATAACCCGGAGGTCGCAGGTTCAAATCCTGTCCCTGCAACCAAAGTCCCCCACCTTCCCGGTGGGGGTTTCTGTTGTGCCCTGGGTGGGGAACCTAGTGGGCCGGCGCCGCGTACTCTGCGCCGTATGAGTCTCCCCTTCTGGGTGTTCCTGATCGTGTGGCTGGTCGGCCTGGGCTCCACCTTCCTGCCGGTGGTGCCCGCCACCCTGATCATCTTCGCGGGGGCGGCCACGGCCGCGTTGCTGGACGGCTTCCAGTGGGGCGCCGACGGGCTGTTCCTGCTGGTCTTCCTGCTGCTGACGGTCCTGGCGATGGTGGTGGACAATGCCGCGTCCGCGTGGGGCGCCCGGAAGTACGGCGGGAGCCGGCAGGCGATGTGGGGCGCGCTGGCCGGCGGGATCGTGGGCGGGCTGCTGCTGCCGCCGCTGGGCCTGTTCCTGGGCCCGCCCGCCGGGGCGTTCCTGGCGGAACTGCTGCTGGTGCGCCGGCCCGTGAACGAGGCGCTGGCCTCCACCTGGGGCACCGTGGTGGGCCTGTTCACGGGGCTGGGCGCGAAGTTCGCGCTGCACCTGCTGCTGGGCGCGTACGGCCTGTGGCACTTCTGGCCGCGGTGAGTGCGCCCGGGCACATCCACGCAGTGCACGGCTTTCTCGCCGCGGGCAAGACGACTTTCGCCCGGCAACTGGAACGGGACCTGCCGGGCCTGCGGTTCAACACGGACGAGTGGGTGGTCGCCCTGCACGGCCCGGACCTGGGGCCGGAGGAGTTTCCCGGGGCGGCCCGCCGCGTCACGGCGGAGCTGGACCGCCTGTGGCCGCGCGCGGCCTCGCTGGGCCTGCACGTCGTGCTGGATTACGGCTTCTGGGCGCGCCGGCACCGGGACGCGCTGCGGGCGCAGGCGGCGGCGCTGGGGGTTCCCCTGACCCTGTACGCCCTGAGCGTGCCGGCCGACGTGGCGCGGGCGCGCATCGCCCGGCGCAACCGGGAGCCGGGCGCGCTGCATCTGCCCGCGGAGGCCTACGACCGGTTGTGGCCCCGCTACGAGCCGCTGGACGCGGACGAGGCGGTGGTGTGGGTGCCGCAGCCGGATCGGTGAGCGGGCGTGGTATCCTGTAATCCCGGAGGCCGAAGCGCCCCGGTTTTTGTTTTTGGCCCCACTCGTTTCCGGCTCGGGGGTCAGGCGCTTTCGGGTCAGGCATGAAATACATCTTCGTTACGGGCGGCGTGGTCAGCAGTCTCGGGAAGGGCGTGGCAAGCGCTTCCCTGGGCGCGCTCCTGCGGGCGCGCGGGTATAAGGTCACGGCCGTCAAGATCGACCCCTACATCAACATCGACGCGGGCACCATGCGGCCCTACGAGCACGGCGAGTGCTTCGTGACCGCCTCGGGCGCCGAGACGGACCTGGACATCGGCAACTACGAACGCTTCCTGGACCTGGACATTCCGCCGGGCAGCAACATCACCACCGGGCAGGTGTACCAGGAAGTGATCCGCAAGGAACGCGCCGGGGACTACCTCTCCCAGACCGTGCAGGTCATCCCGCACGTCACCGACGAGATCAAGCGCCGCATCCGCGCCGCCGGCGAGACCGCCGGGGCGGAGATCGTGCTGATCGAGGTGGGCGGCACCGTGGGCGACATCGAGTCCCTGCCCTTCCTGGAAGCGATCCGGCAGTTCAAGTTCGACGAGGGCGACGAGAACGTCCTGTTCCTGCACCTGACGCTGGTGCCTTACCTGGGCACCAGCCACGAGTTCAAGACCAAGCCCACGCAGCACAGCGTGGCGGCCCTGCGCTCATACGGCATCGCGCCGGACATCGTGATGGTCCGCAGCAAGGAAAAGCTCCCGCCGGAAATCACGAAGAAGATCGCGCTGTTCACCAGCGTGCGCGAGAACCGGGTCTTTTCCAGCTACGACGTCGCGCACGTGTACGAGGTGCCGCTGGCGCTGGAGGAGCAGGGCCTCGGGAAGGCCGTGGAGGACCTGCTGGGCCTGGAACGCACCCTGCCGAACCTGGGCGTGTGGACGCACGCGGTCCGCACCATCAAGCAGCCCGCGAACGAGGTGAAGATCGCCATCGCCGGGAAGTACACCGCCATGCCCGACGCGTACCTGAGCCTGATGGAGTCCCTCACGCACGCCGGGATCGCCAACGACGCCCGCGTGACCATCAAGTGGGTGAACGCCGAGGAACTCGCCGAGGCCGGCGAGGGCGAACTGGAAAAACAGCTCGGGGACGCTGACGGCATCCTCGTTCCGGGCGGCTTCGGGATTCGCGGCATCGAGGGCAAGATCCGGGCGGCCGAGTACGCCCGCACGCGCGGCGTGCCGTACCTGGGCATCTGCCTGGGCATGCAGATCGCCGTGATCGAGTACGCCCGCAACGTGGCCGGCCTCGCCGGCGCGAACAGCGCCGAATTCGACGAGTACGCCCCGCACAAGGTCATCGACCTGATGCCCGAACAGCTGGAAGTCGAGGGCATGGGCGGCACCATGCGCCTGGGCGACTGGCCCATGCAGCTGAACGCCGGCACGAAGATCGCCGAGCTGTACGGCGTTCCGCAGGGCGGCACCGTCAAGGAACGCCACCGCCACCGCTTCGAGGTGAACCCCGCCTACGTGGGCGAACTCAAGCAGGCCGGGCTGAACATCAGCGGCGTGACCCCGGGGGTGGAGGGCCGCGGCGCGGGCCTGGTGGAGAGCATCGAGATTCCCGGGCACCCGTACTTCGTGGCGTTGCAGGCCCACCCGGAATTCAAGAGCCGGCCCATGCGGCCCAGCCCGCCCTTCGCGGGCTTCGTGAAGGCCGCGCTGGAACACCAGCAGGGCTAAGACGACGCGAGAAAGAAGGCAGAGGCGCCGCTTTGGTCCTCTGCCTTCTTCGTGGTGATGGGTTTAGGGGCGCAGGACCTGGCAGGTCGGGCAGTAGTGCGTGCCGCGCTGCGCGAGCACCGTCTTGGCGATGTCCGTGCCGCAGCGGGGGCAGGGGGTGCCGTCCTTGCCGTAGGCGTGGTGGCGGTCCTGGAAGCCGCCCGGTTCACCGTCGTGCTGGCGGTAGTTGCCCAGCCCGTCCCCCAGGCTGCTGCCGCCCGCGTTCACGGCGTCCCCCATGACCCTGCGGATGGCGTGGTACAGCCGTTTCGCCTCGGCGGGCTTCAGGCGGGTCTGCGCGGGGTGAATCCTCGCTTCCCAGAGGGCCTCGTCGGCGTAGATGTTCCCCACGCCGCTCACCGGCTTCTGGGACAGCAGCCAGGGCTTCACCGCGCCGCAGGTCGCGGCGGCCTTCACGAAATCGGCCTCGCGGAAGTCGTCGGAGAGGGGTTCGGGGCCCATGCCGGCCAGGGTGGGCATCCCGGCGTACGCGCCGGGCGTCACGACCGCCATCTTCCCGAACCGGCGCGGGTCGTGAAAGTACAGCTCGCCGCCGTCGGTGGTGAGGGTCACGCGGGTGTGCGGGGTGCTCTCCAGCCGGAATCCGCCGGTCATGCCCAGGTGCACGATGAATTCCAGGTCGTGCGGGTCGTCCTCGGCGGCGTCGGCGGCCGCGAGCTGCAGCAGCAGGTACTTGCCGCGACGGGACAGGCCCTGCACGCGCCGGCCCTCCGCGAGGTGCGTGTTCGCGTAGCGGTGCGGGGCGTCGTGCTGCACGCGCAGGATGGTGCGGCCCTTGAGCAGCGGTTCGATCTTGCGGCGGGTGGTTTCCACTTCCGGCAGTTCCGGCATGGAGGGAGCATACCGGGCGCGCGCCCCGGCGAACGTGGGCGTATGCTGCGGCCCGTATGCCCACGCTGCTCCTCACCGGTTTCGAGCCGTTTCACACGCACCCCGTGAACCCCAGCGCCCAGGCCGCCGAGGCCCTGCACGGCCTGACCGTGGGGGACTGGCAGGTGCACGCGGCGCTGCTGCCGGTGGACCCGGGCGGCGCCGCGGCCGCACTCACGCCCCTGCTGGACAGCCTCCAGCCCGGCGCGGTGCTGCTCACGGGGCTCGCAGCGGGCCGGCCGCAGGTGACGCTGGAACGCGTGGCGGTGAACGTCATGGACTTCCCCATTCCGGACAACACCGGGCAGACCTACCGGGACGCGCCCGTGTGCGCGCCCGGCGAGGAGGGGGCCGCCGTGCCGGCCGCCTACCTGAGCACCCTTCCGCTGCGGGACCTCCTGGCGGCGTGGCGGGACGCCGAGGTTCCCGGCAGCATCAGCAACAGCGCGGGCCTGTACGTGTGCAACGCCGTGATGTTCCACGCGCTGCACCATCTGCACCGCAGCGGCCGGGCGGCCGTGCCGTGCGGGTTCCTGCACCTGCCGGCCAACGCGTTCCTGGCCGCCGAGGACACCCGTCTCCCCTATCTGCCCCAGGCGGAGATCACCCGGGCGGTGCAGGTCGCCGCGCAGACGCTGATGCGCTGAGGCTGGTCAGGGGAACAGGGAGCGGCCCGGCGCCCAGCCCCCGTGCTCCCCGCCCTCCCAGTGCCACTCGCCCTCGGCCGGGCGGGACGCGAGGTGCGCGCGGATCACGCTGAGCGGCACCCGGCGCGCGAACCGCGTGCGGGCGTGCCAAGCGTCCAGGGCAGCCGGGCCGGTCGTCTGCACGATGCGCCACGCTCGGTTCACTGCCAGGTCGAACAGCGGGGCCGGACTGGCCCCGCCGGCCTCCTGGCCCGCGGCGCTGGGCGGCGTGAGGAACGGGCGGTCGTCCGGCACGCTCAGGCCATCCGGGTGCGGGGCTTGAGCGCCGCGATCTGCCCGGCGTGCCACGCGGTGTGCCGGGCGTTCAGGCGGATCAGGTCCGCGACGCTCAGGTCCGCGCCCGCATGGGTGAGGCGGGCGCCCAGCTGCGCGGAGGTAAGGGCACGCACGGCCTCCACCTCCCAGGCCATCAGGGCGCTCAGGCCCGCGTCGTCCGGCGGGGTGGGGGCGCCGGCCGCGGCGGCGATCAGGGCGGCGTACTCGCGTTTCGTGACGGACAGGTGCGTGGTGAGCCACGCCACGCGCGGGTGCGGCTGGCCCTCGATGCCGTCCAGGGCCGCCTGCACGCTCTCCCAGGGATGCGCGTTCGCCTCGTGCAGCAGCTGCGCGAGCTGATCGGCCGTCCAGGCGCTCATGCGAGCGTGAACCCGCCCTCGGTGCGGCGCAGGTGGCCCTCCTGAAGCATGCGCGCGGTCACCACGTGCGCCTGATCGGCACTGAGGGGGCTGATCTCCGTGAGCTGCGTCAGCGTGAACTGCCCCCCAAGTCGGTGAGCGAGGCGCAGCACCATGCGTTCCTCCACGTCCGGGCGCGCCGCGCCGCTCACGCGACCGGCGAACAGCCACCACATCAGCAGGCCCACCGCCAAGCCGATCAGCAGGGCCACGGGAATCATCTGCGCGGCGTAAGCGGGGTCGGCGATGCTCAGGCCCAGGTCGTGCAGCCGGTCCCGGGCCGCCTGCACCTGCGCGGCGTCCGCCCCGGACGCCTCCAGTCGGCGGGCCGCGCCGCGCTGCCGCAGGTACGCCATGACGCCCGCGAGGTTCCCACCCGTGAAAAACGCGCTGTACGCAATCAGGGCGGACGACAGGCCCGCGACGGACGAGAGGAGAAGCCGCTGAACGTTCACCCGCCCATCCTACCGGAGCGTCCCCGCCCGAATGGAGTCAGCGGAGCTTTCGCACCGCCTCCCGCAGGGCGCGCAGGGCCGCCTCGCCCGGCTGCGGGGCGTAGCGGGCCGCGTGGTACAGGTCCCGCACCTGCCTCAAACCGGGGCGCATGTCCGGGCGCAGGGCCCCCACCCGCTCCGCGTACGCGCTGAGCGTCTCCCCGGGGCCCAGGGGTTCCCCGGTGCGGCGGGTCAGGTCGTCCAGCGTGCGCTGCATGGGGTCGCGGGGCGCGGTCTGCCGGCGCAGGAAAAACAGCGCCATCGCGCCTGCCAGCACCAGGCCCACCGCCAGCGCGCCCACCTGCGCGGCGGCGCCCTGCACGCCGATGCGGGCCAGGGCGCTGCGCTGCTGCTCGCCGTCGTACCCGACGACCAGGTCGTTCCAGCGGTTCTGCAGGGCGTCCAGCCCCAGCCGCGCGCGGGCCAGGGCGGTCGGTTCCGGCGCGGCGCTCGCCTGCGGGCGGGTCAGGGCCGTGCCGACGTTCGCGTTCACGCGGGCGGGCGCGATGGCGGCCGTGGGATCCACCCGCACCCATCCCTGTCCGGCCAGCCAGACTTCCACCCAGGCGTGCGCGTCCTGCTGGCGCACGATCAGGTAGTTGCCGGCCGGGTTCACCTGCCCGCCCAGGTATCCGCCCACGATCCGCGCCGGCACGCCAGCCGCGCGCATCAGGAACGCGAAGGCCGAGGCGTAATGCTCGCAGAAGCCGCGGCGGGTGCCGTACAGGAAGGCGTCCACGCGGTTCCGTTCCGGCAGGGTGGGCGGCGTGAGCGTGTAGGTGAAGTCGCCCTGCCGGAGGAAGGCCAGGCCCGCCTGCACCCGCTCCGGCGCGGGCAGCGCCGCCCAGGACGCCCCGAACTGCGCCGCGCGGGGGCTCTCCCCGGCCGGCCGGCGCAGATTCAGGTCCAGCCGGAACGGGTCCTCCCGTTCGCCTCGCCGGGCGGGCGCGCTGCTCAGGCGGTACCGGGACCGGGCGCCGGTGGGGCGCGTGGCCGCCTGGAAAGCGGTGGTGAGGACTGCACCGGCCGGCACCGCCACGGGGGTGTCGAGCGCCGGCAGCCACGGAGTGCCGTTCGGTTCTAGCGTGAGCGTGTACCCCACGGCCGGGCCGGTCTGAGTGAGCGTGGGGTTCGGGCCGTTCAGGCGCACCTGGGTCCAGCGCACCCCGTCGTACGCCTCGTACACCGGGCCGCGCCAGTACCGCTCAGCCGGCGCTGGGGGCGTGCCGCCGAAATCGGCGCGGAAGGCCACGGCGTCGTTCTGTGCCAGGGCGCTGTACTCCCCGGCGGTGATCTCGTTCGCCAGGCCCGTCTGCGCCGAGGCGCTCAGCGGAAGGCGCCACAGCGGGCCGTCCGGGCGGGGGAACAGCAGGAACAGCAGCGCGGCGAGCGGCACGGCCAGCGCCAGCATCCGCCCGGCCACCCGCAGCCCGGGCTGCCCGGAGGCGGCGTCGGGCGAGGTCAGACGCGCCGCGGCGCCGAGCAGGCCCGCGGCGGCCAGCACGGTGTGCAGCGCCGTGAGCGGCCCCTGACCGGCGAAGAAATGCGTACTGGTCTGAAACAGGCCCAGCAGGATCAGCAGCCGCGCGTCCCGGCCGGTGCGGGATTCGGCGGCCTTCAGGACCAGCAGCAGGCCCAGCATGGCCGTGCCGGCGTCCACGCCGAGCAGCGTGCCGTACACACTGTTCAGGTATGCCCCGCCCAGCACGGCCGCGCCCGCCAGCACCGCGAGCCCCGGGGCCGGCAGGGACCGCCGAAGACGGGCGAAGGTGTACCCCAGCAGCCCGAACGTGAGCACGCTCATCAGCAGCGGCTGACGCAGGACCAGTGGTGCCAGCGCGAACGCCAGAGCGGCCAGGGTGGTCGTCCACGCGCCCGCGTCCGGGAGGTCGTCGGTGGAGGCGGGCGCGACCTTCGGCGGGTCGGGCAGGGGGTCCAGGTGCGCCAGAATCGCGCGGGCCGCCTGCGCGTGCGCCTCCCCCGCCCCGAAGGCCCCCGGGTGACCGGGGACGCGCAGGGCGAAGGGCGTGCCGGTCACTCGGGCGGCCTCCACCCAGCCGGCCAGCTGCGACACGCGCGCCTCGGTGGGGCCGCGCGTGTCGGCCCAGTCCAGCACGCGGGCCTGCCCGGCGGGGGCATCCGTCTCACGGGTGAGGAGCTGCCCGGTGCGGGCCGCGTGCCGCCAGGAGACCTGCCTTGGCGAGTCCCCCGGCTGGTACGGCCGCAGGCCTGCGAACTCGTCCGGGCCGGGCACGCGGCGGAGCTGGCCGTCCCCGGCGGCGTGTGGGGTGGCAGGCGGCAGGGCCGAGGGGGTGGGGGCCGGGGACACGGTGACCGGGCCGGGCAGCGTGACGGGCCGCGCCACGTGCCACAGCCCGAAAGCGTCACTCAGGACCAGGCGGGCGGAGGTCACGGTCAGCGGGCCGCGCAGCGGAGCGGACAGCCTGAGGGGGAGGACGGGCTGGTCCGGGCCGCCCGCCGACTGCCGCAGCCGGGCGCGCTGGCCCTGGCTGCCGCGCACGGTCAGGGTCAACGGCACGCGGGTGGACAGGCCGGCCAGCTGCAGCGTGAATGGCGCGACCTGTCCGGCGGTGACCGGTCCGGCCGCCTGGAGGGTGCCCCGGACGAGCCGGGCGGTGCGGTCCAGGTGCAGGCCCGCGAGCATCCATGCGCCCAGCAGCAGGAAGGTCAGGCCGTAACCCAGGCTGAGGCTGTAGTTGATGCAGCCCACCAGCGTGAGCAGCACCAGCAGCAGGAACCACAGCCCGAACGGGGTGGGGCGGACACCGCCGAGCGCCGGCCGCATCTCAGGGAATCGGCGTGTCCGCGAGCACGCGGTCGATGACGTCCTGCACGCGCACGCCCGCGTCCCGCAGGGGCAGGCGGTGCGCGCATAGCGGGGCGAACACCGCCTGGATGTCCTCCGGGAGCACCATGGCCCGCCCGTGCAGATACGCCCACGCCCGCGACACGGACAGCAGGGCCAGCAGCGCGCGGGGGCTCAGGCCGGCCTCCAGCGCCGGGTGTTCCCGGGTGGCGCGGGCCAGCACCTGCACGTAGTCCAGCAGGGGCGGCGCGGCGTGCACGGCGTCCACCTCGCGGGCCATGCGGGTCAGGTCCGGGGCGCCCAGCAGCGCCGGGAGGTCACGCACGCGCTGCCCGCGGCCGCCCGTTTCCAGCAGCTGCCGCTCGGCCCGGACGTCCGGGTAACCCAGCGTCACCGTGAGCAGGAAGCGGTCCAGCTGCGCTTCCGGCAGCGGCGAGGTGCCCACGAACGCCGCCGGGTTCTGCGTGGCGATCACGAAGAACGGGTCCGGCAGCAGGCGGGTGGTGCCGCCCTCGGACACCTGCCGCTCCTCCATGGCCTCCAGCAGCGCGCCCTGCGTGCGGGGCGTGGCGCGGTTGATCTCGTCGGCGAGCAGCACCTCGCTGAACACCGGGCCCGGCTGGAAGCGGAAGGTGCTGCTCGCCGCGTCCCAGATGCTCACCCCCAGCAGGTCAGCCGGGAGCAGGTCGGACGTGAACTGCACCCGCCGGAAGTCCAGCCCGAAGGTGCGGGCCAGGGCGTGCGCCAGGGTGGTCTTGCCCACGCCGGGCTGGTCCTCGATCAGCAGGTGACCGCGCGCCAGCAGGCACGCCACCGCCAGCCGCACCTGCGTGCCCTTGCCCAGGATCACGCCGTCCAACTGGGTCAGGGCGGCCTGCAGGTCGGGCGGGGTGCCGGGGGGCCGGGCAGACGCGGCGGACAGAGAGAACGACATGCGAGCAGACTAGCGGGCCGCGCCGCACAGAATTCCGACCCGCCTTGGCCCGCCCGGGTCAGTCAGGGGTGGCCGGCTGGGGCGCGGGAGTGCGGCGCCACCCGGCCAGCGTCACGCCCAGCCACGCGCCGGTCACGTCCGCCAGCCAGTCCGGCAGGCCCGCCTCCCGGCCGGGCACGAAGGACTGGTGCACCTCGTCCAGCGCGCCGTACCACGCGGCCAACGCCAGCGCCGCCCCGGCACTCCCGGTCGCCCGGGTCAGGCTGAACGCCAGCGCGAGGTACGTCACGCCGTGCGCCGCCCAGTCCCACGGGTGCGCGAGGCCCGGGCCGGGCGTGTCGCTCATGCCGCTCACGACCCAGATGCCGGCAGCGATCAGGCCGCTGGTCAGCCACCAGCGGCCCCGGCGGCCCTGACTCAATGCCCGGTCCCGCCGGCCGGGTGTTCCACCAGCTCGATCAGGGTGCCCTGGCCCCACTTCGGGTGCAGGAAGATCACCCGCGTGCCGTGCAGGCCCGGGCCGGGCTGCTCGCTCAGGAACGTGGCGCCCAGGCCCCGCAGGCGCTCCACCTCGGCATCCAGGTGCGCCACGCGGTACGCGGTGTGATGCAGCCCGGGCCGGTTCTTCTCCAGGTACCGCGCGATGGCGCTGTCCGGGCGGGCCGGGGCGAGCAGTTCGATCATGCTCTGCCCCACCCGGAACACGCGGACGTTCACGCCCTGCGACTGCACCAGTTCGTCCGGGCCGTCCGGCGTGAGGCCCAGCGCGAGGTACGGGGCGCTTCCCTGGTCCAGGTCGGGGGTGGCGATGCCCATGTGGTCGAGAAGCATGACGCTCATGCCCGCAGACTACGCCGGGGCGTGGGGGCGTGTGACCTCCCCCGCCGGCCCGCGCGGGGGGAGGTCAGCCGGTCGGGACGGGCGGAACGCTTCAGTCCTGCGGCGCCGGGGCGGCCGGCCGGTCCCGCAGGTACCAGTGGGCCAGGGCTTCCATGACAGGCTTGTCCTCGCCGTCCCGGACGGTGACCTTCACGGTCAGGCGGGCGCGCCCCTCGGCGGCGAACGCGGCGTGCGCGGCCGGCAGGTCCCCGGGGTCGCACTCGGCGCGGGCGGTCAGGTCGCCCACGGCGCGGCCGACGTAATGCGTGTCCAGTTTCTCGATCAGGGGCACGGCGGTGCTCAGGTACTGCGCGAACGCGCCCGCGAAGGCCGCGCCGCTTACCGCCTCGGCCAGCAGGAACTGCGCCCCGGCATGAATGGTGCCCAGGTGGTTGCGAAAGGGCGGCGTGTCCGGGCATTCGCCGGCCGCCCAGCCCACCCCGACCCCCGTGATGCGCACGCCCACGGTGGCGTTCATGGGGATGGCATGCAGGGCCGCCTTCACGGCGGCGGCGGCGAAGGCGGGGAGCTCGGGTGGGGTCATGCGCCCCACAAGACCAGATTGTTGAACGCGGTTCAAGTTGTCGCTGCCAAGGCCCTCCAGGCCACGCCCCCAGAACCGGCCGGCTGCACCTTCCGGGCCTCAGTCGCCGCCTGCCCGACGCTAAAGCTCCCGGCCGGAGGACAGCCCCCATCTCAGCAGCGTCTATGGTCTCAGTGTCCGTAATCGGCCACGTTCCCCTGGGGAGAACGTCACACACGGCGTACACGTCCGGGTTCAGGCCACCGCCTGCGCAGATATCTATTTACAGCTGTACCGGCCGGGTACAAAGACAGTCAGCGGTAGCTGGTGTCCCGGATACGCAGGGGCTGCCCCTGGAACGGTACATCCAGCGGCCGAGTGACCGGCCCGGCGCGGATATCGGCGCAGGAGCCGGCGTCCGTCTCCCAGACGCATTCCTTACCGTTCGTCGCCTGGGCGCAGGTCTTCCGGTCAAACCGCTCGTGATTTACCCCCGCGCCAGGTCCTGCAGCGCCCGGAGCATAAGGTCGCCTTCCACGGCCTGCACGCGGGCTTTCAGGGTGTCCAGCGTATCGCCGGGCAGGACGGGCACGCGGGTCTGGGCGAGGACGGGGCCCTCGTCGATGCCCTGGGTGACGAGGTGCACGGACGCGCCGCTCTCGGTGTCCCCGGCGGTAAGCACCGCCTCGTGCACGCGGTCGCCGTACATGCCGCGGCCGCCGTGGCGGGGCAGCAGGCTGGGGTGGATGTTGATGATCCGCCCGGCGTAGTGCGTGAGGACCTGCGGGCCGAGTTCGCGCATGTACCCGCTGAGGACCAGGGTGTCCACGCCGGCGGTGGTGAGGAAGGCGAGGATGGCGTGGTCGAGGGTGGCGGGGTCGGGATGTTTGGCGCTGCTGAGGTGCGCGGTCTGCAGGCCAGCCTCCCGCGCCCAGGCGAGCGCGGGGGAGCGGCTGTTGTTGCTGACCAGGGCCAGGGGCGTGGCGTTCAGCGTGCCGGCGTGGCAGGCGGCGACCAGGTGCTTCGCGGCGCTTCCGCCGTGCGAGGCGAGAAAGCCGAGGTTCAGGCGCGGCACCTTACTGCGCGAGTTCTTCCAGCAGGTAGGCGCTGGTCAGGATGCCGTTGTGGTAGTCGCTGATCGCGAAGCTCTCGTTGGGGCTGTGGGGGGCGTCCTCGTTCAGGCCCATGTCCACCAGCAGCACGGGGGCTTTCAGGATGGCGCTGAACGCCGCGACGATCGGGATGCTCCCGCCGGTGCGGGCGAACGCGGCCTCGCGGCCGAACACGCGTTTCAGGGCGCGGTCGGCGGCCTTGATGTAGGGACTGCTCAGGTCGAACTTCACGGGCTGCCCGCCGTGGTGCTCGCGGACTTCGGCGTGCACGCCCTGCGGGGCGATCTGCGGGACGTACTCCTGGATCAGGCGGGTGATGCGGGCGGGGTTCTGCCCGGGGACGAGGCGCATGCTGACCTTCGCGCCGGCCTTGGCGGCGATCACGGTTTTGCTGCCTTCGCCCTGGAAGCCGCCCCAGATGCCGTTCACGTCCAGGGTCGGGCGGGCCCAGATGCGTTCCAGGGTGCTGTACCCGGCCTCGCCGGGCAGGGCGGGCACGCCGATGCTGGCGGCGAACTCGGCGTCGTCGTGGGGGAGTTTGGCCCACATCTCGCGTTCCTCGGGGGTGAGGTCTTCCACGCCGTCGTAGAAGCCGGGGATGGTGACGCGGCCCTGCTCGTCCTTCAATTTGGCGATGATCTCGCACAGGGCGTTGATGGGGTTGGGTGCCGCGCCGCCGTAGCTGCCGCTGTGCAGGTCGCGGTTGGCGCCCTGCACGTGAATTTCCACGTAGCTCAGGCCGCGCAGGCCGTAGGTGACGGTGGGCACGTCCGCGGCGAAGCGGCTGCCGTCGCTGATCACGATCACGTCGCAGGCGAGTTCCTGGGCGTGGTCGCGCAGGTACGGTTCGAGGTTGGGGCTGCCGACCTCCTCCTCCCCTTCCAGCAGGAATTTCACGTTCACGGGCAGGGGGCCCTGCTGAAGCAGCAGTTCCACGCCTTTCACGTGCGCGTAGGCCTGGCCCTTGTCGTCGGTGCTGCCGCGGGCGTAGATGCGGCCGTCGCGGACGGTGGGTTCGAAGGGCGGCGTGACCCACTCTTCCAGTGGGGCTTCGGGCTGCACGTCGTAGTGGCCGTAGATCAGCACGGTGGGCTGACCGGGTGCCTGGAGGTGTTCGGCGTACACGACGGGGTGGCCCTGGGTGGCGTCCACGCGGGCCGTGAAGCCGATCGCGGCGAGTTTGGCGCGCAGGAAGTCGGCGGCGGCGTGCATGTCGGCCTTGCGGGTGGAGTCGCTGCTGACGCTGGGGATGCGCAGCAGCTCGAACAGTTCCTGGTTGGCCTCTTCGCGGTTCAGGCGGCTGGAAAGGTCAGTGGTCACGCCCTGAATGATAGAGGCTGCCCCCTTGCAGGCGGCCGGGTGGAGGCCGGTGGGCTGGACGACGCATGAGGCGTTCGTGGGGGGCCGGCTCAATTACCTGCTTCCGGTATACTCAGCCTTGCTTATGCCCTCCGATTCCAAGCAGCGCCCGGTGTACGTCATCTCGGTGGCGGCGGAACTGGTGGACATGCACCCCCAGACCCTCAGACTCTACGAACGCAAGGGCCTCATCCGCCCCGGGCGCAGCAGCGGCAAGACGCGCCTGTACTCCGAGCGCGACATCGAGCACCTTCGCGAGATTCGCCGCCTGACGCAGGAACTCGGCGTGAACCTCGCCGGGGTCGAGGAGGTCATGCGCCTGCAACACGAGCTGGACGACCTGCAGGGCGAGTTCGAGGCCGAGATCCAGCGCATCGAGGGAGAACTGCGGGAGCAGCAGTCGCGGCCGCAGGCGCTGCCCGCCCCGGACGGCAGCGTGGACCCCAAGGACCGGCCCGTGTACGTGATCAGCATCGCGGCGGAACTGGTGGACATGCACCCCCAGACGCTGCGGCTGTACGAACGCAAGCAGCTGATCCGCCCCGGGCGCAGCAGCGGCAAGACGCGGCTGTATTCCGAGCGCGACATCGAGCACCTCCGCGAGATTCGCCGCCTCACGCAGGAACTCGGCGTGAACCTCGCCGGGGTCGAGGAGATCATGCGCCTGCGGCACGAACTGGACGGCGCCAAGGGGCACCTGGAACGCAACGTGCGCCGGCTTCAGGAGGACATCACCGAACGCATGACCGCCTGGCGCACCCTGCCCGCCCCCGGCAGCGAGGAACAGCAGGACAATGCGGCACGGGAGCAGGAGGAGGGGTGACCGACCGCCGTGCCCGGCCCGTCCGGCCCGCGAGCACGCCCATGCGTGCGGCGGCCGACCGCGACCTGTGGGTGGTGGGGGACGTGCACGGCGCCCTGAACAAGCTGCGGTCCCTGCTGTTGCAGGCGGGCCTGATCGACCTGGGGGGCCGCTGGGCGGCGGAGGACTCACACCTGGTGTTCCTGGGGGATTACCTGGACCGCGGGCCGGACGGAGCACGGGTGGTGGCATTCATCCGGGCGCTGGAGTTGCAGGCGGAGGACGCGGGGGGCCGGGTCACGGCGCTGCTGGGGAACCATGAGGTGATGTTCCTGGCGGCGCAGCGGTTCCGGCCGCTGGACCCGCATGACGGGCTGGGGTTCCGGGAGTACTGGCTGCGCAACGGGGGCCTGGAGGCGGATGCGGAGCGGATGGACGCCGCGGACCGGGCTTGGCTGGCAGACCGGCCGGCGATGGTGCTGGCGGGCCCGTGGCTGCTGATGCACGCGGACAGCTCGATGTACCTGCGGCTGGGGCGCAGCATCCGGGAGGTGAACGCGCAGGTCACGGGGATGCTGCGCTCGGCCGACCCGGACGTGTGGGGGGACTTTGCGAACGCCTTCTCGGACCGGTTCGCGTTCGTGCGGCCGGACGGCGTGGAGATCGCGGCGCGGACGCTGATGGTGTTCGGCGGGCAGCGGCTGGCGCACGGGCACACGCCGGTGTACATCCTGCGGGAGGACTTCCTGCCGGAGGCGAACGTGGGCGCGCCAGTGCCGTACGCCGGGGGGGCGTGCCTGGGCCTGGACAGCGGCATGGCGTACCGGGAGGAGGCGGGGTTCGTCGCGCGGCTGGACGCGGCGGGCGTGGCCGAGGTGATCGGCCTGAACGGCAAGGTGGAGCCCGCGCCGGCCCTGTAGGGACTCAGGCGCGGGCGTGGAGGTTTCTTAGGCGCTTCGGGCGCGAATCGGGCCGAGCACACCGTACCCGCTGGCGGTCAGGGCGAGGCGCAGGCTGTCGGGGCTGCCGGGGCCGGCGGCTTCCAGCGTGGCGTCGCCGAGGCGGGCGACCGGCCAGACGCGCAGGGTCCAGCCGGGCAGCGTAGGCGCGGCGGGCTGGCCGTCCGGCGTGGTGATTTCCATGACGTAAACGGCCTGGGCGGCTTGGGCGTGCGGCGCCTGGAGGCGCAGGGCAGGCAGGGTGGGGGCGGCCGGGACGGTGTGGAGGTCAAGGGCGGGGCAGGTCATGTGGGGCCTCCTGGGGGTGAGTGGGTGTCGGGCCGGGGCGGGCTGATGGGATGCATGGTGCCGCGCGGGGTGCCCGGCTGACCATCGGGTGCGGCTGGAACGGACCCCGGAGCCCATCGGTTTTCCCGATGCGCAGCCGGGTGAGTGATGCGTACACTGGGTCATGGCGCGCTCCCCAAGGCCCGACGCGGTCTCCCCCACCCCGACCCTGGCGCAGCTGCGCGCGCTGGTCGCCGTGACCGACGCGGGCGGTTTCAGCGAGGCCGCCGCGGAACTGGGCGTGTCTCAGTCCACGTTGAGCGAGGCGGTGGGCAAGCTGGAGGACCTCGCGGGCCGGCCCCTGCTGCGGCGGGGCCCGGCGGGCACCGTGCCCACCGGGGCGGGCGCTCGCGTACTGGGGCACGCCCGGGCGGCCCTGCAGGCGGCGGCGGACGTGATGCTCGCCGCACAGGAGCCCGACGAGTTGCGCGGCACCCTGCGGATCGCGTCGTACCGGTCGGCGGCCACGCACCTGCTGCCGCCGGCGCTGGTGGCGTTCCGCGCGCGGCATCCCGGGGTGCGGGTGCAGCTGCTGGACAGCGAGGCGGACGCCTGCGGTGGCGGCGAGCACGCGGTGCGCAGCGGCGTGGTGGACGTGGCGGTGGTCGTGCGGGACGACCTGAGCGACCTGACGCTGCAACCCCTGGCGCACGACGAGTACCTGTTCGTGGCGCCGCAGTCGCGGGGGGAGCACCCGGTGGTGATCGAGGAGATCGGGCAGCAGACGCTGTTCCTGCCGCCCAGCCGCGACACCTGCCACCTGCGCATCCGGGCGTACCTGAACGGGCACGGGCTGTCGCTGACGAACCTGGTAGAAAACGGTCAGGACAGCGTGATTCTGAGCATGGTGGCGCACGGACTGGGGGTCACGATCATGCCGCGGCTGGCGCTGCTGCCGCTCCCGCCGGGCCTGCTGACCTTGCCGCTGCCGGTCCCGCTGCTGCGGCCGCTGGCGCTGGCGGTGCAGCCGCAGCGGGCGCAGCTGCCGGTGATCCGGGCGTTCACGGACACGCTGATCCGCACACTGAACGCCCCGGCGGGCGCGGGCGGGCCGCCCCTGCCGCAGCCGGCGGGCCGGGCGGCCGACCCGGCGCAGCTGCACTAGGGTCGCCGGTCATGCGCGCGGCCTGCTATGCTGCGCGCATGACGGCCCTGTGTTGCCCACCCCCGCGGTAAGCGACGCTTCACGCCTGCCGCGCCCTTCCCCTGTGGACAGTGGCGCGGTTTTTCATTGCCCCTCAAAGGAGTTCCATGAGCCAGCCCGCACGCACCCCCGATCCGCACATCGTCCTGTACGACACCATGCAGCGCCAGAAGGTGCCGTTCACGCCGTCCACGCCCGGCCACGTCGGCATGTACCTGTGCGGCCCGACGGTGTACAGCGACGCGCACCTGGGGCACGCGAAGAAGGAGGTGGCGTTCGACGTGGTGCGGCGCACCTTCGAGCACTTCGGGTACCGGGTGCGGTTCGTGGCGAACATCACCGACGTGGGCCACCTGCAGGACGACAGCGACGACGGCGAGGACAAGATGCTCGCCCGCGCCCGGCTGGAGAAACTGGAGCCCATGGAGGTCGCCGACAAGTACTTCTGGTCGTTCTTCAAGGACATGGACGACCTGAACGTGCGCCGGCCCAGCATCAACCCCCGCGCGACCGGGCACATCCAGGAGCAGATCGCGCTGATTCAGGAGCTGATCGAGCGCGGGCACGCGTACGAGTCCGGCGGCAGCGTGTACTTCGACGTGCGGTCCTGGCCGGAGTACGGCAAGCTGTCCGGCCGGAAACTGGACGACCAGGAGGAAGGCACCCGGGAAACGGTCCGCGAGGAGAAACGCGACCCGCGCGACTTCGCGCTGTGGAAACGCGCCGAGCCCGAGCACCTGATGCGCTGGGACTCCCCGTGGGGCGTGGGCTTCCCCGGGTGGCACATCGAGTGCAGCGCCATGAGCCTGAAGTACCTGGGTGAGGGCTTCGACATTCACGGCGGCGGGCTGGACCTGCAGTTCCCGCATCACGAGGCCGAGATCGCGCAGGCCGAGGCGGCCGGGCACGCGTTCGCACGGTACTGGATGCACAACAACATGCTCACCGTGAACGGCGAGAAGATGAGCAAGAGCAAGGGCAACTTCACGACCATTCAGGACGTGCTGAAAAAATACGACCCGATGGTGGTGCGATTCCTGCTGGTGAGCAGCCACTACCGCAGCGTCACCGAGTTCGGCGAGGAACCCTTCGAGTCCGCGAAGAACGGTTACCGCCGCATCACCGAGGCGCTGGGCAACCTGGAACGCGCCCTGAAGGACGCCCCGGAGGGCACGGACGCCGCGCTGGACGCCCGGGTGGCCGCGCACGTGCGGGCGTTCGAGGACGCCATGCGCGACGACTTCAACACGCCCAAGGCCGTCGCGGCGCTGTTTGGCCTGACCGGGGACGTGAACGCCGCGCTGAACCTGAACCAGGGCCGGGTGGGCCGGGCCAGTCTGGAAGCGGCGCTGGACGCCTACCGCACGCTGGGCGGCGGCGTGCTGGGCCTGTTCGCGGAGACGGGCGCCGCGGCGCAGGACGACTCGGAGGTCGTGGACGCCCTGATGGACCTGGTCCTGAAGGCCCGGCAGAACTACCGCCTGCAAAAGCAGTACGCGCAGGCCGACGAACTGCGCGACACCCTGACCCGCGTGGGCGTGACCGTGGAGGACACCAAGGACGGGGTGCGCTGGAAACGCTGAGTGCCCGGCCGGGCGTGGGGGCGGCATGAACCGAACATCAGCCCTCCCTCACGCACGCCGCCGGGCGGCGGCTACAGTGACCGTATGCTGCCCCCCCTGATCAAGCAGGTGCTTGACAACTTCAATTTCGACATCGACCCGGACCTCAGCCGCGACGAGAACGTGGATGAGGTCATCAAGGGCGCCGCGCTGCTGTCCGGCGCGATCGCCGTGGAACCCATTCCCTTTGCGGACATGCTGCTGATCACGCCCGTGCAGGCGAAGATGGTGCTGCACATCGGCAAGATCTACGGGTACGAACTCACCGCCGACCGCGCCCTGGAGATCGCCAAGGAACTGGGCGCCACCTTCGCGTACGGGCTCGCGGCCCGGCAGGTGATGCGCGGCGTGGCGAAACTGGCCCTGCCGCTGGTGGGCGGCCTGATCACCGCGCCCGCCGTGTACGGCTGGACGTTCGCACTGGGCCGCCTGGCGCAGAACTACTTCGAGCGCAAGCGCCTGGGCCTGCCAGACAGCGGCCGGACCGAGCAGGTGAAGGTGATTCAGGAAGCCAAGGGGCAGTCCCGGCAGGTGCTGCCCAGCGCCCGCGACTTCACGGACCTGGCGTCCGAGCTGCGGCGCCGCGCCGAGGAGAAGGAGCGCAAGGACGGGACCCCGAAACCCTGACGTGACCGGAACAGGAACGGGGGTGGCCTTCTGCAAGGGCCACCCTCTTTCACGTGCCTCAGGGCGTCAGGCCCGGGCGGCCTCATGAATGCCCTGCACGGCACTGATCGCGGAGAGCAGCGCGCCCTCCTGCCAGCCGCTCCAGTAGCTCACGTGCTCGCCGGCCAGCATGACCCGGCCGTGCCGGCGGGAGATCACCTCATAGGTCGTCTTGCGGCCCTCGTCGGTGTACATGCCGTAGCACCCCAGCGCCCAGGGGACGCGGTGCCAGCCGACCGAGACGCCGCTGCGGTACTCGGCGTTCGCCTGCGGGTGAATGGCCTGCACGTCCCGCCGCACAAGGTCCAGGCGGGCCTGAGGGGTCATGCCGCTGTACTTCGTGGCGTACGCCCCGAACTGGTAGGCGGCCAGCAGCACGCCGCTGCGGTCGCGGTTCAGGCCGCCGGACGGGTAGCTGATCAGCTGGATGGGCAGGTTCGTGTACGTCACGCCGCCGTAGATGCGGTCATCCTCCTCCCAGAAGCGGCGTTTCATCTCCAGCCCGGCCTTGAAGCTGGGCGCGTACGGCACCTCCCGCACGGCGCGTTTCAGCTCGTCGTCCACGTTCACTTCCTTCTGCGACAGCACGCTCAGGGGAAGGGCGCAGATGCAGTAGTCGGCGCTCACCTGCCGGTCCGCGCCGCTCTGCCGGTCGGTGTACGTGACCTGCACGCCGCTGTCCGTGGCGGTCAGGGACTTCACGTCGGCCTGGAACGTGATGAAGCGGTTCACGCGCCGCGCGAAGGCCTGCGCGAGCGCGTCCATCCCGCCGACCGGCTGGAAGATGGTGTTCTGGTGGTCGTAGGTCAGCGCGGGGACGATGTCCTCCCAGAAACCGTGCTGCAGGAGGAAGGAGAGCGAGGTGGGCGTGGACGGCTCCCCGGCCTGGAGGCGGTCGCCGGGTGAGACGTCGTAGCCGCGGTGGTTGGCACTGATGAAGCCCTCCAAGTACCTGCCGTTGCGGTCCAGGGCGCCCCAGGTGCGCAGGGCGTCCAGCAGCCGCTCGCGGTCCTCTCCGGTGAGCGGCTGGTCCAGGGCGCCGCTGCTGAGGCTCTTGCTGAGCAGTTCCGCGACGTGCCCGTGGAAGTCCGCGCGGACCTCCCGCATCCGCAGACGGGCGGGGGTCGCGCCGTCCCGGTGCACGTACGCCTGATCGCTGTTCTGAATGAACGGCTCGAGCTGCACGCCGAACTCCCGCGCGTAATCCAGGAAGGCGTGGTGGTGGTACGGCACGCGCCACGGCCCGGGGTTGAAGTAGTTGCCGCGCTGGAACGTCACGCGTTGCGTGGCGCCGCCCAGTTCGGTGTACGTGTCCCCGCCGCGCAGCGTCCAGGCGCGGCCGCCGGCGCGGTCCTGGTACTCCAGGATCTGCACGTCGTACCCGACTTTCTGCAACTCGTACGCGGAAGCCATGCCGGCCAGCCCGGCCCCCAGGATCAGGACCTTCTTCCCGTCCCCGCGGCCCTGCAGCTGCGGGCGGGGGGACTGCGGGCTGGCCGCGGCGAGGCCCAGGGCGGTCATGGAGTGGTAGGCGAGGGTGCTGCCGCCGATCAGGCCCAGCATCTCCAGGAAGCTGCGGCGCGTCACGGCCGGGCCGGGCGTGGAACGGGTGGGGTCAGGGGTCATCCGGCGGCTCCGTCAATGTCGGGGGTGGGCGTGGGCCTGCGGAATGGCGCGATCATGCCGGCGTCCACGGTGTCGGTGTAGTCGTTGAGTTCCGTGCGGACGTAGTTGATGACGTCCGCGACCTGCTGGTCGGTCAGGTGCCGCTGGAAGGTGGGCATGGCGCCGGCGCCGTTCATGATGAAGGTGGCCGGGTACTGGTACTGCGCCAGGCGCGGGTTGTTTGCCAGCGCCGGGTAGCGGGCCGCGCCGACCGCGCCGCGGCCGTCCGGCATGTGGCAGCTCGCGCAGGCGGCCTCGTACAGCGCCTTCGGGGAATCCACGTCGTAGGCGGGCTGGGTGACCTGCGCGACCTCCTGCGGCGCGGCCGGGCCGTCCGTCTGCGCGCCGGTGGGCGTGCCGGGCGTCGCCCCGACCGGCGCGGTGCCGGTGGTGTCGTTCCCGTCCGGGGTGGCGGGCGTGGTCGCGTCGGCCGCAGCGGTACCGGTGTCCGCGGCCTCCCGGCGGTCCCCGGACAGCCAGATGCCCAGCCCGGCGCCCAGGACTGCCAGGGCGAGCAGGCCCAGCATCACGTTGCGCAGGGTGCCGATCAGGGGGGAACCGCGGCGTTCGGGCACGGGGGCCGGTTCGCGGCGAACCTCCGTGACCGTGGCGCCGGGGTCGGGGGTCCGGGGGGACGCTCGCACGTCATCATTCATGGCTGCACCTCCAGGGGTCTTCAGGCAGGGACGTCCAGGACCGGCGGGAGGACCCCGGCGGCCCTTGGCGGGCGTAGCGTCAGCGTAGGGGGGCCTGCCGCGGCGGGGGCCGGGGCGGCCTTAACGGAACGGACACGAACGCCGCCCGGTCATCATTTCGGCGGATGGCCCGCGCGGCCCGTCCCGGCATACTGCCGGCATGAACGTCACCCGTCACTTCAGCGATACGCGGACGGCAGGAGGCCGCGTGAGGTTCCTCCTGCGCGGTACCCGGGCCGAACTGCTCGCCGAGGGCCCCGGCTGGCACCACCACAGCGCGCACCCCACCCTGGCGGACGCGGCGCGGTTCCTGGCGACCCTGCCGGGCGTGGACGCGGCCCTGTACGCCGAGGCGCTCGGGGATCTGGAAGGCCGGCTGGCGCTGGAGCAGGAGTACGGCCGCCACCACGCGGCGTAAAGGGCAATCAGGAAGGGGCGGACGGGGAATGATCCCGTCCGCCCCTTCCAATCACATCCTTTAAGCGCCGGCGCCGACGGCCCGTTCCGCTTCCGGGTTCTCGTCCCGTCGGTTCAGGATGGCCTCCGCGTCGGGCCGTTCGATGATCTCGAAGCGGCTGTTGCGGATCACCGGCGTGAATCCGGCGTCCACGGCGATGCGGATCAGTTCGCGCACGGTGGCGCGGTGGCGGTCGTGCCCGCCGGCGGCCGACACGACGTTCTCCTCCAGCATGGTGGAACCCAGGTCGTTCGCGCCGTAGTAGAGCGCCGCCTGCGCCACCTTGAAGCCCTGCGCGGGCCAGGACGTCTGGATGTTCGGCACGTTGTCCAGCGCGATGCGGGCGATGGCGAGCTGCTGCAGGTACTCGTGCGCGGTGGCGCCGGGCGCCTTGCCGTGCAGGCGGGTGTTCTCGGTCTGCAGGGTCCACATGGCGAAGCCCGCGAAGCCGTTCCCGGCGTAGTCGCGCAGGGCCTTGTCCTGCTGTTCACGGATCTTCAGGAGGTGGTTGGCGCGCTGGGCGTACGTCTCGCCGAAGCCGATCACCATGGTGGAGATGGTGTACAGGCCCTTGCGCTGCGCGGCGTCCTGAATGCGGAACCAGTCAGCGGCGCGGATGCGGGCGGGCGCGGCCTTCTTGCGCACGTCGTCCTCCAGGATCTCGCCGCCCGCGCCGGGCAGGCCGTCCAGGCCGGCCTCCATCAGGGTGTCGAGCAGCTCGTCCAGGGTCAGCCCGAAGGTCTTTTCCATGAACAGCACTTCTTCCGGGGAGAACGCGTCGATGCGGATGGTGGGGTGGTGCGCCTTGACGTGCCGGAGCATACCCGTGTAGTAGTCCAGGCCCAGGTCCGGGTTCACGCCGCCCTGCAGCAGGATGCGGGTGCCGCCCTCCTGTTCCAGTTCGGTGATTTTGCGGCTGATGTGCTCGTAGTCCAGGGTGTAGCTGTCCGCCTGGCGCTTGGTGCGGTAGAAGGCGCAGAAGTTGCAGCCCACGTTACACACGTTGGTGTAGTTGATGTTCCGGTCGATCAGGAAGGACACGGTGTCCGGGTCGCGCCGCTGCATGCGCAGGTCGTGCGCGACGGCGGCCACGTCCGGAAGGGGTAGGTGGTACAGCGCCTCGATCTCGGCGGCGTTCAGGCGTTCGCCCCGCGCGGCCTTCTCCAGCGGGGAAACGTGAGGGACGGTGGCGGTCATGCCCGCAGGCTAGCACCGGGCCGGGGGGACCTTTGGGCTCCAGCTTCCCACCCCAGCCAGGAAGTCTTACCTGCCCATCAAGGTCCGGCTGATTCGGCGCTGCGGGGCCGGGCGTATGATGCCGCCCATGAGAATCGGCATGGTCGGTCTGGGCAAGATGGGCGGGAACATGGTGCTGCGGCTGCTGGGGGGCGGGCAGGAGGTCGTGGGCTACGACCGCAGCGAGGACGCGTTGCAGAACATCGCCGCGCAGGGCGCCGTGGCGGTGCGCAGCGTGGAGGACCTGATCGCGTCCCTAGGCGAACCCGGCACCCGGGCGGTGTGGGTGATGGTCCCGGCCGGCCCGATCACGCAGGCCGTCATCGACGATCTGGCCAGCCGGCTGGCGCCGGGGGACATCATCATCGACGGCGGGAACAGCAACTACAAGGACACGCAGCGCCGCGCGCAGGAACTCGCGGCGCGGGGCCTGCACTTCGTGGACGTGGGCACCTCGGGCGGCGTGTGGGGCCTGAAGGAAGGCTACGCCATGATGATCGGCGGCGCCCCGGAGGCCGTGGAACGCCTGCGTCCCGTGTTCGAGGCGCTGGCGCCCGCCCCGGACCGCGGGTGGGGCCACATGGGCCCGAGCGGGTCCGGGCACTACGTGAAGATGGTCCACAACGGCATCGAGTACGGCATGATGCAGGCGTACGCCGAGGGCTTCGAGCTGATGAAGGCCCACCACGACTTCAACCTGAACATGGCGCAGATCGCCGAACTGTGGCGGCACGGCAGCGTCGTCCGCAGCTGGCTGCTGGACCTGACGGCCGAGGCGCTGAAAAACAGCGCGGACTTCAACGCCCTGTCGGATTACGTGGCGGACAGCGGGGAGGGCCGCTGGACGATCATCGACAGCGTAGAACTGGGCGTGCCCACCCCGGTGATCACCCTGGCGACCCAGATGCGCTTCCGCAGCCAGCAGGAGGTCAGCTACGCCGGGCAGATGCTCTCGGCGATGCGCCGCGCGTTCGGCGGGCACGCCGTGAAGACCCTGGAAGCCACCAAGCAGGAGGGCCTCGTCCCGGCGGTGCAGGCCGGCGAGTCCCCGAAGGCCGCCGCGCCCGAGAACATTCCTGCGGCCGCCGCGGCCACGCCCGACCGCGGGGCGAGCGCCGCGCAGGAACTCGGGGAGACCGGGCAGCAGCGCGTGAAAGGTGACGGATGACCGGCGGAAAGGGAAGCAGGAAGGCGGCTCCGACCAGAAAGGCTGCGGCAACCAAGGCGAGGAAGGCAACCTCGGCAAAGTCGGCGGCCGTGCCGGCCGAGCCGGTCAGGAAGCCCTCCACGGCCGGCACGCGCCGGGCGGTGGAGCGCCGCACCGCGCAGCAGGACGACGGCGTGGCGCAGCCCGCCCCGGCCCCGGACAGCCCCGTGCCGGCCGCCCCGAAGAAACGCACCTCGCCGCGGTCCCGGCAGCGGGTGCCGCACGCCGGGCCGGAGGACGACGGCCGCAACCCCTTCCGCGCGCTGATGCGCCGCCGGCGCGCGCCGGAACCGGCGACGCTGGTGATCTTCGGCGCGACCGGGGACCTCGCGCAGCGCAAGTTGCTCCCGGCGGTGTTCGGCCTGTGGCAGGACGGCCTGCTGGGCAGCGCCTTCAACATCGTGGGCGTCGGGCGGCAGGAGATGACCGACGAGCAGTTCCAGGACTTCGCACTCAACGCCCTGAAGACCAGCAAGGAAACGGACGAGATCAAGGAAGGCAGCCTGGAGAAATTCCGGGACCTGCTGTACTACGAGGGCGGGGATTTCAGCGGGGACGACGTGTTCCGCCGCGTGCAGGTGGAACTGGACCGCGCGCAGACCGCGCACGGCGGGCGGAAGAACGCGCTGTTCTACCTGTCGGTGCCGCCCAGCCTGTTCGAGGTGATCAGTGACGGCCTGGGCCGCCTGGGCCTGAACGACCAGGCCGAAGGCTGGCGGCGACTGGTGATCGAGAAGCCCTTCGGACGGGACCTGGAGTCCGCCCGGGCGCTGAACGACGCGATCCATCACGTGTGGGACGAGTCGCAGGTGTACCGCATCGACCATTACCTGGGCAAGGAGACGGTGCAGAACCTGATGGCGATCCGCTTCGGGAACAGCATCTTCGAGCCGCTGTGGAATCGCGGGTACGTGGACCACGTGCAGATCACCGCCGCCGAGGACCTGGGCCTGGAAGGCCGCGCCGGGTACTACGAGGAGGCCGGGGTGGTGCGCGACATGCTGCAGAACCACCTGATGCAGCTGTTCGCCCTGACGGCCATGGAGACCCCGGCGGCGCTGGACGCCGACGCGATCCGCGACGAGAAGGTCAAGGTCCTGCGGGCCGTGAAACCCATACCGCGCGGCCGGGTGCGGAGCGTGGCGGTGCGCGGGCAGTACGGGCCGGGCTCCCTGTACGGCGAGGCGGTGCCGGGGTACCGGGAGGAACCGAACGTGAAGGAGGGCAGCACCACGCCCACCTACGTGGCCCTGAAACTGGAGGTGGACAACTGGCGCTGGGAGGGCGTGCCGTTCTACCTGCGGACCGGGAAGCGGCTGCCGAAGAAGGTTACGGAGATCGCGGTGGTGTTCAAACGCCCGCCGCTGAGCCTGTTCCCGAGCGGCGTGGAGCGCAACGTCCTGGCGTTCCGCATCCAGCCGGACGAGGGCGTGAGCCTGAAGTTCTCCAGCAAGACGCCCGGGCAGGAGATGGACCTGCGGGAGGTCGTGATGGACTTCCGGTACGACGCGTTCGGCGCGCAGCTGGAAAGCCCGTACTCGCGCCTGCTGCTGGACGCCATGCTGGGCGACGCGACGCTGTTTCCCCGCGAGGACGAGGTGGACCACGCCTGGCAGATCGTCTCGGGCCTGCTGGAGGCCTGGGACGGCCGGGCGGCGGCGGAGTTCCCGAATTACGCGGCGGGCACCTGGGGGCCGGACGCGGCCGACGACCTGATGGGCCCGGACCGCCGCTGGCGGAGGCTGTGACCGTGACAGGAGGTGAGGCATGACTCTGGTGAAACCCTTCGGGCCGGTGAGCACGACCGTGCAGAAGGCGCAGGCGACGCTGGACGAGCTGTGGTCCCGCACGAACGTGGAGACGCGGGCATACACCGGCAACATCGTGGCCCTGACCACCCGCGAGCACCTGAGGCGCGTGGAGGAGGCCCTGACCGGCCTGGAGGGGCGGTACGCGGGGCGGCAGATCATCGGCCTGATGGACGGCAAGGACGACCTGAAGGTGCACGCGAGCCTGGTGCCGCAGGGCCACGGGCTGTACGTGGAGCGGCTGGTGCTGGACGCGAACGAGGCGCAGTTGCAGGGCGCGGTTCTGCCGCTGCTGCGTTCGGCAACCGTGAACCACGTGTGGTGGGGGTCGGACGCCCGGCCGACCGGCGTGCTGCTCAAGGAACTCACGGAGGTGGCCGATCAGCTGATCGTGGACAGCCTGAGCCTGGACATTCCGCCGGGGCGGCATTACGCACTGGCGGACCTGAGCTGGAGCCGCAGCGCGAACTGGCGCGAGGCGCTGGCGCAGATCTTCGACACGCCCGAGGCGGCCCGGCAGCTGCGCCACGTTCGGGAGATGACGGTGCGGCACGCGGGCCGCAACGACCTGCCGGCGCGGCTGTTCGCGGGGTTCGTGGGGGACGCGCTGAAGTGGCGCAACCTCAACCACGTCGAGTTCCGCGCCGGGAAGTGCAGCCGCGAGGGCGGGGACCTGTGCGGCATCGAACTGACCGGCGAGGGCGTGCGGTTCGCTCTGACCGCGCAGGAAGGCGAGATGGTGCGCGTGGAGGCGGTGTTCTCCGGCTGTGACAGGGTGACGGAGGTGCACGTGCCGTCCATGACGCTGGCCGATGGCCTGGGCCGGGTGATGGCGCACCCGGAGCGCGGCGAGGTGTTCGAGCACGCCTGGAAGCTGGCGAAGGCGAGCCTGGACCGCTGAGCGGGCCCAGCCCCCCGGAACCTGCTTTCGGGCGGGTTCTTCTTTTGCGCTTCGGGGCATACTGTGCGGGATGTCGGCCCATGACCTCCTCTCTGCCCTGGCGCTGGACCTGGGCGCGGACACCGTGGGCTGGGCGCCGGCCGCCGTGCCGGCCGGAAGCGTGCAGGAGTACGCCGCGTGGCTGGGCGCCGGGCGGCACGCGGGCATGGGGTACCTGGAGCGGCAGCTGCCTGCCCGGGCCGAGCCGCAGTCGCGGCTGGAGGGCGCCGCGAGCGTGCTGGTGCTGGGCGTGTCCCACGGGTTTGCGCCGCTGCCCGTGCCGGCGGGCGGGGTGCGACTGGGCCGGGTGGCGCGCTACGCCTGGACACCCGACTACCACCACCAGCTGCAGCCGGTGCTGGAGCGTCTGGAGCGCGAGGCGGCCGCACTGGGGGTGCGGGCGAAGGGGTACGTGGATCACGGCCCGGTCATGGAGCGCCTGTTCGCGAACGGGGCGTTCCTGGGCTGGCGCGGGAAGTCCGGCATGACGGTCAGCACGGACCTGGGCGCGTTCGTGACGCTGGCGGTGCTGCTCACGGACCTGCCCGGCGCGGCGCCCGGGGAGGTGCACCCGGACCGCTGCGGGCGCTGCACGCGCTGCGTGACCGCCTGCCCCACCGCAGCCATCGGGGACGACCGGGCCATCGACGCGCGGCGCTGCGTGTCGTACCTGACGATCGAGCACCGCGGGCCGGTGCCGCTGGACCTGCGTGCGGGCATGGGCGGGTGGCTGTTCGGCTGCGACGTGTGCAGCGAAGTCTGCCCCTGGTCCGTGCGGGCCGCCGGGCGGGAAGGCGGCCTGGGCCGGTTCCTGCGGCCGGACCCGGAGCTGGCGCACCCGGACCTCTCGGCGTTCTTCCACGTGAGTGAACGTGAGTTCGAGCGGCGCTTCCGCGGCACGGCGTTCCTGCGGCCCCGCCGCAAGGGCATGGCCCGCAACGCCCTGACCGTGATCGGCAACACCCGCGACCCGCGCGGCCGGCCGCTGCTGGACGCCGGCCTGGCCGACCCCGCCTGGGAGGTCCGGGACGCGGCGGCGTGGGCGCTGGCCCGCTGGGAGGAGTGGGGGCCGCTGGAAACCCTGCGGCGGGACCCGGACGAGCGGGTGGCGGCCCTGGCCGGGGCGCTGCTGGACGGCCGCGCTGGACACTGATGAAGGAACACCCACCCTGCTCATGACGCCCCGGGGCTAGAGTGGGCGGGATGCGTTTTCCGTCTCCCCTGCTGTGCCTGACCGCCCTGCTGCCCGCCCTGAGTTTCCCTGCCGGTCAGGCGGCCGCGCCGGCCCGCACGGCGAAGGCGCCGCTGGTGCGCCCGGTGGTCACGGCGCGGTACCCGCACGACCTGACGGCCTTCACGCAGGGGCTGCAGTACCTGGGCGGCGGTCTGCTGCTGGAAAGCACCGGGCAGGTCGGGAAGTCCGGGGTGCGGCGCGTGGAGCTGAAGACCGGCAAGGTCGTGCAGAGCGTGCCCACGCCGATCAGCACGGCGTTCGGGGAGGGGGCCACGCTGCTGGACGGCGTGATCTACCACCTGACCTGGCAGGAGGGCGTGGCGTTCGCGCTGGACGGCAAGTCCATGCGCGAGGTGGGGCGGTTCAAGTACAAGGGCGAGGGCTGGGGCATCACGAACGACGGCAAGGCCCTGATCACCAGCGACGGCAGCAGCGCGCTGTCCTGGCGGGACCCGAAGACTTTCGCGGTGACGAAGACCGTGAACGTCACGGACGACGGGCAGCCGGTGAAGAACCTGAACGAGCTGGAGTTCGTGCAGGGGTTCGTGTACGCGAACGTGTGGCTCACGCCGCGCGTGGCGAAGATCGACCCGAAGACGGGCGCGGTGACCGCCTGGATCGACCTGACGCCCCTGGCCCGCGAGGCGGCCGCGACGGCGCTGCGCAAGGGCGTGAAACCCACCTTCGACGACGTGCCGAACGGCATCGCGTTCATCCCGGAGCGCGGCACGATGCTGCTGGGCGGCAAGAACTGGCCCACGCTGTTCGAGGTGAGACTGCCGGGCCTGAAGGTGGAGTCCGGCGCCACCGCGCGGCCTCCCCTGCCCAGAACCCGCAGCTGAAGGTCAGCCCAGCGCCAGTCTCGCCCGGACCGCGTCCCAGATGGTCCGGGCGAGGTCGTCGGCGGGCCGGGTGGCGTCCAGGACCAGGAAACGGTCCGGTTCGCCCGCCGCCAGCGCCAGGAAGCCGGCGCGGACCCGGTCGTGGAAGCCCAGGTCGGCCTGTTCCAGCCGGTCGGGCTGCCCGCGCGCCGCGGCACGTTCCAGGCCCAGGCGGGGGTCCAGGTCCAGCAGCACGGTCAGCGCCGGGGTGAGGCCCCCGGTGGCGGCGTGCGTGACTGAACGCAGCAGCCCGGCGTCCAGGCCGCGGCCGGCGCCCTGGTAGGCGAGGCTGGAGTCGGCGTAGCGGTCGCAGACGACCACCTCACCGCGCGCCAGGGCCGGCCCGATGACGTCCTGCACGAGCTGCGCACGGCTGGCGCTGTACAGCAGGAATTCCGGCAGCGGGTCGATGTGCAGGGCCGGGTCCAGCACCACCTCGCGCACGCGGGTGCCCAGGGGCGTGCCGCCGGGCTCGCGCGTGAGCAGGTGTGGCACGCCGGCCACATCCAGGTGCCGGGTCAGGTGCGTGATCTGGGTGGTTTTCCCGGCGCCTTCCGGGCCCTCGAAGGTGATGAACCGGCCGCCGGGGGGGTCGTGGGGGTGGGTCACAGGCCGGTGGGGTGGTGCAGGAACTGCCAGGGCAGGCCGAACTCCTCCTCGAGTTTCGCGGCCAGGGCGCGCACGCCGAACACCTCGGTCTCGTAGTGGCCGGCGTACACGACGTTCACGCCGTACTCGAAGGCGTCGTGGAAGTGCTTGTGCTCGGGTTCGCCGGTGAGCAGGGTGTCCAGGCCCAGCGCGGCGGCCTCGGCGATGTACTCCGCGCCGCTGCCGGTCACGATGCCGAGGCGACGGACGGTGGGAATGCCGCCGCCGTGCACGAGGCAGATTTCCCCGGTGAGTTTCTGCACGCGGTCCGCGAAGTCCTGCAGGGACTGCTCGAAGGGTAGCTCGCCGTACCAGCCGCCCCGGGTGCCCATCCACTCGGCGAACGGCTGGGCGCCCTGCAGCGACAGGGCCTGGGCGATCATGGCGCTGTTCCCCACTTCCGGGTGGGCGTCCAGGGGCAGGTGGGCGGCGTACAGGTTCAGGTCGGCCATCAGGGCGGTGCGCACGCGGGTGCGGTGCGGCCCGGTGATGGGCAGGGCCTTGCCCCAGAACAGGCCGTGGTGCACGAGCAGCAGGTCGGCGCCAGCGTCCGCGGCGTGCTGGATGGTCTTGGCGCTGCTGTCCACGCTGGCGGCCACGCGGCGGATCACGTCGGTGCCCTCGATCTGCAGGCCGTTCAGGCTGAGGTCCTGGATGCCGGGGACGTTCAGGTACTCGTTGAGCCAGCGGATCAGGGTGTCGCGCGGCACTTCGCCCCGGGTGGGCGCGGTGGGGTGGGCGTCGGTCATGGGGGCATTCTAGGCGCGGGCCCGGAAGCGGCGCGTCACGGGCGGTGGAACAGCTCAGCGGGTGGGCAGGGGCCTGGCGGGGTGGCCGCCCTGCACGATTTCCAGCCGGTTGCCGAAGGGGTCCTGGAAGAAGGCGCGGGGCTCCCCGGCCTCCGCGTCGGTCTGGTGGGGGATGCCGTGGGCGTCCAGGTGCGCCTGCACGGCGCGGAGGTCGGCGGTGCGGAAGGCGGGGTGGCCCTTGCGGCGGGGCTGGAATTCCGGGGTGACGCCCACGTGCAGTTGCCGGCCGTCCGGGAGGGCGAACCAGCACCCGCCGCGGGCCTCCAGCGGTGCGGGTTTGCGGAGTTCCGGGAGGCCCAGCACACTGCCGTAGAAGGCGCGGGCCTGGGGTTCGCAACCGGCGGGCGCTTCGATCTGCACGTGGTCCAGTCCGGTGAGGAGGGGCGTCATAGCGTGAGCGTAGACCGGGCATTGCCGCAGGTGTCGCTACCGTGGTGGTGACAATCCCATGCCTTTCCGTCTTCTCCCGGTCCCGCCCGGACTTCCCGGCCCTGCCCTACACTGCGGGCATGACGGGGCCAAGAAAAGGATCACGGGGACACGCTCCGAAAAAGAACTCAGCACGCAGCCGGGACGGGTCCACGCGCGACACCTCCCGGCCCCGCCGCACGCTGGCCGGCCTGAACGACGAACCGGCCGCCAAGGAAACGCCCAGCCGCAAGCCCGGCGCCCGTCCCGGCGGGCCGCGGGCCGCGGCCGGTGAGGGCCGCGCCAGCCACCCGCGCAAGACTGGGGCACGCAGCGGGGGCCCCTCCGAGGGCCGACCGGGAGAAAGGGGCGGGGACCGCAAACGCACAGGCGCCCGCCCGGCCGGCAGCGCCGGGAGCAGCACGGCCGGCGCGCGTTCCGGGGCGCCCCGCGCACCCAAGGTGAAAAAGGCCCTGCCGGAACTGCGGCGCGTGCAGCTGGACGCGCCGGCGCCGGACACGGTGTTCGTGGACCGCGACGGGCAGAAACTGACCTTTCCGGACAGCAACCTCAAGCGCGTGGCCGCGAAAATCCTGACCACCCGGAACAAGGCGTGGCGGTACCGGGCGTTCAGCTTCCCGCTGTTCACGGACCGCGGGCACGAGCAGTCCTTCCACTTCGACTTCTACATCTACGACGCCGAGGACAGCGTGATCCGCCTGATCCTGGTGGTGCCGTACGAGTCGCGGGAAGTCTGGGACCGGGTGGGGCGCTTCAAGCGGCAGTACCCGATGTACACGTACGAGCTGTGGACGCCGGAAAAGCTGCACGGACTGGACCGCCCGCGCGCCTCGCTGGGCTTCTGACGCGCCGCCGCCCGGGCGCCCTTGGGAGTTTCCTGAAGGATGCCCGCGGGCGCTGGGCGCCGTGACCGGGCTCTGGTAACGTTTCCATTGATGAGGTCCGCCCCGCCGCCACGTGACGACCGGCGCGCCGGACCTCCTCCTCATGTCCAGCCCACCCCAGCATCTCCGGCCTCCCGGCCGCCCTCCAGCGGCCCGGGCCGTGGAAGGAGCGTTCCCGATGACCAGCCCGTCCCCCGCCGCCCCCGCCCTCACCTCTGACCGTCCGGCCGTCCTGCTGGGCCGCCCCTTCCCGCTGGGCGCCACCTGGGACGGCCGGGGCACGAACTTCGCGCTGTACAGCGAGAACGCGCAGGGCGTGGAACTGTGCCTGTTCGACGAGCAGGACCAGGAGACCCGCATTCCGCTGACCGAGCAGACCGCGTTCGTGTGGCACGGCTACCTGCCCGGGGTCGGGCCGGGGCAGCGTTACGGGTACCGGGTGCACGGCGAGTACGCGCCGGAACGCGGTCTGCGCTTCAACCCGAACGTGGTGCTGCTGGACCCCTACGCCAAGGCGCTGGACGGCACGGAGCGTTTCGACCGGGGCGTGTTCGGGTACGTGCCCGGCGGCGACGACCTGACCAAGCAGGAAGAGGACCAGCGCGGCGCGCCGCTGGGCATCGTGATCGACCCGCTGTTCAACTGGGTGGGGGACGTCAAACCCGACGTGCCCTTTCACCAGTCGGTGATCTACGAGGCGCACGTCAAGGGCCTGACCATAACCCACCCGGACGTCCCGGAGGCGCTGCGCGGCACGTACGCGGGCGTGGCGACCGAACCGGTGCTGTCGTACCTGAAGGACCTGGGCATCACCGCCATCGAGTTTCTGCCGGTGCACCAGCACGTGGACGACCCCTTTCTGCTGGACAAGGGCCTGAGCAACTACTGGGGCTACAGCACGCTGTCCTTCTTCGCGCCGGACGTCCGCTACAGTGCCGCGGCGCGCCGCGGGGACCCGGCGGGCGCCGTGCCGGAATTCAAGAACATGGTCCGCGCCCTGCACGACGCCGGCATCGAGGTGATCCTGGACGTGGTGTACAACCACACCGCCGAGGGCAACCACATGGGCCCCACGCTGTCGTTCAAGGGCATCGACAACCCCACGTACTACCGGCTGGTGTCCGGCGACGAGCGCTTCTACTTCGATTACACCGGCACCGGCAACAGCCTGAACGTGCGCCACCCGCAGACGCTGCAGCTGATCATGGACAGCCTGCGCTACTGGGTGACGGACATGCACGTGGACGGCTTCCGCTTCGACCTGGCCAGCACGCTGGCGCGCGGCCTGCACGAGGTGGACCAGCTGTCGGGGTTCTTCACGATCATTCACCAGGACCCGATCATCGGGCAGGTGAAACTCATCGCCGAACCGTGGGACGTCGGCGAGGGCGGCTATCAGGTCGGGAACTTCCCGGTGAACTGGGCGGAGTGGAACGGCATCTACCGCGACGACATGCGCGCCTTCTGGAAGGGGGACGGCGGGCTGGCGTCCGAGATGGGCTACCGCCTGACCGGCAGCAGCGACCTGTACCAGTTCAACGGCCGCAAACCGTACGCCAGCATCAACTTCGTGACCGCCCACGACGGGTTCACGCTGCGCGACAGCGTGACGTACGAGCAGAAACACAACGAGGCGAACGGCGAGGGCAACCAGGACGGCCACAACCACAACCTCACCTGGAACTGCGGCGTGGAAGGCGAGACGGACGACACTGAGGTCAACCGCCTGCGCGCGCAGCAGATGCGCAACTTCCTGGCGACGCTGCTGCTGGGCCAGGGCACGCCGATGCTGCTGGGCGGCGACGAGATGGGCCGCACGCAGCGCGGCAACAACAACGCCTACTGTCAGGACAACGAGATCAGCTGGTACGACTGGGCGAACCGCGACGAGGCCCTGCTCGCCTTCACGCGCAAACTCATCGGGATCCGCAAGGCGCACCCGGGCCTGCACCGCCGGAAGTTCTTTTCGGGGCGCAACATCCGCGGGGAGGACGTGCGGGACATCGTGTGGTTGCGCTTCGACGGGCAGGAGATGGCCGACGAGGACTGGAACAACCCGCAGACGCAGAGCCTGGGCATGTTCCTGGACGGCGACGGCCTGGACGACGTGGACGACGAGGGCCGTCCCCTGCGGGACGACCACCTGCTGCTGCTGCTGAGCAGTTCGTACGTGGACCTGCCGTTCCGCCTGCCGGCCCTGGGCGGCTGCCAGCACTGGGAACTGCTGGTGGACACCAGTGACGACGCGGCGCAGGAACAGCGCGCGGCCGGGGAGGAAACCGTCCTGAAGGGCCGGAGCGTGAAACTGTACCGCTGCGGCCGGCCCTGACGCCGGGCAGGGGGCTGGAGGCCAGCCGTCAGGTGCCGGAGCGCACCCGGCGGCTGGCCCGGTCGTAGGCGGCCAGCAGTAAAGGCGTGAGCCGGGCCAGGGTGGCCGGGCTGGGACTCAGGACGCAAGCCCAGTACAGGGCCGAGTAGACCGGGTGGGGCATCAGGACGTCCAGGGCGGCCGGGTCGTGCCCGGGCACGGCCGTCTGACCGTCTCCGAGGGCCGGGGGCGGCGGGCCGAAGCGCCCGCGGTACTCGTCGGCACTGAGGCCCACGTTCAGGCGGTACACGCCGGGCCGGCCCAGGTTCGACGCCGCGTCGTGCTCGTCGTCCGTGACAAGGGTGAGGAAGGGCATCATCTGGCGCCGGTCACCGGCCGCGAACCAGAAGGTGGTGCCGCCGGAGGTCACCTTCACGGCATGAGGAAACAGCGCAAATAGCGTGCTCAACAGTTCTTCCTCGTTCATGAGTCCAGCGTCTCTGAGAAGCCTGAGGAAAGCCCGGGGCGGCATCTTCAGACGTGCTTCATCCGCGCGGCCCGCGTTCCCGGCTCGGTTAGGGTGGGCGCAACGCGGCGGGCCGGCCGTCTCCAGCAGCCCGAACGAGGGCCGCCGGGAGACGGCCGGCGCCGCCCGGCCGAAGCGAGGCACCTGCTATGACCGATGCGACACCGACCCCCCCGTTCGACGATTCCGACCTGCTCGCCACCCGGCTGGGCGCCCACCCGCTGCCCGACGGGTCCGGCACCCGCTTCCGCCTGTGGTCCACCGTGACCCGTGAGGCGGCTGTGCGGGTGGACGGGGCCACGCACCCCATGACTCCCCTGGAAGGCGGCATCTTCGAGGTGGTGCTGCCGGTGGGGCCGGGCGCGCGGTACCTGTTCCTGCTGGACGGCATGGAACGCCCGGACCCCTACGCGCGGTTCCTGCCGGACGGGGTGCACGGCGAGGCGGAGGTGATGGACCTCACCGCCTTCGCGTGGCAGCACCCGGACTGGCGCGGCGTCGCGCTGGAGGACTGCGTTTTCTATGAACTGCACGTGGGGACCTTCACGGCGGAGGGCACGTACCGCGCGGCGATGGAGCGGCTCCCGGACCTGGTGGACCTGGGCGTCACGGCCATCGAGCTGATGCCGGTGGCGGCGTTCGCGGGCCGGCACGGCTGGGGGTACGACGGCGTGGCCCTGTACGCCCCGCACGCCCCGTACGGCCGCCCGGAGGACCTGATGGCCTTCGTGGATGCCGCGCACGGCCTGGGCCTGGCGGTGTTCCTGGACGTGGTGTACAACCACTTCGGGCCGGACGGGAATTACCTGCGGGCCTACAGCCCCACCTACTTCACCGACCGGTTTCACAGCGCGTGGGGCGAGGGCCTGGACTACGCCGAGCCGCACATGCGCCGCCTCGTGACCGGGAACGCCCGCATGTGGCTGCGCGAGTACCGCCTGGACGGCCTGCGGCTGGACGCCACGCAGGAGATCCGGGACGACAGCCCGGTGCACATCCTGGCCGAACTGGCCGACGAGGTGCACCGGCTGAGGGGCACGCACCTGCTGCTCGCCGAGGACTACCGCAACCTGCCGGAACTGGTGACGGAGCACCGCCTGGACGGCATCTGGGTGGACGACTTCCACCATGAGGTGCGGGTCACGCTGACCGGCGACCGGGACGGCTACTACGCGCCGTACCAGGGCGGCGCGGCGGCGCTGGCGCACGTGATCCGGCGCGGCTGGGTGTTCGAGGGTCAGGAGTGGCCGCTGGAAGGCGAGCCGCGCGGCCGGCCGGCCGACGCCCTGCGCGCGCCGAATCTCGTGTACTACATTCAGAACCACGATCAGGTGGGAAACCGCCCGGTCGGGGACCGCCTGAACGATCTGCCGCACGTCTCCATGACGGTCTACCGGGGGGCGTCCACGATGCTGCTGAGCCTGCCGATGACGCCGCTGCTGTTCATGGGGCAGGAATGGGCGGCCGGCACACCGTTCCCGTTTTTCAGCGACCACCACGCGGAGCTGGGCCAGCTGGTGACCGAGGGCCGCCGCCGGGAGTTCGGGCATTTCGCGGGCTTCGCGGGGACGGAGGTGCTGGACCCTCAGGACGAGGCGACCTTCCGCGCCGCGAAGCTGAACTGGGCGGAACGCAGGGAGGAGGAGCATGCCCGCACGCTGGCGCTGTACCGCGCGCTGCTGCGCCGGCGCCGGGAGGACCCGGTGCTGCGCCACCGCGACCGCGCGGCCCTGACCGCCGGGCACGTGGGCGACGTGCTGTGGGTGCGCTGGCAGGCGCCGGCCGGCGAACGGGTGCTGCTGTGGAACCTGGCCGCGGCCCCGCTGGTCCCGGCGGAGCTGGAGCTGCCGTTCCCGCTGTCCGGTGGGCTGCTGCTGCGCAGCGAGGGCCCGGACTCCGGCGAGGCGCCGCTGGCCCCGGGTGAGGCCGCGCTGCTGGGGAGCGGCGCATGACGGACGGGACCGCGCACGTGCCCGGCGCCACGTACCGCCTGCAACTCCACCGGGACTTTCCCTTCGCGGCCGCCGCGCGTCAGCTGCCGTACCTGAAGCGGCTGGGCGTCACGGACGTGTACCTCTCCCCCATCTGGGCGAGCACGCCGGGCAGCACGCACGGGTACGACGTGACCGACCACGCCCGCGTGAACGAGGAACTCGGCGGTGAACCGGGCCTGCGGCGGCTGGCGGCCCGGGCACGGGACCTGGAGCTGGGCCTGATCGTGGATTTCGTGCCCAATCACATGGGCATCGCGGGCGGCCACAACCCGTACTGGGAGGACGTGCTGATGCACGGGCAGGCCAGCCGGTACGCGCACTTCTTCGACATCGCGTGGCGGCCCCTGAAGCGCGCCCTGGAAGGCAAGGTGCTGCTGCCGGTGCTGGGTGAGCAGTACGGCCGCGTGCTGGACAGCGGCGAACTGCGGCTGGAACGGGAGGGAGGGCGGTTTGTGCTGCGGCTGTACGGCCGGGCGCTGCCGCTCTCGCCCCGAAGCCTGATCCTGCTGCTGGCGGGCCTGGAAGACGAGCTGCCGCGGAGCGTGCCGGAGGACGTGCGGGCGGAACTGGGCAGCGTCGCGCGGAGCGTGGAGAACCTGCCGCGCAGCGTGGCCCCGGACCTCAGCGACGCCGACCGGGAGGCCCGCGCGCAGGAGGCCGGGGTGGTCACCCGGCGCCTGGAGGATCTGGCGGCACGGTCCCCGGCGGTGGCGCGGGTGCTGGACGCCGCGGTGGCCGCCATGAACGCCGACCCGACCCGCCTGGACGCCCTGATCGCGGAGCAGAACTACCGGCTGGCGTACTGGAAGGTCGCGGCCGAGGAGATCAACTACCGCCGCTTCTTCGACATCAACGACCTCGCGGCACTGCGCATGGAGGACCCGCGGGTGTTCGCCTGGGCGCACGCGAAACTGCTGGAGCTGATCCGGGACGGCGTGGTGCAGGGCGTGCGGCTGGACCACACGGACGGGCTGTACGACCCGGCCGGATACTTCCGGGACCTGCAGCGCGCGGCTGCTGGGGTCCTGGGCCGGGAAGGGGGCGCGGACGGACGGCCACTGTACGTGGTGGCGGAGAAGATCCTGGAGCCGGGCGAACGGCTGCCCGGGGACTGGGCGGTGCACGGCACGACCGGGTACGACTTCCTGGCGGAACTGAACGGCGTGTTCGTGGACGGCGCCGCCGAGGAGGACCTGAGCGGCATCTACCGGCGCTTCACCGGGGACCGCGACCCGTACCCGGCGCACCTGTACCGCGGCAAGCTGCTGGTGCAGCGCCAGAGCCTGCCGGGCGAGGTGAACGTGCTCGCCGAGCACCTGGAGCGGCTGTCGGAGGACGACCTGTCGGCGCGGGACTTCACGCTGAGCGCCCTGCGCGCCGCGATCCGCGAGGTGATCGCGGCCTTCCCGGTGTACCGCACGTACGTGCGCGCCAGCGGCGAGCGGGAGCCCGGGGACGACGGGTACCTCGCGCAGGCGGTGCAGGAGGCGAGGGCACGCAACCGGCAGGGCGGCGCGCCGCTGGACTCCAGCGTGTTCGATTTCCTGCACGCGGTCCTGACGCTGAGCCACCCGGACCCGGCCACGCGGGAGCGGTACGCGGACTTCGCGCTGAAGTTCCAGCAGCTGACCGGCCCGGTGACCGCCAAGGGCGCGGAGGACACGGCCTTCTACCGCTACGCGCGGCTGCTGTCCCTGAACGAGGTGGGCAGCGACCCGGGGCATTTCGGCACGCCGGTGCGGGCCTTTCACGCGGCGGCGCGGACGCGGGCGGAGCACTGGCCTCACGCGATGCTGGCCGGCAGCACGCACGACACCAAGCGCGGCGAGGACACCCGCGCGCGCCTGCACGTGCTCTCGGAGCTGCCGCAGACCTGGGCGGCATTCCTGAGCGAGTGGTCGGGCCTGTTCCGCTCGCTGCAATCACCGTCGCCGGATGGCCCGGCACCCAGCCTGCACGACGTGTACACGCTGCTGCAGAACGCGCTGGGCGCCCACCCGCTGAACGGCGAGCCGGAGGACTTCGTGGACCGGCTCTCGACCTACATGCTCAAGGCGGCGCGGGAGGCCAAGCTGCGCACGAGCTGGGCGGCGCCGGACCCGGCGTACGAGGCGGCGCTGGACACCTTCACGCGCAGCCTGCTGGCCCACGAGGGCTTCCGGGCCGGGCTGCGCGCGCTGCACGAGCGGATCAGTCCGTACGGGGCGCAGAACGGCCTGAGCGGGGCGCTGGTGCGCCTGACCGCGCCGGGCGTGCCGGACACCTACCAGGGCTGCGAGGGCTGGAACCTGTCCCTGGTGGACCCGGACAACCGCCGCCCGGTGGACTACGCGCGGCTGGCCCGCACGCTGGGCCGCCTGGAACGCGGGCATGACCTGGCGCTGGCGCGGCGCCTGCTGGAGGCCCACCCCACCGGAGAGGTGAAGACGCTGGTGACCTGGGCGGCGCTTCAGGCCCGGGCTGCTCATCCGGAGCTGTTCGGTGCGGGCGGCTACACGCCGCTGGACGGTGGGAAGTTCCTGCTGGCCTTCGCGCGGGAGCATGGGTCGGGGGTCGCCGTGACGGTCGCGCCGCGCCTCACGCTGAGCCTGACGCGGGAGCGCGCGCCCTGGGCGCTGGGGGACGCCTGGGGCCGCCGGACCCTCACGCTGCCGCGGACCGGCACGTACCGGAACGTGCTGACAGGCGAGCGGCTGAACGCGAGGACGCTGAAGGTGCCGCTGGCGAAGATCCTGGAGGACTTCCCGCTGGCGCTATTGATCCGCGAACCCCGCTGAAAAGGGTGATCCTTTCCAGACGGAAATGACGGGAACCCGGACGGGCGCGGTGTCGTACTGTACTGCGTATGCAGACCTATCCCACCACACGGGCAAGCACCGTTGATCTCGTCCGCAGTTTCATGGCGCGCACGTACTCCTGGATGGCCGCCGGTCTGGCCCTCACCGCCGGGGTCGCCTACCTCACCTTCCAGAACGCCGACCTGTACGCCACCGTCATGAGCCTGCGCTTCCCGCTGATGATCGCCCAGCTGGGCATCGTGTTCTTCCTCAGCATGTTCGCGCAGCGCCTGAACAGCACGGTCGCCGGCATGCTGTTCATCGCCTACGCCGGCCTGACCGGCCTGACCTTCAGCGCCCTGCTGAACTCCCCCGCCGTCATCCCCGCCTTCGCGACCGCCGCGGGCACCTTCGCCCTGACCAGCGCCGCCGGCTTCCTGATCAAACGTGACCTGAGCGGCATGGGGCGCTTTTTCATGTTCGCCCTGATCGGCCTGCTGGTCGCCATGCTCGTCAACATGTTCATCGGCAGCGGCGCCCTCACCCTGGGCATCAGCGTCCTCGGCGTGCTGCTGTTCGCCGGCCTCACCGTGTACGACACCCAGATGCTGCGCAACCTCGCCCTCAGCGGCGTACAGGGCGAGATGGCCGAACGCGCCGCGATCAACGGCGCTCTGGCGCTGTACCTGGACTTCATCAACATGTTCCTGATGCTGCTCAACCTGTTCAACCGCGACTGACCCCAGATGCAGAAGGAGGCAGGCCCCCGGACCGGGGGCCTGCCTCCGTTTCCGTGCTCAGACGCCGAACACGCCGCGCTGCTGCGGGTGAATCAGATCCACGTACTCCGGGTGCCGGCGGATGTACGCCGCGATGAACGGGCACATCGGAATCACCTGCTTGCCCGCCGAGCGGATGTCGTCCAGCGCGTGCCGGGCCAGGGCGCTGCCCACGCCGCCGCCCTCGTGCGCACTGTTCACCTCGGTGTGGGGCAGCATCACGGCGTTCCCCACCGGGCGGTACTCGGCGAACCCGGCCACCTGGCCGTCCACCATCGCCTCGTACCGCTGCCTCTCCTCGTTCTTCCTGACTTCGACCATGCGGGCCCTCCTGGGGTTCAGCTCCGGTTGAGTTTCTCGCCGCCAGGGGCCTGAAAGCCGATCTGGCGGTGCGTGCCGTCACAGTAGGGTTTGTTGCTGCTGGCGCCGCAACGGCACAGGGCCACGCGGGTATCGCGGACCATGCCGCCCGGCGCGGAAACGGTCAGGTCACCGCGCACGAAGTTCGGGCCGTTCTCCCGCACGTCCACGGTGGCCGGCTCCGACTGTTCGGCCGGGCCGTCCCGAAGCACGTAGTGCAGGGCGCCGGTCGGGCAGCGGCGCACGACCTCGGCGACCTCCACAGCTGTCGCCGCGCCCGCCTGAATCCAGGGGCGGGCGTCCGGGTTGAACACCTGCGGCAGGCCACGCACGCACGCCGCGAAGTGAATGCAGCGCCGCGCGTCGTAGTACACGGTCACGTCCGGCGCGGTGTACGCCCGGCCCCAGTGGGCGGGCACGCCGGGTTCGGGGGGCAGCTGGGTCATCGGGACCTCCTGAAAGGAACGGACTGGATCACGGCGCCGTGGCGCGGTCCTGAACCAGAAGGGCCGCACCGGTCAGGGTGCGGCCATGGGCGAAAGACCAGCTCAGCGGCTCAGGCTGGCGCGGGGTTCCAGGGCGTAGAACGCCACGACCGCCACCAGGGCGCCCACCCAGCCGGGGGCGCTGCCGAGCTTCAGCTCGAAGGGCCGGCCGAGGATGGTGCTGCCCAGCTGCCCCTGGAGGTTCTCGCCCTGCTGCTGCGCGACGATGTTCCAGCCGACGATGGGTTCGCCCATGAAGCCGGTCACGCGGTCCACGCCGCGCAGGGTGAGTTTCTGAGAGCCGACGTTGCCGCGCAGTTCGCCCTCGGTCAGTTCGATCTTCACGCTTTCCGCGCCGACGGTGCCCTGCACGCCGCGTTCGGTGATTTCGAGTTCGATGTCCTTGCCGTGCAGCTTGCCGCCCGCGCGGCCCTTGATGGTGTCACCGTCGATGACGCAGCGGATGTCATACCCGTCTGCGCCGCCGAGACGGCCCTTGATCTGGTCTTCCATGGGCGGAAGTATACCCAACGCAGCCAGTCCGCCGGCGCGCCCTGCCTCAGGAAGAGCACGGGGCCGCCCACGAGCGGGGAGGGGCCTCGGTTCTCACGCGGTCAGCCGGCAACGTGAGCGGTATGGACGCTACCCGGCGAGAGGCCGTCCGTCACCGGATCACACCGGTGCGCTCGAAGTAGCTGCGCCGCGTGAGCACCGGGCCGTCCTTGCCGAGTTGCGCGCGCCCCACGTTCCAGCGTTCGAACAAGATGCGCAACGCGCCGGCCAGCAGCGCCGCGCCGTACCACCCGGGCGGCGCGGCGCTGAAGCGCAGCACGTAGCCGTCCCAGGCGAGGTGCGGGCACTCCGGGTCCCGCGCCGCCCAGAACATGCCGCCGCCGTGCGGGCCGTCCCCGAACCGCTGGGCGCGGACCGTGAGGGGGGGCTCGCGGACCTCGGCGTCGAACTGCGGGGCGCCGAACACGTCGGCGTACAGGTCGTGCAGTTCGCCCTGCAGGTGGTGCGCGCGGGACCGCAGGCGGCCCTCCTCCCGCCCGGTCAGGCTGCCCGGCGGGCGGTCCAGCTCGGTGCGGATGGCGTGCAGTTCATGCTCCACGACCACCATGCGCTGCCGGGCGCTGGGCGGCGGCGGGGGTGGGGGTGGGTCGCCAGTCAGGTGGGCGGCGGGGTCGCGGTACTCGCGGCTGCCCCAGCCGGCCACCTCGCGCAGCGTGGCGTCCTCGATCACCCACAGGCGGTTGGCGACCTCCCGCGCGAAGCGGCGGTCGTGCGTAACGATCACCACCGCGCCCCCGTAGGCGTGCACGGCGGCCTCCAGGGATTGAAGGGCCTCCACGTCCAGGTGATTGGTGGGTTCGTCCAGCAGCAGCAGGTCGGCGCGCAGGGCGCTGACCAGGGCCAGCCCGGCACGGGCGCGTTCCCCCCCGGAGAGCACCTCGGGCAGTTTGGGCCAGTCGTCGGCGGTGAATCCGGCGCGGCCCAGCAGCGCCCGGGCGCGCGTGCCGAAACGGGCGGTGAACTGCGCGTGCAGCGGCACGCCGGGCGTGAGGCCGTGCCCGATCTGGTCCAGGCTGGCGACCGTGACGCCCGGGGACACCCGCAGCAGCGGCGCGTCCTCGCCGGGCGCGGGCGGGTCCGGGGCGAGGTCGCCGGCCAGCAGGCGCATCAGGGTGGTCTTGCCGGTGCCGTTGGCGCCCATCAGGGCCACGCGGTCTCCCTGCCGCAGCCGGAACGCGGCGCCGCGCAGGATGACGTGCTCGCCGTACGTGCGGCTCAGGTGCTCGCCCCAGGCGACCAGGCCGGCGCGGGCGGTGCCGGCCAGCAGCCGCATGGTGAGCTGCCGTTCGGGCAGGGGGGCCTCGGCGACCTCCACGCGCCCGGCGCGGGTCTTCACCGCGCGGCTGCGCCGGCCGCGGCGGTCCAGCCACTCCACGCTGTCCTGGAGCCGGCCGGCCTCGCGGGTGCCCAGGCGGTGCGCGCGGGCCTGGGTGCGCCGCTCCAGGTCCCGCTGGGCGGACGCGCGGCTGTACCCCCCCGGGTAGGGCGTGGCCCCGCCCGCCTCCAGCCACAGGGAGCGGGTGGCGACGGCGTCCAGGAAGTCACGGTCGTGGCTGGTGAGCATCACGCCGCCCGGGAACGCCCGCAGCCAGCCTTCCAACCACTCGCGCATGCGGATGTCCAGGTGGTTGGTGGGTTCGTCCAGCATGAGCAGGTCCGGTTCGCGGGCCAGCGCGAGCGCCAGGGCCAGCCGGGTGCGTTCGCCACCGGAGAGCGTGGCGGCGTCGCGGTGCAGGAACCGGGTGAGGTCCAGCATGCCCAGGATGCGCCGCACCCGTGACGGCCACGCGTACGACTGCGCGCTTTCCAGCCGGGCGTGCAGGGCCGTCCAGGCGTGCAGGCGCTCCGGGTCGCCGAGGTCGGCTTCCAGGGCGAGCAGCTGCGTTTCCTGCTCGCGGTAGGGGTGCGCGGCGTCCAGCAGGGCCTGCACGCTCAGCCCGGGCGGGTGCGCGTGGTGCTGGTGCAGGAAGGCCACCCGCAGGTCCGGGGCGTGCCAGACGCTGCCCTCGTCGGGGCGGCGGTCGCCGTGCAGGACGTGCAGCAGCGTGGTCTTGCCGCTGCCGTTGCGGCCCAGCAGCGCCAGCCGCTCGCCGTCCGCGAGGCTCAGGTCCACGCCGTTCAGGACGGCGCGGTCCCCGAAGGTCACGGTGACGTGCTCCGCGCTGATCAGGGTGGTCATGCCGTCCCGGAGCGTAGCAGAGCCGGCCCCGCGCAGGTCCGGGACCGGGGCCTTCTATACTCGCGGGTGACCGCCGCGCGGCGCCCCCCACCATGAGCACCCCCCCTGTCTCCCCTGCCCCCCCGCCGACCGACCTGCCCTGGACGGTCGCCGCCCTGTACCAGTTCCGCCCGGTGGAGGACCCGGCCGCCCTGCGGGACAGGCTGCTGGCCCTGGCCCGCAGCCTGGACCTGTGCGGCACGCTGCTGATTGCCCCCGAGGGCATCAACGGCACGGTCGCCGGGTCCCGGGAGGGCATCGCGGCGCTGCACGACACGCTGATCTCGCTGGGCTTCACGCGTATGGAATACAAGGAAAGCGGGGCGCCCACCCGGCCCTTCCGGCGGCTTAAGGTGCGGCTGAAACAGGAGATCGTGACGCTGGGCGTACCGGTCGAGCCGCGCGAGCAGGTCGGCACGTACCTGACCCCGCAGGAATGGAACGCCCTGCTGGCGCAGGACGACGTGATCGTCGTGGACACCCGCAACCGCTACGAGGTGAAGGCCGGCACCTTCCAGGGCGCCGTGGACCCGGGCCTGGACGCCTTCCGGGACTTTCCCGCCTGGGTGGACGAGCACCTGCAGGGCGCCGAGGGCAAGAAGATCGCGATGTTCTGCACCGGCGGCATCCGCTGCGAGAAGAGCACCAGCCTGCTGCTGCAAAAGGGCTTCCGGGACGTGTACCACCTGCAGGGCGGGATCCTGCGCTACCTGGAGGACGTGCCCCCGGAAGAGAGCCGCTGGGAGGGCGAGTGCTTCGTGTTCGACGGCCGGGTCACGGTCGGGCACGGCCTCACTCCCGGGAGCGGCGAGATGTGCCACTCGTGCGGCTGGCCGCTGACCGCGGAGGACCTGGGCAGCCCGGCGTTCGAGCGGGGCGTGAGCTGCCCCCAGTGCGTGGACCGCACCACCGACGCGCAGAAGGCCGCCTTCCGGGACCGGCAGCGGATGTATGACGGGCTCTGCCCGTAGCGTCCGGCGCGTTCCTGCGCTGCTGGCCCTGCTGGCAGTGCTCCTGGCGGCGCTGGGCGGCACGCTTTTCAGCCTGCGGCCCGCACGCCCGGCGGCGGGCAGCCCGGCCGTGACGTTCACACAGGGCATGATCCGCCATCACGATCAGGCCGTCACGATGGCCCGCCTGATCCGGGCGCGGCCGGCCCACCGCACCGTGCGGTCCCTGGCGCTGGACATCGAGCTGTCCCAGACCGAGCAGGTCCGGCAGATGCACGGCTGGCTCACCCTGTGGGGCCAGGGGCCGGGACCGGAAATGACGGACGCCCACGCCCGGACGATGGGCATGGCCACCGGGGCCGAACTCGCCTCCCTGCAGACCCTGCCGCCCGCAACCGCGCAGGCACAGTTCCTGCGGCTGATGATCCGCCACCACCAGGGCGCCGTGGCGATGGTGGACGGGCTGCCGGAGCGCGGCCTGCCCCCAGAGGTGCAGCGCCTCGCGCGGCAGGTGCGAGCCTCGCAGCAGGGCGAGATCGCCACCATGACCGGCCTCCTGAAACGGCTGGGAGAGGGGGCGCCCCCGGTCCCGGCGGCCCCGCACCACCACTGATCCGGGCTCAGGTGTCGGCGTCCACCCCGGCGGGCACGGCGGGCGGCACCAGAAGGACGCTCAGGGCCACGCCCCCCAGGCCGCTCATGACCGCCACGCCCAGCCACAGTTCCAGGCTGAGGTTGCTCAGGCCCAGCCGGACCACGCCGCCCAGGTACGGCACCCACACGGCCAGCGGCAGCAGGAACGCGAACAGGCGCCAGGCCCACACGCGGCCCGGGGCGGGGCGCAGCAGGGCGGCCAGCACGTCCGCGAGGAGACCGGTCAGCAGGGCCAGCAGCGGCACCCGGAAGTCGCCGGGCGAGAGCATGACCGCCATGCCCAGGTTCGCCAGGCCGTACATCAGCGTGACCGCCCCGAACGGCAGGTCGAAGCGGCGCAGCGTGAGCAGCACGGGCCCTGCGAGGATCAGTGCGGTGAGCAGCACGGCACTGAGTTCCCCGCGGGTCTGCACCCAGCCCAGGCCCTGCGGGACGATCAGCAGACCCCACATGTACATGTGCATGAACGCCGTGACCGACAGCAGCGACGCGGCGGACAGCGCGGCCGTCCAGCGCACGGCAGCCGGGGCCTGCCGGCCGGCCGGGGTGCGCCACGCGGCGTTCAGGGGCGTGCCCACCAGCATCACGCCGCCCGAGAACAGCAGCAGGTGCGTGGGGGACAGCAGCGCCTCGATGCCCACCTCGATCCCGAACGTGACGTGCCAGAGCATGTCCCCCAGGCCGCCCAGCGCGAACACCGGCACGCCCAGCGCCGCGAGCCCGTACCCGTCCGGGAAGGCCGCCAGGCCCCGCCGGCCCGCCTGCCAGCCGCGCCGGGCGAGCAGCAGGCACCACGCCGCGACCGCCAGGAACCCGCTGTAGAAGACCGCGTGCCACGGCGTGAAGAAGGTCTCCAACGACTCGCCGTAGGTGTTGTGCGCCCAGCCGTCCACGAACAGGCCCACCAGCAGCCACCAGCCGAGCAGCATGGTGACGAGGTTCTGCCGCGTGGAGGCGCGGTACACGCGGGGCAGGGCCGGCGCGGCCGGCGGGGCGGCGGGCGTGGTGGTGGTCATGCCGTAGTTTAGGGGGGTTCATGACCCATCCCGCCCCCGACCGCACGCCCTGGCCCCAGGCCGGCCGCGCCCACTCCCGCCTGATCGTGGTGCGCCACGGGCAGACCGCCCACAACGCCGGCCGGCGCCTGCAGGGGCACAGCGACACGCCGCTGGACGAGGTGGGCCTGACGCAGGCCCGGCAACTGGCCGCCCACCTGCACGCCCGGGGCGTGCGCGCGCCCCGCCTTCACAGCAGTGACCTGAGGCGCGCCGCGCAGACCGCCGGCGCGCTGCAAGCCGTGCTGGGCGGCGCGGTCACGCTGCATGGGGCGCTGCGCGAGATCCGCATGGGCGACTGGGAGGGCCAGCGGCTGGACGACATCCAGGCGGCCGACCCGGACCGGCACGCCCGCTTCTGGGGGGGCGACCCGGCGTGCGCCGCGCCCGGCGGGGAGACGCCCGGCGAGGTGACCGACCGGGTGCACGGCGTGCTCGCGGCCCTCGCGCCGGCGCCCGGGGAGACGCTGGTGCTCGTATCGCACGGCATCGCGATCACGGGCCTGCTGTGCCGGTTGCTGGGCCTGGACTACGCCCGGGCCTTCGCGGCGGGCACCACCCTGCACGGCAACACGGCGTACAGCGTCCTCACGCTGGACGGCCTGCGGGTGGTGGGCTCCAGCCTGGCCCTGACGGATCACCTCTCTCCCGAGCCTGTGGGGGCCGGCGCGTGAGGGGGGCCAGGCGCTCCGCATTGCTGGTCGCCCTGCTGGCCGGCCCGGCGCTGGCGGGCACCCAGCCGGTACCCGTGACGCCGGCCCTGCGGGCCGAGGTGAATCGCCACGCCCTGGCGATGACCGGGCGGCCCTGCGAGAGCGTCGGGGGCGTGGCGCAGGTGACGGCCGAACGCACCCCTGGCGACCCCGGTGAAGCGGCGTTTGCTCAGGCGATCCGCGCGCTGGTCGATGTCAACGAGACGCTGGCCGCCGCGCAGGGGGCGGGCTTCACGCTGTTCACGGATTTCGTGCGGGAGGCGCACGCCGTGTCGGACGGCGCGTTCACGCGGACGGAGCGCCGAGCGGACGGCGTGTATGAGTTCGGCTGCCGGCTGCGGGCCGCCCCGCCCGCCCAGCCCCTGTAACGCCCGCCCGGCCGGCCTCAGGGGCGAGTCCTTCCGGCGCGCCAGACCACCCACATCAGCAGCGGTTGCAGCGGCAGGCGCGCCCAGGCGACCCAGGCGGGCACCGGGAACTGCGCGGCGTTCAGGGCCATGTGCAGGTTCCCCGGAAACACCGCCACCAGCAGCGCGAGCAGCCCCACCCGCGCGGCCGGGCGCGTGGCGGGGGGCAGCAGTCCGGCCGCGCCCGCCAGTTCCGCGGCGCCGGCCAGCAGGCCGGCGGTGCGGGCCGGAAGCGGCACCCAGCCGGGCACCAGGGCGTCGAACAGGGCGGGCTTCACGAAGTGCATCACGCCCGTGAACGCGAACAGGGCCGACAGGGCCAGGACCGGCCACGGGGGTCCCGTGGCCTCCTGGCGGACGGCGCGGGGTGAGGTCATGCCGGCAGTCTGGCGCACGAGGGGCGCGGCCGGATGACCGGCGCCTCAGGAACGGCCGCCAGTCCCGCGCCGGGCGTCTGAACAACGTCTCAAGTCCGCCCCACCCGCCGCGGTCGGGCCGGGCAGACACTGGGCTCATGAGCAACCCTGCGGAGAGCAAGGCGGTGCAGAAGTCCGCCGAGGGAAGTGGCGCCCTGCTGGAGCGCCGGTACTGGGTGGAGATCTGCCAGCCCACGAAAACGGCGGAAGAACTCATGGAGGACATTCAGCTGAACCTGCACGACTACGCCCCGGACCTGCTGGCGGACTTCGAAAAGACCTGCGGGCAGCCGGACCGGCTGCGCAAGGGCGACGAGTTCCACATCCGCATCCTGGGCCCCTGGAACGGCGAGGTGCGGGTGGTGGAGGTGGAGCCGCTGGCCTTCGAGCTGGTGACGCTGGAGGACCACCCGGAGGCGGGCCGTATCCGGTTCTCGCTGACGCCCCACGAGCAGCTGCCGGACGCCCTGCATTTCGAGATCCGCTCGCATGCCCGCTCCCGGGACGGGCTGGTGGCGTTCGCGTACGACACGCTGGGCGTGGGCAAGCGCATGCAGGAGGTGACGTGGCGGACCTTCTGCGAGCGGGTCGCCGAGCGCAGCGGCGGGGAGAAGTTCGGGGACGTGCAGGTCCGGACGATCACCGAGGACGATTACCAGGACGTGCCGGACCCCGAGGCCGCCGTGCGCGAGGACCACAGCGGCGTGGACGCGGCGCACCCGCGCACCACCGGGGACGTGTGACGGCGCCCCGCGTGCGCGGGCCGGGCCGCCCGCCGCTGTACGAGGTGCAGAAGGCCCGGCTGGAGGCCTTCGCGAAGGCGAAGGCGAACTTCGACGAGACGCGCATCAGCGAGTACAACGCCGGGAACGGCTGGCGCATCGACGACTACGAGACGGAACTGCCGGGTGAGGCGCCGGGGTTCGCGGAGCCGCACGGGGCCTTCCGGGCGGCCACGCAGGTGCTGCGCAACTACAGTTTCCCGCCGCCGTGGCTGATCAGCGGGATCTTCGTGCCGGACACGCCGCTGGAAGAGCGCGTGATGCTGCTGCGGGGCCGCTTCCTGTTTCTGACCTTCTGGTTCGGGGCGCGGGTGGTGAACGTGATCGACGAGACGCGGCTCCTCCCGGACGGCGGGCAGGAGCAGGTGTGGGGGTATGGGTACCGCACGCTGGAAGGGCATTTCGAGAAGGGCCAGATCGACTTCAGCGTGCACAAGCACCTGAGCACGGGGCGGGTGATGTTCCGCATTCACGCCGTGTCGCAGCGGGACTTCATCCGGAATCCGCTGTACCGCCTGGGGTTCCGGATTTTCGGGCGGGCGCTGCAGCGCATCTTCGCGTACGCGTCCATGCGCCGCATCCGGGAGCAGGTGGCGCGCATGCTGATCAGCGGCGCGACCCGGCCGCTGGAAGAGAACCCCACGCGGGTCGCCGTGCCCGGCGCGAACGTGCCGGAAGGGGTGGTGGAGAAGGTGCAGCAGCAGGCCGGCGAGGTACAGCAGGCCAAGGACGCCGGCACGGATACCCCCCCGCTGCCGGAAGCGGAAAAGGTTACCGGGAAACCCTCCCCGGGGTCCGGAACGTCGTAGCCTCGGGGCATGACCCTGCCGGACACCGCTGCCCGCCGAAAAGTGATTGCCGATTTCCGTTCCGATACCGTGACCACCCCCACCCCCGAGATGCGGGAAGCGATGGCCCGCGCCGAGGTCGGCGACGACGTGTACGGCGAGGACCCGACCGTGAACGCCCTGCAGGCCGAGGTGGCCCGCCTGACGGGTCACGAGGCGGGGCTGTTCATGCCGTCCGGCAGCATGACCAACCAGGTCGCCATCGCCGTGCACACCCGCCGGGGCGAGGAGGTCGTGTGCGCCGAGGGCTCGCACATCTACGAGTGGGAGCTGGGCATGATGGCGGCCTTCAGCGGCGTGGTGCCGCGCTTCGTGCCGGCGCCGCTGGGCGTGCCGGACCCGGCTCAGGTGCGCGCCGCGGTGCGCCGCAGCGTGCACCAGTCCCCGACGGGCCTGATCAGCCTGGAGAACACGCACAACAAGGCCGGCGGCACCGTGATCCCGCTGGACGTGCTCGCGCAGATCCGCGCGGTCGCGGACGATGAGGGCCTGCCGCTGCACCTGGACGGGGCGCGGGTGTTCAACGCCGCCGCGGCGCTGGACGTGCCGCTGCACGAGATCACCCGGCACTTCCACACGGTCAGCGTGTGCCTCAGCAAGGGCCTGGGCGCCCCGGTGGGCAGCGTCCTGACCGGCAGCCGCGAGGCGATGAAGCAGGCGCACCGCTACCGCAAGATGCTGGGCGGCGGGATGCGGCAGGCCGGCGTGCTGGCCGCCGCGGCCCTGGTGGCCCTGCGGGACGGCCCGGCCCGCCTGAACGACGACCACCGCCGCACCCGGCAGCTGGCCGGGGCGCTGGTGGACGCCGGGTACCGCGTGGACCTCGCGGCGGTGCAGACGAACATCATCTACGTGGACCTCCCGGACGCCCAGCAGAGGGTGGAGGAATGGGACGCGCGCGGCGTGCGCGCCAGCGCGCTGGGGCCGGGCAGCGTGCGTTTCGTGCTGCACCACCAGGTGAGCGACGAGGCGCTGGAAGGGGCCATCGGCGTCCTGACCGCCTGAGCGCGGGCGGGCCGGGGTAGGCTGCGGGCATGACCGCGCCGGACCCCGCTTCTCCCCTGTGGCCCGAGGACCGGGCCTCTCCCGTTCCCGCCGTGCCGGCCCGCCCGCTGATCCGCGCCCTGGACGGCAACCGCGCCGCCCTGACGCTGCTGGTCGTGCAGAACGTCGTGGCGGCGGTGCTGGCGCGGCAGGGCGTGCCGCTCGGCGCGGCGCTGCTGGGGTCGGTGATCGTGAACATTCTGGTGGCGGTGCTGCTGTTCCGCCCGGCGGTGAACGCCCTGCTGCAGGATGTCCGCTGGCGCACCCGTCCGGACTGGGGCGTGGCGCTGGGCGCGTTCGTGCTGGCGTTCCTGGCCTCGCGGGCGTTCGTGCTGGCGTACGTGACGCTGTTCCCGGACGCGGCGGACAGCGTGCCGCAGTTCCTGAGCAGCGGCCCGGACCTGTGGCTGCTGCTGCTCTCGGCGGGCCTGCTGATTCCCCTGCTGGAGGAGATCGCCTTCCGCGGCCTGATGATGCGCGGGCACGAACACGCCCGCGGATTCGGGCTGGCGGCCGTGACGAGCACGGTGGCGTTCTCGGTGGCGCACGGCGTGCCGGCCGCCATTGCAGGCATCGTGCCGCTGGCGTACGTGCTGGCGCGGGTGGTGCAGCACACCGGCAGCCTCTGGAACGCCGTGATCCTGCACGCGCTGAACAACACGCTGGCGGTGGGCCTGGGCGCGTGGCTGAGCCGCAACGGCGACCTGGCCGGGTCGCTGGCCGATCCGTCGCAGGCCACGGAGCTGCTCCAGAACCCGGCGCTGCGCACGCCGCTGATGCTGGGCGCCCTGGGGTTCGGGAGCGTGGTCCTGCTGGTGCTGCACCTGTGGCTGCAACCCCGCGCCGACACGACCGTGGGCGCCCGCCCCGGCCCGTGGCTGAGCGGCGCATACGCCGTGATCGTGCTGTTCGGGGTGCTGGCGGTGCTGTACTCGTTCCCGGCGGTGCGGCTGGCCGTCACGGACCTGCAGGGCGCGCTGCCTTGAGCGGCCGGCCGGGGCTGCTGGACCGGCTCAGGCGTGCGGCCCGGCACCTCAAGGCCGAACTGCTCGCGCTGAGCCACGCGGCGCGCGACGCCCGCACGCCGTGGCCGGCGCGGGCGGTGGCGCTGCTGGTCCTGGCGTACGCCCTGAGCCCCATTGACCTGATTCCGGATTTCATTCCGGTGCTGGGCTACCTGGACGACCTTTTGCTGGTGCCGGCGGGCCTGTGGCTGGCGCTGCGGCTGGTTCCGCCGGCGGTGCTGGCCGACGCCCGAGCGGAAGCGGCGCGGCATCCGCGGAAGCTGGCGCGCAGCGGCTGGGGGCTGGCGCTGATGCTCGCCGTGTACGCCCTGCTGCTTCTGCTGCTGTGGCGCTGGCTGGGGCCGGGCGTGGCGGGGTGGTGGGCGGCGCGGGACAGCGTACAGTGACGCCGATGGCCCGCCGCTCTCCCCCACCCGCCCCCCGTCCTGCCGAGGCTCCCCTGCCCGCCGAGATCACCTGGCGGCCCGCCGCGTTCGCCCGCGCCCTGGCCCCGACCGAACCCGCGCTCACGCGGTACCTGGCGGCGCCGGGCGTGGCCGCGCTGCTGTCCGGGGTGGCGTACGCGCTGCTGGTGCGCCCGGCCGTGAATCTGGCGGCGCCGGGCTCGTTCACCTTCTCCACGCACCTCACGAACGTGATGGGCGGGGTGTTCCTGGGACTGTTCGCGTACCTGATCCAGTGGGGCCTGGGGTACGTCGCCACCCGCCGGGAGGGCCGCCCGGCCGAGGTGTACGCCGCGACGCACACGCTGACGATCCCGCTGTACCTGCTGGTGGCGGTCCTGGCCGTGCTGACCCCGGCACCCGTGGTCCCGTCCGGCATACCCGAGGCCGGCGTGGAACGGGCGGCGCTGCACGTGCTGGCCGGGGGCGCGGCCGCCACGCTGTACACGGCGGTGGCGGTGCTGGGCACGGTGGCGCAGGCGGCGCTGGCCTTCGTGGCGTTCCGCACGCTGACCGGCTCGGTGGGCCGGGCTCTGGCGGGGGCGCTGCTGCCCCTGTTGCCGGCGGCGGCGGTGCAGTTCATCAACGCGGCTCCGCTGTTCTTCAACCGTTAGGCCGCGGCCTAGCGGGCGCGGATGCGTTCCAGCAGGGCGGTGTGCCGCTCCTCGCGCTGGCGGGTGGCGGCCTTCTGCCACGCGCTGGGCGACCCGGCGGCGTAGAAGCGGTCCCTGGCGCGGGTCAGGGCGGTGTACGCGAGGTTGCGGGACAGCATGGGCATGTGCGCCTCGTGCAGCACGCCCAGCACGGTGCCCCACTCGCTGCCCTGGGAGCGGTGCACGGTCAGGGCGTAGCCGAGCTGCACGTTGAACAGTTCCGCGCCGGCAAGTTCCACGATATTCCCGTCGAAATCCACGGTGAGGCGGGCGCCCTCGGCCTTCAGGACGGTGCCCAGGGTGCCGTTGAACACCTCGTTGGTGTAGTCGTTCTTGGTCTGCACGACCACGTCGCCGGCGCGGGCCTCGCCGTCGGCGATGCGCACGCCGCCCTCACCGGGGTTGAACAGGCTCTGCAGCTGGTGGTTGAGCATCTCCACGCCCAGCGGGCCCTTGCGCATGGGCGTGAGGACCTGCACCTGGCTGGGCCCGCCGAGTTCCCGGACGGTCAGGGCGACCCGGCGGGCGCCGCCGTCCGGTTCGGTGTCGATCAGGTTCAGGCGGGGGTCACCCCAGGCGGGCGCCTCGCCGTGCAGCAGGCCGTGCGCCGCGCGGATGATGGGGTTCTCGGCCGCCTGCCGGTACACGCGGCTCAGGCGCACCGTGGGCGCCGCCTGCGTCAGGGCCAGCAGGGGCAGGCCGGCGTCCACGGGCGGCAGCTGGTCGGTGTCGCCCACCAGCAGCACCCGTGCGCCGGGCGGCACCGCCGCCAGGAAGGACAGCATCAGGCCGTCGCCGCACATGCTGACCTCGTCCACGATCAGCAGGTCGAACGGCGCGGGTTCCAGGTGGTTGTGCCGGAACCCGGCCGGGCCGTACCCGAGCAGGCGGTGAATGGTGCTGGCGGTACGGCCGGTCACCTCGCCCAGGCGGCGGGCGGCCTTGCCGGTGGGCGCGCACAGCCCGACCTCCAGGCCCAGGCGCTCGGCGAGGTCCGCGACGGCGCGGGTGGTGGTGCTCTTGCCGGTGCCGGGCCCGCCGGTCAGAACCACCAGCCGGTGCTCCTCGAGCATGGTCAGCACCTGCGCCTGTTCCTCGGACAGGCCCTTGGCGGCGCCGGCGGGCACGGTCCACTCGTCGCTGGGGGGCGTGGCGAGCATCGTGCGGATCAGGCCCGCGAGTTTCTTCTCGGCTTTCAGCACGTGCGGCAGGTAGATGCGGGTGCCGTCGTGCAGGGGGTCCTCGGTGTTCAGGAGGGGGGGCGTGTCGTCACTGAGGCGCCCGAGTTCCACGGCAGTGTCCACGGCCATGCGGGCCTGCCCGGCGGTGACGCGGGTGTAGTGCGCCACGCCCTTTTCCGCCCGGGCGCGCGGCAGGAAGCTGTGCCCGCCCTGCTGCGCGGCCTGCTGCAGGGCGTACACGGCGGCGGCCGTGAGGCGCCGGGGGTCGTCCTGCGCGCCGCCCTGCGCCTGCCACAGCTTGTCGGCGGTGACGAACCCGATGCCCTCCACTTCCGTCAGCGCGAACAGGTCTGCCTGGAGGCGTTCCAGGGCCGCTTCCCCGAAGTGCTTCACGGCCCGCTGGGCCTGACTGATGCTCAGGCCCAGGCCCTGCAGGCCGGCCAGCAGGCGGCGTTCCAGGCCCTGCTGGGACCAGCTGCTCGCCATCTTGTGCAGGGTGGTCTGGGTGACGCCCGGCACCTGCAGCAGGCGGTCCGGTTCGTTTTCCAGGATGTCGAAGGTGGCCGGTCCGAACATGCCCGCGATCCGGCCGGCGAGCACCTTGCCCACGCCGCCCACCCGGGCTTCCAGGTAGGCGGCCACGCCGGCCTCGGTCAGGTCGGCCGGCGTGGCTTCGAGGACCATGTTCAGCACGCGGTACTGGTAGCCGTACTCGCGGTGTTCTTCCATCAGGACGTCGGCGCTGAAGCTGTCCCCGGCTTCCAGGGGGGGCATCACGCCGATCACGGTGGCGTCCGGGTCCTCGCCTTCCGGGTTGCGGATGCGGGCGGTCATGACGGTGAAGCCGGATTCGGCGCGGAAGCGGACCTTGTTCACGCCGCCCGTCACGCGGAACGGCTCGCGGGGCAGCTCGAACGACATGGGGTAGAGCATAGCTCAAGCCCGGCGCTCTGACCGCAGCAGAAACCGCCCGCCGGGAAGGGCGGGTGGGGTCAGGCGAGGTGCAGCTTGTGCAGGGCGAGGTGGGCGGCCTGTTCGGCGCCGGAGACGGTCTTCCCGGCGGCGCGGCGGATCCATTTCGGGAAGTGGTGCTTCACCTTCTTCTGGGACAGGGCGACGTTCTGCGTTTCCCGCAGCCGCGCCTGAGTAATGAGATCGAGGTTGGTGCTGTACATGCCAGTAATCTATCAAAAAAGGCCGTCAGAACTATGACAAAAGGACCGGTAATTTATTCTGATGATGGTTTATTTATAGAGAGCGCGAGAATGGTATGCCAGTTTCAGGCGGCACTTGCCTGACTCTTGCCGACGGCTGACGGGTTTTGGTTTTCAAATGCCAGGCAGCCTCGGCCGATCCCGTGGAACAGGCATGCATAAGGCCGACGGCCTATGCACAGCACCGGATGACGCCCCCGAGCGCACGCCTGAACTGTCATCCAAGGACGGCGGGAATCACGTCCCCATGCTATTTTTCCGGCTATGCGCGTCCTTCACACCGCCGATTTTCACGCGGGCCGAACCCTGCGCGGGTTCGACCGCACCCCGGAAATCCACGCCGCCCTGACCGAGATCGCGGACCTCGCCCGCACGGAACGGGTGGACGCGGTGCTGGTGTCCGGCGACCTGTTCGACACCGCCAACCCCTCGGCGGACGCGGAACACGCCGTGTTCGACTTCTTCCTGAAACTCCGGGACGCCGGCGTGCCGGGCGTGGTCATCGCCGGCAACCACGACAGCGCCGCGCGGCTGGACAGCGTGACCGGGCTGCTCGGCTGGGTGGGCATTCAGGTGGTCGCGCAGCCCACCGGCAACCCCGTGCAGATGGTCCGGCACGTGGACACGAAAAGCGGCGAGACCCTCACGGTAGGCGCCCTGCCGTACCTGTCCGAACGGCGGCTGGTGAAGGCCGCCGATCTGCTGGGCGGCGACGTGGGCGCGTGGCGGCAGAAGTACCGCGAGGGCATGGGCTTTTTCCTGCGGCGCCTGGGCGAGGGCTTCCGGCCCGGGAGCGTGAACATGCTCATGGCGCACGCCACCATGGACGGCGCCGTGCCCAGCGGGTCGGAACGCACCCTGCAGTTCGACCTGACCAACCAGTACACCCTGTCCGGCCTGCAACTCCCGGCCGGCGCGCAGTACGTGGCGCTGGGCCACATTCACAAGCCGCAGCAGGTCGGGGAGGTGCCGCTCGCCTGCTACCCGGGCAGCATCATCCAGCTGGATTTCGGGGAAGGCGGCGAGAAGAAACAGGTGAACCTGATCGAGGTGGAGGCCGGCCGACCCGCGCGCGTGCACGCCGTGCCTCTGTCCAGCGGGCGGGAACTGAGGACGGTGCGCGTGGACCTGGACCAGGTGGAGGCCCGCCTGAGCGGCATGCGGGACTACGCCGGGCTGCTCAAGGTGGTGGTGCGCGCCCCGGCCGGCACGGCCCTGCCCGGCCTGAAAGACCGCGTGCTGAAACTCATGCCGAATACCCTGGCCGTGGACCTGGACGCCCTGCAGGAGGACCTGGTCGCGCCGGAACTGAAACGCGAGGGCCTGAGCCTCACCGAACTGTACGAGCGTTACTACCACGAGCGCCGCGGGGAACTGCCGGACGACGTGCGCGCCGCCTTCCGCGAGGCGCACGACCGGGCCGGCCGGGAAGAGGAAGCCGAACTGGCCGGGGTGCCGGCGTGAGGCCCCTGAAGCTGGAGGTGCAGGGCTTCACGGCGTTCCGGCAGTTCACGGAACTGGAGTTCGGGGACCTGGAACTCTTCGCGCTGGTCGGGCCGACCGGCAGCGGCAAGAGCAGCCTGCTGGACGCCATGACCTTCGCGCTGTACGGCGAGACGGAGCGGCTGGGCAGCACGAAGCTGGACGCCCTGATCAGCCAGGGCGAACGCGGCATGAATGTCGCCCTGACCTTCGAGGTGGGCGGCGTGACGTACCGCGCGGCGCGCACGAAGGGCCGCAAGCAGGCGGAGAACGAGGTGCGGTTCGAGCGCCTGGACCCGGACGGGCGGTGGACGAACCTCTCGGAAGGCGGGATGCGTGGCGTGAACGACCGCATCCGGGACGTGCTGGGCCTGGACTTCCGGAACTTCACGCGCTGCGTGATGCTGCCGCAGGGCGAGTTCTCACGGCTGCTGCACGGCAGCGGCAAGGACCGGCAGGCGCTGCTGGGCGAACTGACCGGCCTGGACCGCGTGCAGGACATGCAGCGCTACGCCTCGGACCGCGCCAAGGACCTCAAGCACCAGTCGGCGTCGCTGAACACGCTGCTGGACGGCGAGTACGCGGGCGTGACCGCCCAGGCCGTGGCCGCCCTGCGGGCCGAGCGCGAGGCGACGGACGCGAGGGCCGAGGCGCTCACCGACACCCGCGAGGCCCTGCAGAACCGCCAGCAGCGCCTGCGGGATCAGGAGAAGGTGTACCGCGCCCGCGAGGACACCGCCCTGCGCGTCAGGACCCTGGACCTGCGTGCCGCCGGCGTGCAGGAGGGCGCGGACCGGGCCGCCCGGGCCCGCCGGGTGGCGGGCGTGCTGCCGCTGCTGGACACCGCCGAGCGCACCCGCATCGCGCAGGAGCGCGAGGCGCGCGAACGGGCGCGGGCCGAGGCGGCCGCGCAGCAGGCGGAACGGGCCGCGGCGGCGGCACTGGACGCCGCGCAGGCGGCGGCCACACAGGAGGCCCGCATTCCGGACCTCGAAGCCCGCGCCGAGGCCCTCAAGGAGGCCGAGGCCGACGCGGCCCGCCTGAAACGCGCCGGGGGCACGCCCCAGACCACGCACCCCAGTCCCCTGCCCTGGGACGAGGACGCGCACTTCACGGCGCGGGAGGCGGCGCAGAAGGCCGAGAAGCTGCGGCAGGAGCGCGTGCAGCTGGAAACCGAGAAGACCGCCCTGGGCGCCATGCAGACCCGCTTGAAGGCCGAGGAGGACCTGCAGGCCCGCGAGGCCGCCGACCGGGACCGCGTGGAACGCGAGGGCAAGCAGGCGAAAACCGACCTGGACGCCGCGCAGAAGGACCTGGACACCGCCCGCCTGGAGGCGGGGCTGGCGTCGCACCGCGCGCACCTGCACGTCGGGGACGACTGCCCCCTGTGCGGGCAGACCGTGCAGCGGCTTCCGAACGCGCCGGTGGTGAACCTGGGCGCGCTGGAGGACCGCGTGCAGGTGCTGCAGGCCACCCTGGACGACCGCCGCACCCGCTTCAGCACGCTGCGCGCCGACCTGAAGACCCGAGCGAAGTGGATCGAGGACAAGCGCGTCGAGGTCGCCGACTGGGAGGCGGCCCTCAAGGCCCGGGAGCAGGACGTGCGGGCCGCCGAGGCGCTGATCACGGGCGACCCGGCCACCGAGGCACAGCGGCTGCTGGCCGGGCTGGCGGCCCGCGTGCGTGAGGCGGGCAGCGATCCGGCCGGCGCGCGGCGGCAGGCCCTGGCGGATATTCAGGGCATCCGGCGGCGCGTGCAGGAGGCGCAGGCGGCCCTGGCCCGCGCGCAGGGGGACGTGGCGGCGGCAGCAGCCACGCTGAAGTCGGCGGCGGCGGCAGCATCCAGCCGCGACGCGGAGGCGCAGGACGCGCAGAGCCAGTTGCAGGCGGCGCTGGACGCCCTGGGCATGACCGCCGCGCAGGCGCGCGGTGCGGGCCTGGACGAGGCCGACATCGTGGCGCTGGAGGAGGCGGCCCGCACGCACACCGCCCAGGTCGCGCAGCTGCGCGAGGCGCTGGCGGAACTGGACCGGCAGCTGGGCGCCGCACCGTACGATCCGGCTGAACTGGCCCAGGTCATCCGCGACCTGACCGCCACGGACGCCGCCCTGAAGGAGGTCCGGGAGCAGGCCGGGCGCCTCGCGCAGTCGGAACTGGACCTGCGGGCGCGGCTCGACCGCAAGGGCACCATCGAGGCGCAGGCGCAGGCGGCCTCGCGACAGCTGGACACCTGGCAGACCCTGACGAACACCCTGAAGGCCAACGAGTTCCAGCAGTTCCTGCTGGCGGAGGTGGAGGCGCAGCTGCTCACCCGCGCCGGCATCCTCCTGCACGACATCAGTGACGGCCGGTACCGGCTGGCGCTGGAAAAGGGCGACTACGTGGTGCAGGACCTCTGGAACGCCGGGGAGGTCCGCGGCGTGAAGACCCTCTCCGGCGGGGAGACGTTCCTGGCGTCCCTGTCGCTGGCGATCGCGCTGAGTGACTACCTGGCGGGGAACAAGATTCTGGGCGCGCTGTTCCTGGACGAGGGCTTCGGGACGCTGGACCCGCAGGCGCTGGAGGCGGTGGCGGGCGCGCTGGAGAACCTGCGCACGCAGGGGCGGATGGTGGGCATCGTCACGCACGTGGAGAGCCTGTCCGAGCGCCTGCCCAGCCGCCTGCTGGTGACCAAGAGCGTGGCGGGCAGCAGCGTGCACCGCCTGGACGCCTGACGTGGCCCCGGAAGCGCCGGGACCGTCCGGCCCGGAGGTGATCGTCACGCCGGACGGGTCCCGCACGGCCCTGAGCGCCCGTTTCGGTGAGGCGTACGGGTCCCGCCACGGCGCGGCCGCGCAGGCCCGGCACGTCTTCGTGGAGGGCAGCGGCACGCACCTGCACCCGGCGCCGCGCGTGCTGGAGATCGGGTTCGGGCTGGGCGTGAACCACCGCGCCACCCTGGCCGACACGGCCGCGCGCGGCGCCCCGCTGGAGTACCGGGCCTTCGAGTTCGACCCGGTGCCGGCGGCCCTGCTGCGCGAGGTGGCCGCAGGCGGCGAGGCGGCCGACCATCCGGCCTGGGCGGCGCTCCTGGCCGCCTGGCCGGAGGCCGGGGGTGCGGCGCCGGAGCTGGACCTGGTGGCCGGGCACGTGCGCACCCGGGTGGCCTTCGCGGACGTGCTGGTCTCGGAGCTGCCGCGGGACTGGGCCACGGCCCTGTACCTGGACGGCTTCTCCCCCACCCGCAATCCGGAGGTGTGGACGCCGGAGTTCGTGGCGCGGCTCGCCGGGGCACTGGCGCCGGGCGGGGTGCTCGCCACGTACAGCGCGGCCGGGCACGTGCGCCGCGCCCTGGGCGACGCCGGGCTGGTCGTGGAACGCCGCCCCGGGCCGCCCGGGAAGCGCGAGTGCCTGCGGGCGGTGAGGCCCGCGTGACCCGGGCGGTGGTGGTGGGCGCGGGGATCGCGGGCGCGTCCGTGGCGTACTTCCTGGGCCGCCTGGGCTGGGCGGTGACGGTGGTGGACGCCGGGGAGCACGCGGCGAGTCACGTGCCGTCCGCGCTGGTGAACCCGGTGCGCGGGCAGTCGGGTGGGGTGGACGCGCGGGCGGTGGCGGGCATGGCGGCCACCTGGGCTCTGGTGGCGGAGGTGGAGGCGGCGGGGCTGAGCGTGCCGCACGGCCGGACCGGCATCCTGCGGCCCCTCCCGGACGACCGGGCGCGGGCGCGGTTCGAGCGCAAACTCCCGGCGGACCTGCCGCACCGCTGGCTGGACCGCGCGGAGTGGCCAGCGGAGCTGGAAGGCGACTGGGCGCACGCGCTGCTGCTCCCGGACGGCGGGTGGGTGGCCGGACCGGCGCTGTGCGCGGCCCTGGTCGTGCTGGCGGGGACGGAGGTGGTGCGCAGCCGCGCCGAGACGATCACGGACACGGCCGTGACCCTGTCTGACGGGCAAAGGTTGACCGCGGACGTGGTGGTGACTTGTGGCGGGTCGGTGGGGTCCACCTGGGCGGGGGAAACCGGCACGCACCGCATGGGGTCCATGCTGCGGCTGGACCGGGCGGTGACGGCGCGGCCCCTGAGTTTCGGGGCGTACCTCGCGCCGGACGGGGCGGGCGGCACGCTGGGCGGCACCTTCGAGACGCCGTCGCCGGTGTGGGAACCGCCACGCCTGCCGCTGGCGTCCCTGCGCTGGCTGCTGGGCAAGGGTGAGGCGCTGGCGGACCTGCGTGGTGTAGGTGTGCGTGGCGTATGGACGGGGTCGCGTCTGTCCGGATTGCGGTGCGGGCGGCGGCCGGATGGCGTGTGGGAGCTGACGGGCCTGAGCAGCAAGGGGTTTCTGCTGGGGCCGCTCCTGGCCCGGGAGTTGTCCCACGAAATCGGACGACCGTCACGCGGCCAGTGACGTCCCCGGTCCGGTACCCGCCCGCCGCAGGCACGTCCCGGCCACCTAGACTGAGGCTGATATGGCGAAATACCGCATCTGCTTGATCGAAGGCGACGGCATCGGCCACGAGGTCATCCCCGCCACCCGCCGCGTGCTGGACGCCGCCGGCTTCGACGCCGAATACGTCCACGCCGAGGCCGGCTACGAGTACTTCCTCGACCACGGCACCGCCGTGCCGCAGGCCACCTACGACGCCGTGGAGAACACCGACGCCACCCTGTTCGGCGCCGCGACCAGCCCCAGCGGCGAGAAGCCCGCCGGGTTCTTCGGCGCGATCCGCCACCTGCGCCAGAAGTACAACCTGTACGCCAACGTCCGCCCCACCAAGACCCGCCCGGTGCCCGGCGCGTACGAGGGCGTGGACCTCGTGATCGTCCGCGAGAACACGCAGGGGCTGTACGTCGAGCAGGAACGCCGCTACGGCGACACCGCCATCGCCGACACGGTCATCACCAAGGAAGCCAGCGAGCGCATCGGGCGCTTCGCCGCCGACCTCGCCATGAAACGCGGCAAGCGCCTGACCGTCGTGCACAAGAGCAACGTCCTGCCGGTCACGCAGGGCCTGTTCATGAACACCATCCTGGACCACGCCAAGACCGTCGAGGGCCTTCAGACCAGCACCATGATCGTGGACAACGCCGCCATGCAGCTCGTGCGTAACCCCCAGCAGTTCGACGTGCTGGTCATGACCAACATGTTCGGCGACATCCTCTCCGACCTCGCCGCCGGGCTGGTCGGCGGGCTGGGCATCGCCGCGTCCGGCAACGTCGGCGACCACTTCGGGATCTTCGAGAGCGTGCACGGCAGCGCGCCCGACATCGCCGGGCAGGGCGTGGCCAACCCCACCGCGACCATCCTGGCCGCCGTGCTGATGCTGGACGACCTGGGCGACCACGAGACCGCCCGGCGCCTGGACAACGCCGTGAACAAGGTTCTGGTGGAAGGCCCCCGCACCCGTGACCTGGGCGGCACCGCCAGCACGCAGGAATTCACGGAGGCCATGATCCGGGCCCTGGCCTGAAGCAGCGGTCCGGACGCCGGGGGCTGCGCGCTCCCGGCGTCCTGCATGTGGTGACGCCGAAGGCGGTCCCCCCCAGCCGCCCCTTACACTGCCGGCATGTCATATGCCGAGTTGCTGGACGTGGCCGTGCGCGCGGCCCGTGTGGCGGGAGAGATTCATCTGGCGCACCTGGGCCGCGCCAGCGTGCTGCGGTCCAAGAGCAGTTACGCCGACCTGGTCACCGAGGTGGACGGCGAGGCCGAGCGCGTGATCCGCGAGGTGATTGCCGAGCGCCACCCCGACCACGCCGTGCTGGGCGAGGAGGAGGGCCTCGGGGCGGGCAGCTCCGGCGGGCGGTACCGCTGGATCGTGGACCCGCTGGACGGCACGGTGAACTACGCGCACGGTTACCCGGTGTTCTGCGTGTCGGTGGGCCTGGAGGAGGACGGGCAGCGGGTGGTGGGCGCGGTGCTGGACCCCACCCGGAACGAGTTGTTCACCGCCACGCGCGGCGGCGGCGCCTATATGAACGGCGGGCCCATCCGCGTGAGCACCACGCCCACCCTGACCACCCCGGCACTGGTCGCGACCGGCTTCCCGTACGACACCAGCGGCGAGCGGAATCTGGCGCTGGTGGCGCGGCTGCTGCGGCTGGGCGTGCCGGTCCGGCGTCCGGGGGCGGCGGCCCTGGACCTGTGCAACGTCGCCTCCGGCCGCATGGACGCCTTCTGGGAACTGGGCCTGAAACCCTGGGACTGCGCCGCGGGCAGCCTGATCGTGGAGGAGGCCGGCGGCCGCGTGACGGACGCGCACGGCCGGCCGGATCCGTACGCGGAGATGATCGTCGCCACGAACGGCCCCCTGCACGCCGAACTGCTCTCGCACCTGGGGCCGGAGGCGTGATCATCGGGCTGCTGGGGCTGCTGCTCGTGTGCCTGAACCTGGGCGGCATCGCGACCATCGTGCTGCAGGTGGGCCGGGCGGAAACCATGAACGCCCTGGGGTCGCTGGCGATCGTGGCGGTGCTGGACGTGGTGGGGTTCTGGCTGATCCGGCAGCTCCGGAACGTGGACTAGCGCCGGAGCCAAAGGAAAGGGGCGGCGGGATGCACTCCCGCCGCCCCCGTTTGCCCTGGGTTCAGTCGTAGTCCACGGAGAGGATCTCGAAGGTCGCGGTGCCCTTGGGCAGCTGCACCTTCACGCTGTCTCCGGCGTGCTTGCCGTTCAGCGCCTGCCCGATGGGACTGGCGTCGCTGATCTTGCCTTTCAGGATGTCCACCTCGTAGGTGCCCACGAGTTCGAAGTGGTGTTCCTTGCCCTTCTCGTCCTTCACGCGGATGCGGGCGCCCAGGCCGGCGGCGCCGCTGTCGTCGTTCTCGACGATCTCGGCGTTTTCCAGCTGCAGTTCGATGTCGGCGATGCGGGCCTCGTTCTCGCTCTGCTGCATGCGGGCCTCGTCGTACGCGGCGCTTTCGCGGAGGTCCCCGTCGGCGATGGCCTGGCCCATGTAATCCGAAATCTGTTCACGCCGCTCGGTTTTCAGGTGGTGCAGCGTTTCCTTGAGTTTATCGTACCCGCGCTGGGTCATGGTGAAGCGTGGCTTGGTCATAGACGGTCAAGTATAGGCGGGCGGGGGGTGACCGGGGGCTCAGGTTTGGTGAAGGGCGCCCGCAACGCCGCGTCATATCGCGCCCGTACGCTGCGGTCATGACACGAGACGACGCGACCGGCCCGCAGCACGCCCGCACCACCCCGACCGGCACCGACCAGTCCATCGGGGACCGCACGGACGAGCCGCAGGGCGAACCGATGGACGAGGGCACCACGGGGGAACTCCTGAACGACAAGATGGTCGGCTACGACGTGCTGCGTGGTCAGGCGGAAGCCGGGCGCACCAACCCGAACGACCAGCCCGGATTCGATGACGGCATCGAGGGCGGCTTCGACTTCGAGGACCGGCAGGGCGACCCGAACAGTGTGACCGGCAGCGACCTGGAAGGCGAGGTGGAGGCCGGCGCCGGCGGCACCCGCAGTGGCGGTGTGGACGGCGGCCCGGAGCGGACCACGCCCCTGCCCGGCCAGCAGGACTGATTCAACGCAAATAGCACGGCCCCGACGTCATGCCGGGGCCGCTTGTCATGGCTGCGCTCAGGTACGGCCGCTGGGAATGCCCAGGTTCTCCGCAATGGCCCGCTGAGTCTTCTTCTGCGAGTCCTCGACCTCCACCTCGACCCGTTCGCCGGTTTCCAGGTCCATCACGAAGTGGTCTCCTTCCAGGCGCACGCGGGACAGGATCTGCTCCTCCCCTTCCGGTCGGATGCTGGCGCGCAGTTCCACGAAGGGCCGCAGGGGGCTGCGGATGACCTTGGGGGCCAGGATCTCCTCCACCTGAAAGATCCCGCCGGAGTTGTTCATGGTCACGTTGATCAGCACCGGGGTGCGTACGCCGCGCTCGATCACGACCTCGTCCACGGCCAGGGCGCTGATGCTGTGGATGTCCACGCTGCCCAGCGCGAAGGCCTTGCGGCCGCGGCCCTTGGTGATGTCGCTGCCGTCGGCCACAGCCGTGATGCCGCCCTCGATGGTCAGGGGCGCGGGGTTCAGGTCGTGGCAGTTGATGCAGCTCAGGATGAACGAGCGGACCTTGGTGCGCTTGAACGCGTCCGGATACAGGGGCGTCATGATCCGGTCGATGATCGGCAGGGCCAGAAGCATGCCGTGCGCCTCGTGCGACGCGCGGTGAATCTGGTTGCCGATGTCGTGCAGCATGGTGCCCAGCAGCACCGTCAGGTACACGTCGTCGGCGTCCCCGATGCCGGACTCGATCAGGTCCGGTTTCACGCCGCCTTCCAGCAGAAGCTGCGTGATCGCCATGCTGGCCGCGCCCGTGATGAAGGCGTGCACGCGGCCGTGGTCGTTGTACCCCAGCTTGCGCATGGTCACGTAGTTCGCCATGTCCCAGTGGGCCAGGGCCTCCGGGTCGGTGTGCAGCGCCTCGAAGGCGGCCAGAGCTTTCGGGAAGGTCTTCAGGTCCGCGCGGATGGCAGCCTGCGCCTCGGCGATCAGTTTGGCGCGCGGGGTGGTGTACTCCACGACGCGTTGCGGCTTTTTCGTGTCGGCCGGGGCTTGCTGCAGGTTCTGCAGGTCGCGGATCACGCCGGATTCCACGCTCAGGCGGAACTTGTGCCCCTGCTGGGACAGCGTCTCCGGCGTGTCGCGGTCTCCGTTGCCGTTGCGGCCGTTGCCGGGCGACATCCCCTGGCCCGCCGGGTTCTCTCCGGCGGAGGGCTCCGTCCCGGTCTGAGGGGCCGTGCTGCGCGGGTCACTCACCCTTGAACTCCGCGCGGCGCTTGTCCAGGAAGGCGCGGGTGCCTTCCCGGAAGTCCTGGGTGGACATCGCCATGCCGAAGAGGTCCGCCTCGATCTCCAGGCCGCCTTCCAGGGTGGTGTCCAGGCCGCGGCGGACCGCTTCCTTCACCAGGCTCATGGCGATGGGCCCGTTTTTCAGCATGGTCTCGGCGATCTCGCGGGCTTTGGTCAGGGCGTTGTCGGCCACGTAGTTCACCAGACCCATGGCCAGGGCTTCTTCCGCCTTGACCTGCCGGGCGGTGAGCATCAGGTCCAGGGCGCGCCCCGCGCCGATCAGCCGGGCAAGGCGCTGCGTGCCGCCGTAGCCGGGCAGCAGGCCCAGCGTCACTTCCGGCAGGCCCAGGCGGGCGGTGCCGGAGGCCACGCGGATGTCGCAGGCCAGCGCGAGTTCCAGCCCGCCGCCCAGCGCGTAGCCGTTGATGGCGGCGATGGTGGGGATGGGCAGGCTGGTGAGCTGGTGCATGACGTCCTGCCCGGCCAGCGAGGCTTCCCGGCCGGCGTAGACGCCTTCCATGGCGGCCAGTTCGCTGATGTCGGCGCCGGCCACGAAGGCCTTCTCGCCTCCCCCGGTGACGATCAGGGTGCCGACCTCCGGGTCTTCCATCAGAAGGTCGAGCGCCTCGGCGATCTCGACGAAGGTGTCGGCGCTCAGGGCGTTGAGGGCCTTGGGGCGGTCCACCGTCAGGACGGCGAGACCGCCGTGCCGGTCCACCTGGATGTTGCGGAACTCGAATTCATCGAAGGAGGTCATGCGCCTATCCTGCCACGTCTTCCCGGGCTGGCGGGGGTGGTCTGGCGGCTAGTCCCAGGTGGATTGCGGCGGGCGTCAGATTGTGAGAAATCCGGCCTCTGCGGGAAGACATGAAGACTTTCCTGCGGACCCACACGCTTCTTTTCATGAGAAACTTCTCATGAGTGTCGAAATCGAAGGTTTCGTTACGATTCTCACACTCAAGCGCTCAGATGCTTCCTTGACCTAGAAATCGACTCTCACTCAGAATCCGCTTTTTCTCATTAAATCAACACAATAGATACTTTTGGGCATTCCGTCAGCCTGAGGTGCCCCCGCGTAAAGGGGCACCCCCGGCGCAGTTCACTGACCGCTCACAGGGCGTGCCTACGGTGAATCACAGGAATTCGGGTCTGGAACACATTGGGCCCGATGACATTTCAAGGAGACCTGGAACTATGCGCAAAACGACGATGATCGCTGCCACGCTCGCCCTGACCCTCGGCGCCGCCGGAGCCCAGACCACCGCCACGACCACCACCACCACGCAGGTCACCCTGACCGACGTTCCGGCTGGCCACTGGGCCAAGGACGCCGTGGACGCCATCGTCCGCTGCGGCCTGATCCAGGGCTTCCCCGACGGCACCTTCCGCGGCAACGAGAACCTCACCCGCTACCAGGCCGCACTGATCTTCCACCGCCTCCTGACCAGCGGCGCCATCGCCTCCTGCGGCTTCAGCCAGACCGACACGACCGCCATCGTCAAGGGCATGCAGGAAGTCAGCGCCGAACTGGCCGCCATTAGCGCCCGCGTCACCGACCTTGAGAAGGCCAGCGCCGATCAGGCCGCCCGCATCGCCGCCCTCGAGGAGCGCATCAACGCCCTGAACGCCGGGGCCGGCAGCGCCGACCTCACCGCCCTCAACGCCCGCATCGACGCGCTCGAACTGGCCGTCCGCAACATCCCCGCCGGTCCCCAGGGTCCTGCCGGTCCTGCGGGCCCCGCCGGTCCTGCGGGCCCTGCCGGTCCTGCGGGCCCCGCCGGCGCCACGACCACCCCGGAACCCGTCGTGACCACCCCCGTCGTGACCACTCCCGTCGTCATCGGCGAGGAGCCCGTCGTGGACATCGCTGTGCGCAACCTGTACGCCGGTGTGGGCCTCGGCATGCAGAGCTCCGCGACCAACTGCTACATCCCCCGTGCGGGCGGCACCGCCGTGCCCTTCTGCTTCAGCGTGGGCGGCGTGCTCGGCAGCAAGAGCCTGATCGGGCCGGTCGGCGCTCGCGTCTCCTTCGACTACATCCCGGCCTTCAACGCCTTCCGCGGTGACGTGAACGCGATGTACCACCTGGATGCCGGTGGCATGATCAACCCCTACATCGGCGCCGGTCTGGGCCTGAGCAGCGGGCAGAGCCGCACCAACGCCAACGCTTCCGCCACCGACACCTACGCCAACCTGATTCTCGGCACGGACATCATGTTCACCGACAGCCTGGGCGCCTTCGTGGAAGCCAACGGCCGCTACTACCTGAGCAACAACAGCGCGGCGACCGGCCTTGCCGCCGGCGCGAACAACGGCATCGGCTTCGGCGTCAAAGCCGGCGTGAAGTTCTTCTTCTAAATCGCGACCTGATTCCAAGAGGGGCGGCCGAAAGGCCGTCCCTCCTCATTGCACGTGGGATACCACGAGCACACGATCTCCCGGTCAGGCACAGGTAAACTGATTCCAATGCGTTTCATGTCGTTCGTTCAGGTCGTGCTGCTGCTGCTGCTTGCAGCCTACGGGGTGCTGTTTGCCCTGGAGAACCCTGGCCTGACCTCCTTCCCCCTGCCATTCGGGCGGGCGGGCTTCACGCTGCCTGCCGGGCTGGCCGGCCTGATCTGGTTCCTGGCTGGCATGGGGTACGCCGCGCTGCTGTTCCTGCCGGTCGTGACGCGTCAGGCGAGGTTACGGCGTAGGGCCGCCCGGGCGCGGGACGCGGCTGAGGCGCGGCTGACATCAACCCTTCAGGCGCGGCTGTCGAGCGCGCCCGTGTCCCCCCCTGTGGCCGTGCCGGGCCCGGTGGCCGAACAGGTGCCAGCAAGCGGAGGGAACTGACGTGACGGCCCGCAAGCTTCCCCAGCCCGTCACGCCGGTAACCGAATGGCGGCTGGCCCCGCCCTGCACGGAGGCGGAACTGGTGGCGGCCATGCGCACCTGGGGCGTGTCAGCGCCGCTGGCGCAGGTGCTGGTGGGGCGCGGCGTCACGCAGGACCTGCTGACCCCGGAGCTGAGCCTCACCCCGAACCCGGCGCTGCGTGAGGCGGCCGGGCGGATCGTGAAAGCCATCCGGGACAAGCGCCGCCTGCGGATTCACGGGGATTACGACGCAGACGGCGTGTCCGCGACGGCGGTGCTGGTGCTGGGCCTGCGGGAACTGGGCGCGGACGTGCACGGCTTCATTCCGCACCGCCTGACGGACGGGTACGGCCTGCACCCGGACCGGCTGGCGGAGCATGCCGCGGCCTGCGACGTGCTGGTCACGGTGGACTGCGGTGTCACGAACCTGGAGGAGGTGCGGGGGCTGCTGGACCTGGGGGTGGAGGTGATCGTCACGGACCACCACTCTCCGGGGCCGGACTTCCCGCGCACGCTGGTGGTGCACCCGCACCTGACGGAGAACTTCGATGGGGCTCGGCACAACCTGACGGGCGCGGGCGTCGCCTACCACCTGCTGTGGGCGGTGCACGAGGAACTGGGGCTGCCGGAGCCGTCCGCCCTGGCGCCGCTGGCGACGCTGGGGACGATTGCGGACGTGGCGCCGCTGGTCGGGGAGAACCGGGCGCTGGTGCAGCGCGGCCTGGAGCTGATGGCGGGTACGGAACTGCCGGGGCTGCGGGCCCTGATGGAGGCGGGCCGGGTGAAGCGCCCGAGCGCCCGGGACGTGGCGTTCGTGCTGGCGCCGCGCATCAACGCGGCCGGGCGGCTGGGTGAGGCGGACGTCGCCCTGAGCCTCCTGACCACGAACAGTGCGCACGAGGCTGCGCGACTGGCGGAGTACCTGGAGATCCGCAACCAGGAGCGCCGCAAGTTGCAGGACACGATGTTCGAGCAGGCGCTGAACATCGTGCGGCCGGAGGATCCGGCGCTGGTGGTCACGCACGAGGACTGGCACGCGGGTGTGATGGGGATCGTGGCGAGCAAGCTGGTGGACACCTTTCACAAGCCGGTGTTCATCGTGGCGCAGGGCAAGGGGTCGGTGCGCAGCACGCCCGGGATCAGTGCGGTGGAAGGCCTGCGGTTCAGCGCGGACCTGCTCAAGCGGTTCGGAGGGCACCCGGGCGCGGCGGGCTTCTCGATGGACGCCGCGCAGTTCGAGGCATTCCAGGGCCGCATTCACGAGTTCGTGAAGCAGTTTCCCGCGCCCCGGCGGACGGTGACGCTGGACGCCGCGCTGCCCGGAAAGGCAGCGAGCAGTGACCTGCTGGACGAGGTGCTGGCCTTCGAGCCGTTCGGGGAGGGGCACGCGCCGCCGCTGTGGCACCTGCGCGACCACCTGAGCGAGGTGCGGCTGGTCGGGAAGCGTGGGGACACGCTGCAGTTCCGGCTGGGGGCGCTGCGTGGCCTGAAATTCGGGGAGCCGCAGGCCGCCCCCGGCGAGCATGACCTCGCGGCGCAGCTGACGAGTTCCGAGTGGCGGGGGCAGTCCCGGCTGGAACTGCACGGGCAGGCCCTGCGCCGCCCGGAGAGGCTGTCCATGGCGGGGCCGGACGTGCCGGGCGGGCACCTGGCCCGGCTGGACCCGCGGGCCGCGCTGGCCCGCCTGCATGCGGGGGCCGCGGCGTACGCGACGGGCGCGGTGGCGGCCTACCTGCGGGACAACGTGCCGGGCCTGACGCTGATCCAGCCGGGCGAAGAGCACCCGGAGGGCACCCTGATCCTGTACGCCCTGCCGGACGAGACGGACCTGGTCCGCTGGCTGTCGGGCGGGGAGGTGCTGTTCGCGCTGGGCCCGAAGACCCTGTCGGACCTGGAGGGGCAGTTCAGCGCCTTTGCGGGCGTGCCCGCGCCGGCCAGCACGGACGCCGACGACCTGCGACGGGTTCGGGCAGCCAGGGCGTACCGGCAGTGGCAGTGGGCGCACCACTACCGCACGCTGGACGACGAGGGCTGGGCGCGCAGCGTTCACGCGATGCTGGGGATGCCGGTGCCCTCAGTGGCAGGGGTGCGGGAGGCTGCTCTGGTGGGCGCCAACTGATCAGAAGGAAGCAGGGGCGCCACGCTTAGCGAGTGGCGCCCCTGCTTCCATTCCGCGGTTACTCGTCGTCCTCGTCATCGTCCAGGTCGCCGGCGACCTCGTCGAAATCGTCATCGTCGTCCTGCGGGCGGGCGGGGCGGGTGGGGGCCTCCAGACCCAGGCGGTCGTCGTCCTCGCCGCTGAGGACGTTCTGGGCGCGGCGCAGCACGTCGGTGTCCTCGGCAGGCATGTCGTAGCGCTCGGCGAGGTACGCGGCGACCCAGGCGCCGAAGTACCACAGGGCCAGCTGCCCGGCGTACCCGGATTCCGCGCCGGCGGGGTACGGGACGTGGATGACCTCGTCGATCCGGGAGTCGAGGATCTCGCGGGTGAGGTGCAGGGCGGGGTCCGGGTCGCCGAGGATCAGGGCGACCTTCGCGTCGCCTTTCTCGTGCTGCGCCTCGAAGGCGCCGGTGGCGAGCGCCAGGGGGTCGCCGAGCATGGGGACGCTCAGGGTCTTGGCGGTGCGGGCGAGCAGGTGCTGCCACGCGCCGGGCAGCGCCTCGGCTTCGGGCGCGGCGAGCAGCAGGGGCAGGCGGCCCCACAGGGACCACGCGAGGTCCCGGGCGGGGTTGCCGGTCTCGATGCCGGGGTGGCAGGTCTGCGCGAGTTGCGTGAGGAGGGCGTCGGCCTGAGCGGCCTGGTCGGCGTGGCCGCTGGCGTGTGCGACGTACTGCGCGGCGTGGTAGGCGCTGAGGGGGCCGCTGGGGATCAGGACGTCGATCTCTTCAGGGGTGCCGGCGGTGCCGACGCGGCGCACGCCGGCTCCGGCGACCTCGGCGAGATCGGCGTAGTCGGTGGCGGCGCTGCGGGCGTCGGGGCTGCTGATGACGAACTGCGTGCCGCTGTGCGTGAGGGTCGTCCCGACGAGGATCCGGGCGAGGCTGGCGCCGAGGGTGCCCTCGCCCACGCCGATCAGGGCGTGCGGGGCGGGTTCGGGGCGGGTGGGGCCGGCGTAGCTGCCGGGCAGGGCCTGCAGGAGGGAAAGAAGCGCGGTCATGCGGTCAGGCTACTCCAGGGGGCGGGGCGAACATGAGAAAGCGGCGGGGGCCCGGCGCGAAAAATCGCGCTCCACACGGGCAACTTCGCTTCATGGAAGCTTGATCTTGCGTGCTAGAATCCGCCCCGTGTCTTGCTGGACCGCTCTGCCCGCGCCGACCGTGCAACAACGGAACACCACCCCGAAGGGTGGCGTTTCCGGTGTGATCGCTGGTGCACTCGACTGGACTCGAACCAGTGGCCTTTGGCTCCGGAGGCCAACGCTCTATCCACCTGAGCTACGAGTGCGTTTGACCCTGCGGCGCGCTTTGAGACGCGGGCAAAGCTCCGGTACCCTAGCACTTCACCTCAAGGAGATCAAGTGAACAAGAAGACCCTCGTGAACGGCATGCTGCTCGTTCTGGCCCTGCTCCTCGTGGTCGGCATGGCCTACCAGTTCACGCCCGCCATCGGCAACCTGATGGGGTCCGGCGGCTCGTCCAGTAAGGGCGGCACCCCGGCCCTGAAAGTGAACGGCTCGACCATCACGGTCGAGGAACTCGACGCGATGAAGCGCGGCAACCCCATCCTGAGCAGCACCGACGGCGGCGTGCTCGAAGACGACTTCAAGATCTACATGGTGGACCAGCAGGTGCAGCAGAAGCTGCTCGTGGCGGCCGCCTCCGACGTGAAGGTCTCCCGCGACGACGTGAACGCCGAGATCACCAAGATCCGTGAAGCGAACGACCTGACCGACAACCAGAAGTACCAGGACGCCCTGCAGCAGGCCGGCATCTCCGACGCCGAACTGCGTGAACAGGTCAAGCAGCAGCTGGCCGTGCAGCGCAAGGTCGAGGCCCTGAAGGCCGCGGTGCCCGCCGCGACCGAGGCCGAAGCGAAGTTCTACTACGACCAGAACAAGGAGCTGTTTCAGAACGACGCCCGCATCGTGGGCCGCTGGATCGTCGTGAAGGACGCCAAGAAGGCCGCCGAGCTGCTGAAGCAGGCCAGGGGCGGCGCGGACTTCGCGCAGCTGGCCAGTGCCAACAGCGAGCAGAACAAGGACCGCGGCGGGGCGCTGGGCCCCATCGAGAACGGCAAGCCCAAGCCCGTGACCGCCGTGACCCTGCCCACCGAGGTCGCCAACGCCGCCTTTGCGCTGGAACAGGGCGGCCTGACGGACGTCGTCACGACCGGTGGGAAGTCCTACATCGTGAAGGTCGAGGAGTACCTCGCGCCCACCACCAAACCCTTCGCCGAGGCCAAGGCCGACGCGGTCAAGGCCGTGGACGAGCAGAAGAAGAACCAGGCCACCGAGGAATGGTTCGACAAACTGCGTGACGGCGCCAAGGTCGAGGTCGTGGACCCCGCCTGGAAGACCGAGAACCCGGTCGTGGCGACGGTGGCCGGCAAGGAGATCCTGTACTCCGAGATCATCGGCCAGGTCGTGAACAACCAGCAGGTCGCCGGCCTGCTGCAGCAGGTCCCGGCCGAGCAGGCCTCCGGCCTGGTGAACGGCATGCTCAAGCCCGGTCTGGTGACCCAGACCATCAACGCCTACGCCACCCCCGTGCTCGTCAAGCGCCTGAATCTGGCGATCACCGGCACGCGTCAGGAGCAGGTCGCGGCCCTGTCCGCGTACGGCGCCCGCAACGTGCAGGTCACCGACGCCGACATCGAGGCGTACTACCAGCAGAACAAGGCGCAGTTCGAGACGGCCGCCAGCGCCACCATCGCCGAGGCGAGCTTCAAGACGCAGGCGGCCGCCGAGGCCTTCCGCAGCAGCTGGAACGGCCAGGGTGACTTCGTGCAGGCGGCCAGCAAGGCGGGCGGCACGGTCAGCGAACGCGGTGAGGTGACCGGCGGCGGCGAGACGCTGAGCGCCGAACTGAACGCTGCGGCCTTCGACCAGCCGGGCCGGAACGTCGGCGCGGGCACCCTGTCGCCCGTCACGAAGTCCGGCGAGCGTTTCAGCGTGCTGTACGTCACGGACCTGAAGCCCAAGACGACCGAGCCGCTCAGCGCGGTGCGCAGCGAGATCCGCGCGCAGGTGCTGGCGAGCAAGCAGGCCGAGGCCGGGCAGAAGTTCATCGACACCCAGGTCGCCACGCTCAAGCCCGTGAACAACCTGCAGAAGATCCTGGACGCCCAGGCCAAGCGCGTGGCGGCCGCCGCGCCCAAGAAGCCCGCCGCGACCGAGGAGAAGGACGGCGCCGCCGGCACCGCCACCCCCGAGGGCAGCACGGACGCCCCCGCGGCGGAAGGCGGCGAGGCCGCGCCCCCCGCCCAGGAGTAATTCCGGAACAGTGCAGATTCAGGAGGCCCGCCGCGTGCGGGCCTTCTCCTTTGCCTGACCAGACTGTGCAGGACGACCCGCCCGTTCAGCGGGGCGGGGTATGCTGGCGGGGTTATGCCGCGCGTGTTTTCAGGAATTCAGCCCACCGGGGCGCCTCACATCGGGAATTATTTCGGGGCCATGCAGAACTACGTGACGCTGGGCGAGCAGTTCGGGAAGAACAGCCTGTACTGCGTGGTGGACCTGCACGCGATCACCAACCCGGCCGCCAGCGACCCGCGGGAACTGGCGGGCCGGACCTTCGACATGGCCGTCGCGAACTTCGCGGCGGGGCTGGACCCGGCCAAGGTGGTGTTCTTCGCGCAGTCGCACGTGCCGGAGCACCAGGAGCTGAGCTGGGTGTTCACCTGTCTCACGCCGGTGGGTGAGCTGGAGCGCATGACGCAGTACAAGGACAAGGCCGCGCAGTATGAGAGCGTGCCCTCGGGCCTGCTGATGTACCCGGTGCTGATGGCCGCGGACATCCTGCTGTACAAGGCCGACACCGTCCCGGTCGGGGACGACCAGACCCAGCACATCGAACTGACCCGCGAGATCGCCCGCAAGTTCAACCACCACTACGGCGAGACCTTCCCCGAACCGAAGGCCGTGTACAACCAGGGCGCCGTGCGCGTGCCCGGCGTGGACGGGCACGGCAAGATGAGCAAGAGCAAGGGCGAGGCCAGCACCATCGGGATTCTGGAACCGCTGGACAGCATCTGGCAGAAACTGCGCGCGGCGCCCACCGATCCGCAGCGGGTGCGCCGCACCGACCCCGGGAACCCGGAGGTGTGCCTGATCTTCGACTACCACAAGCTGTTCAGCGACCTGGATACCATCCAGCTGGTGGACGTGGGCTGCCGCACCGCCGGGATCGGCTGCGTGGACTGCAAGAAGAAACTGATGGAGGGCGTCACCGCGCACCTGGAGCCGCTTCAGGAGCGGGCGGAAGGGCTGCGGGCTGACCCGGATTACGTGCGCGACGCCCTGCGTCAGGGCGCGCAGGAGGCCCGCGCGATCGCCGCGCCGATCATGGACGAGGTGCGGCACAAGGTCGGTTTCCTGAAACTGTGACCGCGCCGAGCCTGCCCCCCCCGCCCGTGGAGAGCCTCCCACGGGCCGGGGGGCCCTTCCAGGTGCAGCTCCCGGCGTTTCAGGGCACCCTGACCGAGTTGGCCTCCGCACTGCGGACCGGGCGGGTGGGTCCCGGGGAGGTGCCGCTGCTGGCCCTGACGCGGGAGGTGCTGGCCTGGGTGGGTGGCCTGACGGGGGGCAGTGCGGCCGGGTGGGCGGAGGCGCAGCCGGACCTGCTGCCGGCACTGGCGCAGGTGATCGCGCTGAAGGCCCGGCTGCTGCTCCCGCAGCCCGACCCCGAGGAGCCCGGCCCGGACGACGATTTCGGCGAGCTGGAGGAACTGGTGGCGGGCGTGGAGGCCCTGGCGGAACTGGACGCCCTGGTGGGGTTCCTGGCGGCCCGGCGCGCCGCGCGCGAGGGCCTGATTCCGGCGCGGCCTTTCCCGGTGGACCTGCCGCGCCGGCCGGCGAAACGCACGCCGCGCGGCAGCCTGGAAAAACTGGTGAAGGCGGCGCAGCAGGCGGTGCGGCAGGTGGAGGTGCCGCTGCTGGCCCGTGACCGCCTGACGCTGGCGGACGCGCTGGTGGCGCTGCGGGCGTTCGGGTCGCGGCTGCGGACCTTCACGTTCCGGGGCGTGCCCGCGCAGGACTGGGGCGAGCGGACCACGTACTTCGCGGCGCTGCTGGAGGGCGTGAAGGAGGGCCGCTTTAGCGTGGAACAGCCCGGCAGTTACAGGGAGATCACCGTGCACTGCCACGAGCCGGCCAGCTGAGGTTTTCCTCCGTGCAGGCCGCCCTCAGTCGGCGGCGCTGACGGGGTCCGGCTGCTCGGCCTGCACGGGCGTGACGGCCACGCGCATGCTGTGAAAGGTGCTGCCGCCGCCCAGGTCCGTGAGGGTCTGGGCGGTGACCTCGTTCACGCTGCGGCCGTCCGGGGCGGACAGGCCCCACCAGGTGCCTTCCAGGACCAGCGTGCCGGGCTGCGTGGCGTCGGACACGCGGATGCGGCGCGTGATCTCCCCCACCTCGCTGCGCAGCGTGCCCAGCTGCCCGTCCTGGAGGCCGTGGGTGGCGGCGTCTTCGGGGTGCATCAGCACGTGCGGTTCGCTGCCCTCGGCGCGCGTGAGGTTCGGCAGCAGGCCGTAGGTGCTGTTCAGGAAGTGGTGCGCGGGCGGCGTGATCAGGTGCAGTGGCCATTCCGGGCCGGCGTGCTCGTGCGGGTCGGAGTAGGTGGGGGCGGGCGTGAGCTGCACCTTCCCGCCGGGCGTTTCCGCACCGTGGGCGTAGGGCAGGAACACCTCGGGGAGATTCAGGCGGACGCTGCCCTCGGCCTTCAGGCGCTCCGGGGTGATGCCGCTCAGGTGCGGGTGGTCGGTGTCCAGCAGGTGGGCCAGGAGCTCATCCATGGTCCAGTACATGCTGGGTTCGGTGACGCCCAGGCGCCGGGCGAGTTCCTGCATCACCCAGGAGTTCGGGCGGGCCTCGCCCGGGGCGGGCAGCGTGACCGGGTTGTACCCCAGGTAGTGATGCCCGTAGCTGGTGTACAGGTCGGCGTGCTCGGCGAAGGTGGTGGCGGGCAGCACGTAGTCGGCCAGCCGGGCGGTTTCGGTCATGGCCTGTTCCAGCACCACGACCAGCAGGTCGTCCCGCTGCAGGCCGGCGCGGACCCGGCCGGAGTCCGGGGCGACGACGGCGGGGTTGGTGTTGTACACGACCAGGGCGCCCAGCCCGGCGTCCGGGAACAGGGCGTCGCCGAGCTGGTTCATGTTCACGCTGGGGTGCCCCGGCTGGACGAGGTGAGCGGCGCCCAGCTGCGTGCGGTTGAGTTTGAACGCGCCGCTGGCGCTGAGGCTGCACCCACCGCCCCGGTGGCGCCAGTCGCCGGTCAGGGCGGGAAGCAGCGTGACGGCGCGGAGGTTGGTGCCGCCGTTCTCGTGGCGGGTCATGCCGTACCCGACGCGGATGTACGTGGGCCGGGTGGTGCCTATGGCGCGGGCGAAGGCGCGGACGTCGTCGGCGCTCAGGCCGGTGACCTCGGCGGTGCGGTCCGGCGTCCAGGGGCGGGCGGCCTCGCGGAGTTCGTCAGCGCCCTCGGTGGCCTCGGCGAGGTAGGCGTCGTCCGTCCAGCCGTGGGCGAACAGTTCGTGCATGACGCCCAGGGCCAGGGCGGCGTCGGTGCCGGGCTTGATTTTCAGGTGCTCGTCGGCGAAGGCGGCGGTGCGGTTGCGGTAGGGGTCCACGCACATGATGCGCGCCCCGGCCTTGCGGGCGGCGGTCATGTGCGGTGTGAGGTGGCTGTTGGTGCTCAGGGAGTTGATGCCCCACAACACGATCAGGCGGGCGTGCGCGACGTCCTGCGGGTCCACGCTGTAGCGCGTGCCGTACCCCATGGCCCAGGCGGCCGTGCCGGCCGACGCGCAGATGGTCTCCTCCAGTTCCGGGGTGCCCAGCGCGCGGAACAGGGCGTGCACGTGGGTGCCTTCCCGCAGGCCCATGGTGCCGGCGTAGTTGTACCGCAGGATGCTCCGCGGCCCGCGGGTGTCCAGCAGGTCCTTCAGGCGGGCGGCGATGTCGTCCAGCGCCTCGTCCCAGGTGACGCGTTCGAACTGCGGGGCGGCGTCCGTCTTGCGGCCCACGCGGCGCAGGGGGTACAGGGGCCGCTCGGGGTGGTTGGCGCGGGCGGGGTAGTGCACGGTCTTCGCGCAGGCGAAGCCCCGGGTGATGGGGTGGCCGGCGTCCCCGGTGACCTTCAGCATCCGCTCCGTACCGTCCGGGCCCGCACCCAGCGTCACCTTCAGGCGGCAGGCGTCCGGGCAGTCCAGCGGGCAGGTGAGCAGGACGTCACGGGTGGGTGCGGTGGCGGTCATGCGCCGGATTGTACGCGCCCCTCCCGCCGGCGGGGAGGGCCACTCCCAGGCAGGTTCCGGGGTCCGGTCCATGGGCCGCGCGGCGCCCCGGGGTGGGTGGCGCCGCGCGGCGGGAGGGCGGGGTCAGTTGCGGAAGATGATCTCCTCGCGCCCGAAGCTGCGCCGGGCGACCATGGACACCAGGAGCGCGCCCAGCAGGTTGCCCAGGATGGCGAGCAGGGCGTGAGGCGTGGTGACCGTGCCCTTCACGGTGTCCAGCAGGGCGATCATGCTGCCGATCAGGGGGGTGGCGTACACGGCGGTGCTGAAGTTCAGGAAGTCCGCGAACTGCAGCATGATCACCGGAATCACGATCAGCATGCTCAGCGGCGCGATGTACGTCTGCGCTTCCTTGAAGCTGCGGGCGTAGATGCTGATGGCGATCAGCAGGGCGCTGATCAGCAGGGCGCTGCTCAGGCCGATGCCGAGCAGGGCCAGCACGCCCGGCAGGGTCAGGGTGAGCTGCCCGCCCATCATGCTGCTCATCTCGCTGGCGAGGCTGCCGCCGTCCTGCCGGGCCCGCAGCTGCGCCACCACGAAGCCGGTGACCACGAAGCCGGCCACGCTGAACAGCGCGCTGATCAGGGCGGTGAGGGTGGTGGCCAGGAGCTTGCCGCCCACCACCTCGCTGCGGCGCACGGGCGTGACCAGCAGGCTTTCCAGGGTGCCGCGTTCCTTCTCGCCGGCAGTGGCGTCCACGGCGGTCGCCATGCCGCCGGACAGGATGAACTGCAGCATCAGCATGGGGATCAGGAAGGCCAGCATGCCGCTGCGCCGCGCCTGTTCGGGGGTGGCGTCGATGGCCTGCACGCGCACGGGCGTCAGGGTCTGCTCGTCCAGTCCCATGGTTTTCAGGCGGTCCACGGTGAGGCTGCGGTTGTACGCCTCGACGACGTTCTGCACCTTGCCGACCGCGCCGGCCTCGCTGCTCATGCTGGCGAGCTTGCCGTACACCTCCAGCGTCGCGGTCTGGCCGCCGGCCTGGGTGGGCATGGGCTGCGCGGGTTTCAGCACGGCTTCCACGTCGCCGTCCTGCACGGCCTTCATGGCGTCCGTGACGGGCACCAGGGTCACGCCGCTGCGCAGGACCGCGCCGGACTCGGATTTCACGTCGCTTTCCAGCATGCTGCGCAGCGGGGCGGGCAGCGTGCCGATCACGCCGACCTTCTGCCGCTCGGTCTGCTTGCCGCCGATCAGGTTGCCCATCAGGAACGGCAGGCCCAGGGTGAGCAGCGGGATCATGACCAGCGGCATGAAGATGGTGGCGTTCAGGGTGCGGCGGTCGCGGATGGTGGCGAGCAGGTCACGCACCGCCACGCGCCACAGCATAGGCCAGCGCGGCAGGCTGCTCGGCCGGGACATAGAACGGGACTCAGACCGCATGGTGCACCTCCGCACGCGCGGCAGGCTGCCGGACGAGGTGGAAGAAGGCGCGTTCCAGGTTGCGTTCGCCCGTCTGGGTGAGCAGGGCGGGCACGGCGCCCACGTGCAGCACGCGGCCCTCGTGCAGGATGGCGACGCGGTCGCAGACTTCCTCGGCCTCGCTCATGACGTGCGTGGAGTACAGCGTCAGGCGGCCCGGCTGGCGGGTGGCGGCCACGAAGTCCAGCAGGGTGCGCCGGGCGAAGATGTCCAGGCCGCTGGCGGCCTCGTCCAGGATCAGCACCTTGGGCTCGTGGATCACGGCGCGGGCAATCACGACCTTCTGGCGCATGCCGGTGCTGTACTCGCCGGCGCGGACGTCCAGGGTGCGGCCCAGTTCGAGTTGCTCGTCCAGTTCGGCGATGCGGGCCTCGGTGCGGGCGCGGGGCATGTCGTACAGGTCCGCGAAGGACCGCAGGATCTCCCGGCCGGTCAGGCGGGTGGGGAGGCCCATGCCGCCGTTCACCACGCCGATGATGCGCCGCACCGCCTCGGAGTCGCGGGTGACGTCCAGGCCGGCCACGCTGGCGGTTCCGGAGGTGGGCGAGAGCAGGGTCGCCAGGATGCGCAGCAGCGTGGTCTTCCCCGCCCCGTTGGGCCCCAGCAGGCCGAACACCTCTCCGCCCTGGGCCTGCAGGCTCACGCCGTCCAGGGCCGTGAAGGTCCCGTAGCGTTTCACGATGTTCTGAATCTCAAGCATGTCACTCCTGGTACGCGCTGAAAGCGATTGTGGTTCCGGCACAGTATGCTCAGCCGGTGGGCCGTTTGAAGTAGTGCAGCGCCCGCCCGGGCCAGGACGCCACGTATGCCCAGCCGCTGCGGGCGCGCTCCGCCTGCGTGCCGGCGGGCAGGTCCCCGTCCAGGCGGTCGTAGGCCCACTGCTGCGCGGGCTGCTCGGCGGGGCGGCGGAAGTGCAGCAGGTCCGGCGCCACCCCGGTCAGTTCCCAGCCGTCCAGGCCCATGCGGTGCAGCACCGGACCGTCCGTGTCGGGTGTGGCGGGCCGGGACGCCTGCAGCCACGGCTGCGGAGGGCCGTCCGGGTCACGAAATACCTGCTCCAGGGGCTGTCCGAACAGGCGCGCGATCCGGAAGGCGAGCGGCAGGCTGGGGTCGTACTTCCCGGTTTCCAGGGCATTCACGGTCTGGCGGCTGACGTCCAGTGCGGCCGCGAGGTCCGCCTGCGTCCAGCGCAGCTCGGTGCGCAGTTCCCGAATGCGGTTCTCCATGCCCGCTCAGCTCCTCTGGTCGCGGAGGTACAGGAAGGCGGTCGTGAGCAGGTAGGCGGCGAGCGCGGCGGTCCAGGGAATGTACAGGTCGGTCAACGTGAAGGTCGGCGGGGGCACGTCGCGGGCCAGCGCGGCCGGCTGGCCATGCCCCGCCCAGCCCACGGCGGCCCAGGCGATCAGGCCGGTCATGACCAGGAACGACACGACGCCGGCCACCGCCCAGGCCTTGAGCAGCCGGACGCGGCGGAACTCGTCCATCACCCGGTACTGCCACACCGTGATGCCGGTGCCCAGCGCGAGCAGGCCCAGCAGGCCGCCTGTGATCCAAGGCACGTAGCGGGCGATCCAGTCCGGTCGCTGCCCCACCAGCAGCAGGGCGACAAACACCAGCGCCGTGAGGGCGGCCTCGGCCCGGCGGGTGCGTCTCAGCTGGCGGTCGCGGGTCAGGGGACGGGTCACGGCCGCTCCCGACCGCCCAGGCGGACGGTCTGGAGCACGCTGGCGGCCAGCCAGGACCCCATGCCCAGCACGTAGAAGGCCCAGGCGGGGGTGGGGAAGTGCAGCAGGGCCTGCAGGGCCATCGCGCCGCCGCTGACGATCATGGTGATCAGAAAGGCGAGGCTGGCGGCCTGCGTGAGTTGCAGGCGGGCGAACTCGTCCATGTGGCGGTACATGGCGAGCATGCGCCCGGCGAAGAACAGGGGCAGCGCGGTGAGCATGCCGGTGCCCAGGCCCTTGCTCAGGTCGTGGAGAGGATCGTCCTGCTGCACGCCGAACGCCAGGGCGATGGCGGCCACGGCGGCGAGGGCGCCGCCGGTGAGGGCCATGCGCAGGCTGATCAGGGCCAGGGTGCGTTCCCGGGTGGGAGGTGGGGTGGGGGTGGATGTCATGTCAAACCTCCTTGACTCGAGGGTAAACTTTCCTTGACCCGTCTGTCAAACGAACTTGACTTCCCTGTCGGCGGTCACCTCTTTCAGACGCGGTCGTCACCCCGCCCCTCCTCGCCTGACCCCACCGGTCCACGCAAGTGAAGCCCGCCCCCCCTCTCCTCCTGAGCGCCTCATCAAACATGAGAGAAAATCTGTAACAATAGGAAAGTTGCGCTCAAGCGCATTTCCCGCCAGCACCGCACTCCAGAGTCGTGAAGCCGCGCATCCACAATCCGCCCCGCACCCCGTGACTTCACCCCTTCTGGCTTCAACCGGAGGACGCATGTTCAATCCCCCCACCCTGGAAGACCTGCAAGAAACCCGCCGCGCCAACGAGAAACTCGTGCTCAAGGCGCTGGAAAGCAAACCTGAATGGGTCGAGACGGAACTCGCCAAGACCACCGGCCTGGCCCTCTCGCACCTGCGCGCCGCGCTGGCCAGCCTGCTCGACCAGGGCCGCGTGCGCCGCCTGCCCGGCACCGGCACCCGCGCCGTGTACGGCCTCGCCGACCCCGGCCTGGCGGACGTGCCTGCCACGCCCCTGACCAGCGACGCCAAGAAGATCCGCGACTACCTCGAAGGCCGCGCGGACAGCGCACTGTACATGAGTGATCAGCTGCGCATGACCCGCGAGGACGTCATGAGCGCGCTGAGCCTGCTGAACGCGCACGGCATGATCACCTGCACCTTCGTGGGCAGCCTGGTGATCTTCCGCCTGAAAGAAACCCAGGCGCTCGGGCAGGACGCCGCGCCGGACAAAGCCGAGAAGGCCGAGAAGCCCGCCCGGAAAAAGCAGCCGGCGCTCGCCTGAACGCCTCCTGAGCTCTCCCCTGTTCCGCCCGCCCGGCCCCGTGCCCGGGCGGGCTTTTCATGCCCTGTCCAGGGCGCCTGCCGGCAGTCTGACCGGGACCTGACTTGCCGAGCCCGCCTCCCCTGCTATCCTGACGCACATGAAACTCGTGCTGGCCGTCATTCAGGATGCCGACGCTTCCGGACTCATGCGGACGCTCTCGCAGCATGCCTTCGACGTGACGAAGCTGGCCAGCACCGGCGGCTTCCTGCGGGAGGGCAACACCACCCTGATGATCGGCGTGGACGACGAGCGCCTCCCGGAACTCAAGAAGCTGATCCAGCACACCTGCCGCACCCGCACGCGGCTGGTCGCGGCGAACGTGCCGGTCGGCGAGCAGAACGAGGGCGTGGCCGCCGACCCGGTGGAGGTCCCGGTAGGCGGCGCGGTGCTGTTCGTGATGCAGGTCGCCGAGTTCGTGAAGATGTGAGCGGCCCGGGGCAGCGGTGGTGAACGGACCGTCCCCCGCGTTCCAGACCCAGCGGCAGGCGGCCTTCGACGCCGCCCGGGTCGGGCAGACGTTCACGTACCGCCGGACCTTCACGGACGGCGACCTGAGCCTCTTCTGCGGCCTGACCGGGGACCTGAACCACTTCCACCTGGATGAGGAGTTCGCGGCCGGCGCGCCGTTCGGGCGGCGGATCGTGCCGGGGCTGCTGCCGGCCAGCATGGTCACGCACATCGGCGGCCTGATGGGCTTCCTGGCAGCGGAGATGCACTTCGAGTTCCTGGCGCCGGTGTACGTGGGCGACACCGTAACCTGCGTAGTGCGCTTCACGGGGAAGGACGAGGCGCGCCGGAGGGTGCTGTGCGCCGCCACCCTCACCAATCAGGCCGGGGGCGTGGTCATCCGGGCCTCCTTCGGCGGCTTTCCCACGCAGCCGCGCCTGCGGCCGGACAGCCCACCGGCTGACTGACCGGCCGGTCCGGGATTTCTGCCCTCCCCGGGCTTGTTAAGCTGTGGCCTTGAGTATCCGGTGGCCTGACCCCGGAGCCGCAAGGAGCCCGAAGTGACCCATCCTCAGCGACCCCCGTCCGCCCCCGCCGTGGACCAGACCAACCGAGACAGCGCCTTCCTGACCGCCATGCGCCGCGAGAGCGCCCCGCACACGCCCGTGTGGTTCATGCGCCAGGCCGGGCGGTACATGCCCGAATACCGCGCCCTGCGCGCCGGCCGCAGCATGCTGGAGTGCATCCGCACGCCCGACCTGGCCGCCGAGATCACCATGCAGCCCATCAAGGCCTTCAACGTGGACGCCGCGATCCTGTTCAACGACATCCTGACCCCGCTGCCCACCATGGGCCTGGACCTGGACTTCGTGGGCGGCGTGGGCCCGCAGATCGCCAACCGCATCGAGACGCCCGCCGACGTGGACCGCCTGGGCGTGCCCGCCACCGCCGAAACCATGCCCTACACCATGGAATCCATCCGGCTGGTGCGCCAGCAGCTCGACCCGCGCGGCATCCCCCTGATCGGGTTCATCGGCGCACCCTTCACCCTGGCGAGCTACGCCATCGAGGGCAAGGGCAGCAAGACCTACGACCGCACCAAGCGCTTCATGTACGCCGAACCGGCCGCCTGGGCGCGCCTGATGGGCAAGTTCGAGGCGATCCTGGGCGACTACCTGGAACAGCAGGTCCGCGCCGGCGCGCAGGCCGTGCAGGTGTTCGACTCCTGGGTGGGCATGCTCAGCGTGCACGACTACCGCACCTTCGTGAAACCCGCCACCGACCGCCTGATCCAGCGCGTCAAGGGCCTGGGCGTGCCGGTCATCTACTTCGGGACCGGCACCCAGCACCTGCTGCCCGACATGGCCAGCCTGGGCACCGACGTGGTCGGCGCAGACTGGAGACTGCCGCTGGACGAGGCCTGGAAACTCCTCCAGCCCGGGCAGGGCATCCAGGGGAACCTGGACCCGCTGCTGCTGCAGGCCCCCTGGCGCGAACTGAAACACCAGGTGGACCGCATCCTGGAAGAGGCCGGCGGACGCCCCGGGCACATCTTCAACGTCGGGCACGGCCTGCTGCCGGAAACCCCGATGGACAACGTGGCGCGTGTCATCGATTACGTTCACGAGCGCACCGCGAAGGGAGGCTGAGCGCATGACCACCCCTGACCCCACCCAGACCCCCGTGGCGCCCGGCACCATCGGCGTGCTGTTCATGGCCTACGGCGGCCCGGAGTCCCTGGAGGACATGCCCGGGTACCTCTCCGACATCCGCGCCGGGCGCGTCACGCCCGCCAGCGTGCTGGACGAGATCACCAACAACTACCGCCTGATCGGCGGGAAGAGCCCCCTGCCGGAGTTCACCCGCGCGCAGGTGGACGCCACCATGGCGCAACTGCAGAAGCTCGGCCGGCCGCTCAAGGCATACATCGGCATGCGGCACTGGTCCCCGTGGATCGAGGACGCCGTGCGCGACATGCTCGACGACGGCATCCAGCAGGCGGTCGCGATCGTGCTGGCCCCACACTACTCCAGCATGAGCGTCGCGAAGTACCAGAAGAAGATCAAGGCCGGCCTGGAGATGAACCACGGGCACATCGACTTCGTGTTCATCGACGACTACCACACCGAACCTGGGTACATCACGGCCCTGGCCGACCGCGTCCGGCAGGGCATTCAGGAGTTCCCGGAAGGCGAGCGGGATGACGTGCACGTGGTCCTCTCCGCGCACAGCCTGCCGGTGCGGATCAAGCGGGAGGGCGACCCGTACGCCGACCAGCTCATGGAATCCGCGCAGCTCGTGGCGAAACAGGCGGGCCTGCGGGACGACCAGTGGAGCTGGAGCTTCCAGTCGGCGGGCCGCAGCCCGGAGCCCTGGCTGGGACCGCAACTCGACGAGCACCTCACCGACCTGGCCGGCAAGGGCGTGAAGAAGGTCGTGAGCGTGCCGGTGGGCTTCGTGTCCGACCACGTGGAGATCCTGTTCGACATCGACATCGCCGCGCAGGAAGTCGCCAAGGAACTGGGCATGACGCTGGTCCGCCCGCCGGCCCTGAACACCGATCCGCTGTTCATCGGGACGCTGGCGAGCGTGATCGGGCGCGCGCTGCCCGAAGCCTGAGAATGCCGGGGGCTGACCTGCCCGTCATCGTGGTCGGCGGCGGCATGACCGGCCTGAGCGCCGCGTGGGAGCTGCAGCAGCAGGGCGTGCCGTACGTCCTGCTGGAGGCCGGCGACTACCTGGGCGGCAAGGTGCACAGTGAGCTCACCGAGGACGGTTTCCTGATCGAGCGGGCCGCGGACGCGTTCATCAACGGCAAGCCGCACGCGCTGCAGCTGGCCCGCGAGGTCGGCCTGGAAGCCGAGGAGATCCACCCGCGCACCGAGTCCCGGCGCCTGTACTTCCTGCGGGGACGGCGGCTGCTGGACTTCCCGCCCAACCTGAAGATGTTCGTGCCGATGGACGACGAGTCCTTCCGGCAAAGCGGCATCCTCTCCCCCGCCGGCACGGAACGCTTCCTGCAGGAGGTGAACGTCCCGCCGAAACCCGACGACGGGCAGGACGAGTCGCTGGCGGGCTTCATGCGCCGGCGGTTCGGGGAGGAGGCGCTGGACTTCATCGTGCCGATGGCCGCCGGGATCTACGTGGCGAACCCGGAGGAACTGAGCATGCAGGCGTCCTTCCCGCAGTTCCTGGCGATGGAACGCCGGTACGGCAGCCTGATCGCCGGGAGCCGCGCCACGCCCCGCGCGACCGGGCCCATCTTCACGTCGTTCCGGGGGGGGATGCGGGCCCTGCCGGACGCGGTGGCCGCGCGGCTGACCGGGGACGTTCGGCTGAACACGCCGGTCAGTCGTGTGCTGGACGGCGGGGTGCGGCTGGGCAGCGGCGAGGAGTTGCGGGGGCGCGCGGTGATCTCCGCGGTGCCCGCGTGGTACGCCGCGCCGATGTTCAACGGGTCCTTCCCGGACGCGGCGCGCCGCATGGCGCAGTTCCGCGCGAACAGCAGTGCCGCCGTGACCTTCGCGTACCGCGCCGATCAGGTGGACTTCGACCTGAACACGCACGGGCTGCTGGTCGCGCCGTCCGAGGGGCTGCCCATGACCGCGATCACGGTGCACAGCAGCAAACTCGCCGGCCGCGCGCCGGAAGGCCACGTGCTGATGCGGGTGTTCTTCAAGGCCACCGAGCCGGGCGTGGCCCGGAAACTCGCTCAGCTGTACCTGCACGAATTCCTGAACGTGCAGGGCGAGCCGCTGCACTACCATTACGGCGACTGGCGCGGCAAGAACCCCGCCTACGAGCTGGGGCACCTGGGCCGCGTGGCCGGGATGCAGGCCAGCCTGCCGGCCACCGTGCGGGCCGTGGGGTGCAGTTTCACCGGGGTGGGCGTGCCGGACTGCGTGAATGCCGGCCGGACCGCGGCCCGAGAGGTGCTCGCGGCCCTCTGACCCCCGCCCGGTTCAGGCCGCCCAGCGGTCCCGGCCCGCCCGCTTGGCTTCGTACAGGCGGGCGTCCGCATGGGCGATGGCGGCCTCGGCCGTCTGCGGGGGGAGCCACACGGACAGCCCGGCGCTCAGGGTCACCGGGGGCAGGCCCATCGGCCGGGCGTGCCGCACGTCGGCCAGCAGGCGCTCCACGATGAAGGTCGCCTCGTCCAGGGACGTCTCGACGAGCAGCAGCAGGTATTCTTCGCCGCCCCAGCGGCACAGCACGTCGCGGTGCCGGGTGCCGGCCCGCAACAGTCCCGCCACGTGCCGCAGCACCGCGTCGCCCGTCTCGTGCCCGTGCCCGTCGTTCACGGCCTTGAAATGGTCGATGTCCAGCAGCACCAGGATGTCGGGCTTGGGGTCCTCGGCGCCGGGGGCGGCGCCCTCCCGGGCCCGCAGCGCGAGGAGCATGGCGCGGCGGTTCGGCAGTTCGGTCAGCACGTCCAGGTGCGCGAGGTCCTCCAGCGTCTCCGCGCGGCGGCGTTCCTCGTACAGCTGCCGGCCGTGCGTGCCCAGGAACCCGGCCAGCAGGGTGATGTAGGCCACGTCCCCGAACGTGGAGAGGTCCACGGCGCTGCGCGTGAGCGTCACGGCGGCCAGCGCCGCCCAGTACACGGCCGTCAGCACGCCTGCCAGCCGCAGCGGCATGAACGCGAACGCGATGAGCACCGTGATCACGTGCGTGGTGTAGGTGGTGATGGGCGTGGCCGCAGGCGACGCGAGCCCCATCAGCAGGAACACCGCCTGCCAGAACGCCACGAACGGCACCGTGTAGTACGCCGCCCGGCTCATCCGCAGCCGCCGCAACCGCAGACTGATCAGCAGGCCGCTCATGAACACGATGCCGCCCACGTTCAGCCAGGCGTTGATCGGCTTGTCGATCCGGAAGTCCAGCCACACGAAGTACGCCTGGTACAGGATGGTCAGGACGAACATCGTCGCCAGGGCGGACTCCGTGGTGCGGGGCGCGGACCGGGTCAAGGGAGGGGCCTCCTTACTTCGTGTCGAACCAGTTGGGGCCGGTGCCGACCTCCACCGCGAGCGGCACGCTGAGCTGCACGGTGTGCTCCATCACCTCGCGGGTCACGGCGGCGATCTGCTCGGCCTGCGCGGTGGGCGCCTCGATCAGCAGTTCGTCGTGCACCTGCAGCAGCAGCCGGCCGCCCAGCGGTTCCAGTTCGCGGTCCAGGCGGATCATGGCGTACTTGATGATGTCAGCCGCGGTGCCCTGGATGGGCATGTTGTACGCGAGGCGCTCCCCGGCCTCCCGCAGGGTGCGGTTGGTGGCGGTGAGTTCCGGCACGTACCGGCGCCGGCCGTACAGCGTTTCCACGTACCCCTGCTTGCGCCCGAACTCCAGGGTCCGGTCGATGTAGCGGCGGATGCCGGGGTAGGTGCTGAAGTACGTCTCGATGAACCCGGCCGCGTCGGCGTACGGGATGCCCAGGTCGCGGCTGAGGCGGTGGGCGCTCATGCCGTACAGCACGCCGAAGTTCACGGTCTTCGCGGCGCGGCGCTGGTCCGGGCCGACGTCCGCCTCGCTCATGCCGAGCACCTGCGCGGCGGTGCGGCGGTGAATGTCGGCGCCCTCCTGGAAGGCCTGGCGCATCAGGGGGTCCTCGGCGATGTGCGCCAGCAGCCGCAGTTCGATCTGCGAGTAGTCGGCGCTGATCAGGCAGTACCCGTCCTCGGCGATGAAGCCCTTGCGGATCTCGCGGCCCTGCTCGCTGCGGATGGGGATGTTCTGCAGGTTCGGGTTCAGGCTGCTCAGGCGGCCGGTGGCGGCGGTCGTCTGGTTGAAGGTGGTGTGCAGTCGGCCGGTGCGGGGGTTCACGAGGTTAGGGAGGGGGTCCAGGTACGTGCCGCGCAGCTTGTCCAGCTCGCGGTACTCCAGGATCAGCGGGATGACCGGGTGCTCGTCCCGCAGGGGTTCCAGGGCGGCGACGGCGGTGCTGCGCTTGCCGGTGAGTTTGGTCTTCTTGCCGCTGGCGAGGCCCAGTTCGTCGTACAGCACGGTTTCGAGCTGCTGCGGGCTGCGGACGCTGAACTCCCGGCCGGCCAGTTCGTGAATGCGTTTTTCCAGCTCGCCGAGCTTCACGCCGGCCTGAATAGCAAGGGTCTGGATGTAGTCGCGGTCCAGCTTCACCCCGCGCACCTCCATGCGCTTGAGCACGGTGGACAGCGGGAGTTCCATGTCCGCGTACAGGGTGCGGCGGGCGTCGTCCAGGCGGGGCGGCAGGTCGTGCAGCAGGTGCGCGGTGATCGCGGCGCGCGTGCCGGCGTCCTCCGGCCAGGGCTGGCCCAGGTACCGCTGCGTGACCACGCTCATGTTCATGTTGGCCGGGTCCAGCAGGTACGCGTGCAGCAGGGGGTCGTCCCCGGGGTCCACCTTCAGCCCGCGGACGCTGAGGTGCGCGGCCAGGGCCTTGGCGCCGGCGGCCGTCACGGTGCGCTGCCCGATGAACTCCGCGTCGTCCACGGTGTCCGGGTACTGCGCGGCGAGCTTCGCAGCGGCCTTCTCGGCGTCCTTCCGGGCCTTCTCCTGCGCCTTGAGCTGCGCCTTGGTGGGCGGCGCGGCCCGGTCAGGGTCCAGCATGCCGTCGAACAGCCCCGCCGGGGCGGCCGCTTCCCGCGCCTGCCGCTCCTTCGGGGTGACGGTCGGGGCCACGCGGACCACGCCGCCCTCCCCTTCCGCCTCGAAGGTCGCGGCGGCGGTGAGGGAGGCGGTCAGGTCGTCCTCACGGGAGAGCACGTACCCCCACACCACGCCCTGCCGGGGCGTGCGCCACTCGGCGGCCGTGGCCTGCGGCAGCGCGGCGGCGGGCTGGGTGGCCTGCTCGTCGGCCGGGGCGGCGCGGTGCGTGGCGTCCAGCACGGCGTCCGGCAGGCCGGCCGCGTCGGCCGCGGCGCGGGCGTTCAGGGTCAGGATGTCGCGCTGCACGCTGTGCAGTTCGAGTTCGGTCAGCAGCTGCCCCAGGCGCTGCGGGTCACCCGGCAGGCGGCCCACGCCGAGTTCCACGTCCAGCGGCAGGTCCGTGACCATGCACGACAGTTCGTGGCTGAACTGCACGGCTTCCTCGGAGTCCAGCAGTTTCTGGCGCACGCCGTCGGGTTTCAGGGTGCCGGCCTTCGCGGCCTCGTAGATGCCCTCCAGGGTGCCGTACTCCTGCAGGAGTTTCGCGGCGGTTTTCGGGCCGATGCCCTTCGCGCCGGGAATGTTGTCGCTGGCGTCCCCGGTCAGGGCGCGGTAGTCCACCCACTGGCGCACGGTCACGCCGTACTTCTCGACCACCTGCTCGGGGCCCATCAGCGTGAAGTCGTTGGTGATCACCTTGACGTGCTCGTCCAGCAGCTGGTAGGCGTCGCGGTCACTGGTCAGGATGCGGACCTGCATGCCGCTTCCCTCGGCCTTGCGGGTCAGGGAGGCGATCACGTCGTCCGCCTCGTACCCGTTGACTTCAAGGCGGGGCAGGCCCATGGCGTCCACGATCTCCCGGATGCGGTTGATCTGGGTGGGCAGGTCGGCGGGCGTCTCGGCGCGGCCGGACTTGTACCCGTCGTACTGCTCGTGCCGGAAGGTCTTCACGGGCGGATCGAACACCACGATCACCTGGTTGCCGCGCTGCTTGCACAGCCGCAGCGTCAGGCGCATGAACCCTAGGATGGCGTTCGTCGCCTCGCCCTGGCTGTTCGTCAGGGGCGGCAGCGCGAAGTAGGAACGGAAGGCCAGGGCGTGCCCGTCGATCAGGACCAGGGTGTCGGGCCTGGGCGTATCAGGTCCGGTCGAGGGGGAAGCGGCAGTCATAGGGGCAATTCTACGGTGCGGCTCCCCCCGCCCCCGGGCGGACCCGGCGCTACACTCCCGGCCATGAGTGCCCCCAGCGTGCAGGTTCAGGTGTTCGGCGTGAAGAAAAGTGCGGCCACGCGCGCCGCCGAGCGCTTCTTCAAGGAACGCAAGGTGAAGATTCACTTCGTGGACCTCAAGGAGCGGCCCATCGCAAGGGGGGAACTGGCGCGCTTCGTGCAGAAGTTCGGCGTGAATGCCCTGCTGGACACCGGCGGGAAGGCGTACGAGCAGAGCAACCTCGCGTACCTGCGCACCACCGAGGAGGGCGTGATCGCCCGGATGATCGAGACGCCGGAACTGCTGGTGCTGCCGCTGGTGCGCAGCGGCAAGTACCTGAGCGTGGGCGAGGACCCGGACGGCTGGAAGGCCATGCTCGAAGGCTGAGCGGCACCCAGGACGAGCGAGGGCGGCGGAACCGAATGCCCTCCGCCCTGCCCTTACGCCGCGCCGAGCTGAAGCACGCTCTGGTTGCCGCGCAGGATGAACACCAGCACGCCCGTTCCCGCCAGCGCGGACGCCTGCCGTTCCAGTTCGCGGATGCTGTCGGGCAGGCCCACGTGCTGCCGGCGGGGGTTCTCGCCGGGCTCCAGGTAGAATCCCTCGGGGATCGCCACGATGCTCACGCGGCTGGCGGTCGCGCGGGCCAGCATCGCCTGGCGGATCAGGTCCGGCGTGGGCCGGTGCGTGAGGATGATCAGGTTCCCCCCGCCGCGCGTGGGCGGAATCACAGGCGGCTCGTCCCTGGGAGTCAGGCCGCCCAGGTGCGCCAGGGCCGCGTGCTGCGCGTCTGCGGCCGTGCCGGAGGGCGTGATCCCGGCGTTGGAGGCCGCACTGACCGGCAGGCCCGCCTCGGCAGCCGTGCGCAGCAGGCTGGACGCCAGCCGCGCGGCGCTGTCCACGTACACGTCGCTGCCGTGGGTGGTGTCCACGTACACGGTCACGCTGCTGGCCGCCATGCGCTCCAGTTCCCGCACCGTCAGGGTGCCGGTGCGGGCGCTCAGGCGCCAGTGCACGCGGCCCGGCGGGTCCCCGGGCTGGTACTCGCGGGCGCCGCGCAGGCTGATCGGGTCGTCCAGGCCCATGCGGCGGGTGGGCGTGCCCTCGGACAGCAGGGGGCGCAGCAGGTCCGGCAGGATCAGGCCGTGCGAGCCGGGGAACACGGTCAGGTGCGTGCGGACCGGCAGACGCACGCTGCGCCAGAACAGCCCGAACGGATCGGCCCAGTGCAGCGTCGCGTCCGGCCAGTCGTACTCGCCGCGGCGGTTCAGGAGCACGGCCGTCTCGTGCATGAACTCGCCCTGCCCCACGGCCGCGCCGGCGAACGTCACGGCCTGATCGGCGACCACACTGCGCGGCGGCGGGTCCTCCAGCACGTACCGCACCGGCAGGACGCTGCGCAGCGTGACGTGCACACGCAGTGGCAGGCGAGCGCCCTGGAAGCCGTTGGGCGGCACGCTCCGGTCCAGCATGACGCGGGGTGGCCGGCGGTACGCGGCCCACACCGCGCCCACCAGCAGGGCCAGCACGCCCAGCCACAGCAGCGCGGAGGCAGCCCAGCTCATGGGCGCGGGCCGGCCGCCTGCTCGACCGGCACCGGTTCGGCCGCCAGGACCTCCTCCACGACCTGCGCGTCCCCCTGGCCCTGAAGCCGCGCCTCGATCCGCAGGCTCAGGCGGTGCGCGAGCACGCCCGGCGCGGCTTCCTGCACGTCGTCCGGCAGCACGAACGAGCGGCCCGCCTGGAAGGCCAGCGCCTGCGCGACCCCCTGAAGCGCCAGGCTGGCGCGCGGCCCGCCGCCCAGCGCGACCATCGGGTGCTGGCGGGTCCGGGCGACCAGGGCCGCAATGTACCGGCGCAGGTCCGCGGACACGTGCACGTCCCGCACCTGCCGCTGCGCGTCCAGCAGGTCGGCCGGGGTGACCACGCTCTCCAGCGCGTGAATGGGATGCACAGTTTGCAGGCGGTCCAGCAGCCGCACCTCCTCGTCCAGCGTGGGGTAGCCCACCGACAGGCGCAGCAGGAAACGGTCCAGCTGCGCTTCCGGCAGGCGGTAGGTGCCCTCGTGCTCCACGGGGTTCTGCGTGGCGATCACCACGAAGGGCGGCGGCAGAAGGTGCGTCACGCCGGACTCCGTGACCTGCCCCTCCCCCATCGCCTCCAGGAGCGCCGACTGCGTCTTCGGGGTGGCGCGGTTGATCTCGTCGGCCAGCAGCACCCCGGTGAAGATCGGGCCGGGCACGAATTCGAAGATGCCGGTCGCCGGGCGGTACACGCTCACGCCGGTCACGTCACCGGGCAGCAGGTCCGGGGTGAACTGCACGCGCTTGAAGTCCAGGCCCAGGCTACGGGCCAGCGCGCGGGCCAGCATGGTCTTCCCGGTGCCCGGGGCGTCCTCCAGCAGGATGTGCCCGCAAGCCAGCACGCCGGCCAGCGCGAGGCGAGTCACGCCCTCCTTCCCGACCAGCACGCGGGCGACATTCTCCAGCACGCGGGCCGGCAGGACAGGGGCGGAGGTGAACGGGGCGGTCAGTTCGGTGTAGGTCATGGGGTGGCCTCAGGGGGAATGGAGGGAGAGCGGCGGTCAGCCGGCTCCGAGGGGGTCAGGACCCGGGCGGGCAGGGTGGGCAGCAGCCGACGGAGGTCCTGCACGGCTGCCTCGGCGGCGTCAGCGTCCTCGTCGGTGAGGTGACCGCCGTACCGGACCGGCAGATACGCGCGGGTCAGCACGTCCAGCGCCGGGCCGAGGTGGGGGTCCAGGGCCGAGAGCCGCTCGGCGAACGCCGCGGGGGACTCGGTGGGTTCGCGGGACCGGCCGGTGCCGGCCAGGAGGCCCTCGGCCTGGGCGTAGGCCAGCCGGACGCGGTGGCGGGGGGCAGGCGGGCTGGCCGGCGCCGGAGCGGGCGCGGTCCCGGTCTCGGTCGCCCGGCGGGCCGCCTCTTCCCTTTCCGCGCGGACGAACAGCAGGTAGGCAACGAGTGCCAGCACGAGCAGCAGGGTCACGGCCACCAGCAGCCACGCCAGCGTCACGGCGACGGGCGTGACGTCCAGCTGGCGGCCCGCCCGGGCGGAGAGGAAGGTGTCGGTGGCCTTCTGGAAGACTTCGGGAAGGGTCCTGGGCGGCCCGGTGGCGCTTCCATGGCCTGTGGTCGCGCCCAGATATACCGCCACCGCGAACCAGAGCACCGCGGTGAGCAGAAGTCCGGCCGCCATGACCAGCTCGGCCGCCCCGGGCCGCTGGCCCCGGCGCCGCAGGGTTTTGCCGCGCCACAGGGCGATCATGCCCAGGATGAACGCGAGCATGAACAGGGACCCGCCCAGTTCGATGGGCAGGCGGGCGTCCGCGCCGTTCACCCGGAATTCGATGGGCCGCTCACCGTCCGTCAGTTCCGGGTCGCCCGCGGCCGGGTCCGGCTGGGCCGGGGCGGGCGCGGCAGGCATGCCCCCCTGGGTTGTCGTGGCAGCCTGCTGGGTGAACAGGCCCGCCGGGTTCAGTGGCGCGCGCGGCAGCACGAAGGCCAGGGTGAGCACGGCGGCCCCGGCGGCCAGCAGGCCGGTCCAGACGCGCGGGGACCAGGGGGTGTTCTCCCCACGGCGGCCGTCCAGGCCCGGACGGGCCAGCTGCCCCCCAGCCAGGGCGAGCAGCAGGCCGGGCTGCGGCGCGATCAGGCCCAGGGCGAGGACCGGCCACAGGCCGCGGGTCTTGCCCTCACCGAGTTCGTGTGCCGACCAGTGCAAGAGGGCCACCGCCAGAGACGTGATCACGTAGAGACCCACGATCAGGGCGATGCCGCCAGCGTCGGAAAAGTCGGCCGAGCGCAGCGCCAGGAGTGGTACGGCCCCCACGATCAGCAGGCTGCCCAGCAGCCGCGCCTGCTCCCAACTGGGGTTCCGGACGCCCAGGGCGTACAGGCCGCACAGCAGGACCACGATCCAGGCGGGCAGCAGGCCCAGCAGGGCCAGGGGCAGCAGGGCCAGCGCGTAGCGGCGCGACCCGACCCGGTCGGCCGGGCGGGGCGGGGGGGCGGGGCGGGTCACGGCGTCCCGCCCATCTGGCGGGATGGAGGACGGAAATTGGGCATCTGAACCGTTATACGCGAGCGGTCTTCAAAGCGTTGCCTCGCCTGAGCATGCGCCCGGATCAGCCGACGTCGACAGGCAGCAGGCGGCGCGGAATCAGGCCCAGGATCGCCTGGACCAGCGCGGCCGGGTCGTGCCGCGCGAGGTCCGGGTGAATCAGGGGAAGGGTGTGCACGCGGCCCCGCAGGGCGCGGCTCGCGCCGTTCAGGGTGAGGAACTCGGCGCCCTCGGCGTGGTAGCGGTCCATGACGTCCGGGCTGGGCACGGTGCTGTTCACGAGGACGTGTTCGGGCGTGCGGCCCAGGTGGCGGGTGATGGCGTCCACGTGGTCTTCCAGGGTGAGGCCGGTGGTTTCGCCGGGTTCGGTCATCAGGCTGGCGACGTACACGATGGGCGCGCTGGCGGCGCACAGGGCCTCGGTGATGGCGGGGACCAGCAGGGCCGGGATGATGCTGGTGTAGAGGCTGCCCGGCCCGAGCACGATCACGTCCGCGTCGCGGATGGCGTCCAGGGCAGCGTCCAGGGCGGGCAGGTCGGGCGGGTCGAGGCTCACCTGTTCGATGTGGGCGTCGCCGACCAGGGTGGCGAACTGGCTTTCGCCCTGGATGGTGCGGCCGTCGCTGAGGCGGGCGCAGAGAGTGGCGGGCCGGGCGGTGGCGGGGTACACGCGCCCGCGGATGCGCAGCACCTCGTGAATGTCCTGCATGGCCTCGCCCAGGCCGCCCTCCTCCTCGCTGAGGGTGGCGAGCATGAGGTTCCCGAAGGTGTGGCCCTGGATGCCGTCGCCGCGTTCGAAGCGGTGCAGCATGAGCCGGGCCATAACGGGGCTGTCACTGAGCGCGGCGTAGCAGTCGGTGAGGTCGCCGGGGGCGATCATGTCCAGCGAGCGGCGCAGGCGGCCGCTGCTGCCGCCGTCGTCGGAGATGGCGACGATGGCGGTGGTGTTCTGCGTGCTGTCGCGCAGGCCGGTGAGCAGGCGGGACAGGCCGGTGCCGCCGCCCAGCGCCACGACTTTGGGGCCGCGGGTGAGGGTGCGCTGTTCGTACAGCAGGTCCATGGCGCGGGCGGGCGCGGTGCCGGTGCTGCTGAGCAGCTGGCGGTTGAGCATCACGACGCTCCACAGCGCGCCCAGCAGCGCCAGGGCGGTCACGGTGATGCCGATGGCGTGCAGGGGCAGCACCCCGGGGTCCATCAGGCTGTTCAGGGTCAGGATCCAGCGGGTGGCGAGGGGGTGCAGCGGTCCGGTCCAGGTGAAGTGCAGGAAGCCCACGGCGCCCAGCGCGGTGCACAGGATGAACAGGGTCAGCCAGCGCTTCACGCCGATGCCGGGGGCCAGCCAGCGCCGCAGCGACCCGGGCCGTTCCGCAGGGCGCGGGGGCACGGCGGAGCGCAGGGGGGCGGCGCCCGGCAGGCGCAGTTCCCTCACCCGCGGTCACCGACTTTCGGGCCTTTGGCGCCTGCCTGGGCTTTCTGCGCGGCGGCCTTGCGGGCGTCCAGGTGCGTCGGCTCGGAGGCGGGTGCCTCGGCGGGCCGGGGCAGGTCGGCGCTGGCGCGGGGGACCAGGGGCATGTCGCGGTGCTCGGTGACGTCCACGTTCAGGTCACGCAGGTCCCCGGCGAGGCGGGTGGCGACGGCCACGCTGCGGTGCTGCCCGCCGGTGCAGCCGACGGCGACGGTGTACCCGTGGCGGCCGCTGGCGCGGGCCCGTTCGGCGGAGAGACGCACGAAGTCCCGCAGGCCGGCGTAGAAGTCCTCGCCTGCCTGATCCTGGAAGACGTAGCGGGCCACGTCCTGTTCCAGGCCGGTGCGGTCGCGCAGGTCCGGCTCGTAGTGCGGGTTGGGCAGGGAGCGCACGTCCAGCACGAGGTCCACGTCGCGGGGTGGGGCGTGCTTGAACCCGAAGGACAGCAGGCGCAGGTGGAAGTCGTGTTCCAGGCGGAAGAGGCGCAGGACGCGGTCGCCGAGTTCCTTGGCGCTGAGGCTGGTGGTGTCGATCACGGTGTCGGCCATGGCGCGCAGCGGGGCGAGCAGGTCGCGTTCCCGCGCGAAGTCCACCATCAGCGTGTCGCCCAGGGGGTGTTCCCGGCGGGTGAGGTTGTAACGCTTGAGGAGCACGTCGTCGGTGGCCTCCAGGAACAGCACGCGCAGATCCTCGCGGCGGCGGGCCAGGCGGGCGTAGCTGTCACTGAGCGCGCCCAGGAATTCCCGGGTGCGGGCGTCGGTGCTGACGGCCACGCGGGTCAGGCCGCGGGCCTGGGCGAGGTCGTGCAGGGTGCCCCACAGTTCGGGCGGCAGGTTGTCCGTGATGAAGAACCCGGCGTCCTCCAGCGCGCGGAGCACGGTGCTCTTCCCACTTCCTGACAGTCCTGACACGACCACGAACGGCATGCGGGCAGTGTAGTCCACCCCCAGCGCGGCGGGGCACGGAAAACCTCATGAAATGCACGGAATCCCGGCATGACGAAGGGGAGCCTGCGCGGGCTCCCCTGGCGGTTCGTGCGGGCGGTCAGCGGACTTTGGTGCCGCTGGGCAGGTCCAGCCCGGTGCCCACCAGGTCCAGGTTGCCGTGCTCGTCCTCGGCGGCCAGGATCATGCCCTGGGACTGGATGCCGCGCAGTTTGGCGGGTTTCAGGTTGGCGACCAGCACCACCTTGCGCCCGACGAGCTGCTCGGGTTCGAACCACTTGCGGATGCCGCTGACGACCGTACGGGTCTCCTCACCGAGTTTCACGGTGAGTTTCAGGAGCTTGTCGGCCTTCTCCACGGCCTCGCAGGCCACGACCTCGGCGATGCGCAGATCGATGCGGGCGAAGTCGTCGATGCTGATCAGGTCGTCCTGGGGCTGGGCGTCCGGGGCGGGGGCGGCAGGCGGGGCGGCGGGGGTGGGGGCGTCGTTCACTTTGACCTTCTCTTTCTTCGGCTGGGGCGGGGCGGGGCTGACGGGGTCCGGCGCGGCCTTGGGCTCGGGTTTCGGGAAGAGGATCGCGCCGCCCTGGACCTGCGTGCCGGCAGGCGTGAGGCCCCAGGCGCCGGTGAGGGTGTAGGTGGCGCCGCCCAGGCCGAGCTGCGCGCGCAGTTCGCGGGCCTTGCCGGGAATCACGGCTTCCAGCGCGACGCTGGCGACGCGCAGGCCCTCGGCGGCGGTGTACAGCACGGTGTCCAGGCGCGCCTGCGTCTCGTCACTCTTGGCGAGGTTCCAGGGGGCGCTCTCGGCGATGTAGCGGTTGAGGTCCCGCACGAAGTTCATGGCGGCCTCGATGGCCATGTTGACCTTCAGGTCGTCCACGAGTTTCAGCACCTGGGCCGGCAGGGCCACGGCGGCCGCCTCAACCTCGCGGTCGCGGTCGGTCTTCTCGCCGGCGGCAGGAATGGCGCCGCCGCGGTACTTCTGGATCATGCTGACGGTGCGGGACAGCAGGTTGCCGAGGTCGTTGGCGAGGTCGCTGTTCAGGCGGCTGACCAGGATGCCCTCGCCGAAGGGGCTGTCGGCGCTGAGGGTGGCCTCGCGCAGCATGGCGTAGCGGATCGCGTCGATGGGGTACTCGCCGACGAGTTTCTCGGGGTCGATGGCGTTGCCGAGCGATTTGCCCATCTTGCGGCCGTCCTCGGCGAGGATGTGGCTGTGCACGACCAGCCGGCGGTACATGGGCAGCCCGGCGGCGCGCAGCATGGTCGGCCAGAACACCGCGTGGGGTTTGAGGATGTCCTTGCCGATCACGTGCCAGTTCTTGCCGCTGACGTCCTCGGGCTGCTCGCCGCGGCTGACGAGCGGCGTGAGGTAGCTGAGCAGCGCGTCGAACCACACGTACGTGACGTGGTCCGGGTCCCAGGGCAGTTCGATGCCCCACGGCACGCGGTTTTTGGGGCGGCTGATGCTGAGGGGGCCGATGTCCTCCTTCAGCATTTCCAGCACCTCGTTGCGGTACCCGGCCGGCTGGATCAGCTCTGGGTTGGCCTTGAGGGTGTCGAGCAGCCAGCCCTGGTACTTGTCCATGCGGAAGAAGTAGTTCGCTTCGCGGCGCAGTTCCGGGGGGTCCTTGTCGCCGGGGAAGCGGCGGATGCCGTCCGGGCCTTCCACGAGTTCCTTTTCGGTGACGTACCGCTCGGCCCCCACCGAGTACAGGCCCTCGTACTCGGCGAAGTAGATGTCGCCGGCGTCGTACACGCGTTGGAGGATGTCCTGCACGAAGCGCTTGTGGCGGCCGTCGGTGGTGCGGATGAAGTCGGTGTACCCGATGTCCAGGCGGTCCCAGAGGCTCTTGAAGGCGCGGATGCTCAGGTCGTCCACGAGCGCCTGGGGGGTCAGGCCGGACTTGGCGGCGGCCTTGCTGATCTTCTCGCCGTGCTCGTCGGTGCCCATCACGAAGGTCACCTGGCGCCCCGCGAGGCGCTGGTAGCGGGCGATGGCGTCCGCGAGGATCTTCTCGTACACGTGCCCGATGTGCGGCGCACCGTTCGCGTAGTCGATGGCGGTGGTCAGGTAAAAGTCTTTGCTCTGGTCTGGCATCTGTCGTTCTCCTCTGTCCGGCCGGCCCTAATGGGAGGCGGGCGGAACTGCAACCTGTACAGCATACGCGGCGCGTGCGGCGTCCCTGAGCGGCGCGTGCAAATGAGTGCGGGGCGGACCCATCGTCAGGTCCGCCCCGTGCTCCCCGCGGTGTCAGGGACGCCGGGGCATTCGCATCATCATTCCGGTGAGGGAAGTGAAGGTCATGCCGGCAGTGTACCGGAAACCCCCGGCGGGCGGGGGCCGGACTGGGCACAATGGAGGGCGTGACCATTCCTGGCCTGGAGCTGCCTGACCTTCCGGACGCGGCGCGCGTGAGCGTGGACGCCGGCGACGTGATGCTGGGCGGGTACACCTGGTGGCAGCCTGGAATCGCGCCCGCCGTCTTACTGATGCACGGCTGGGGGCAGGACGCCTCATCTATGGCCACGCCCGCGCGGCTGCTGCATGCCCGCGGCTGGCACGCGGTGAGTCTGTCCTCCCGCGGGTGGCTGGGGTCGGGCGGGTGCGACGACTACGGCCGCAGCGGCCCTCGGGACACGGCCCGGGCCCTGGACTGGCTGGCCGGGCAGCCGGGCGTGACGCACACGGTCCTGCTGGGGTTCAGCATGGGCGGCATGCTGGCGCTGCTCACGACCTCCACGCAGGACACCAGAGCGTCCGCGGTGGTCACGGTGAGCCCGCCGACAGACTTCCGGCGGGTGTACGCGGCCACCACCCTGGGCGCCCTGCGGCGGTACTACGACGCGGTGTTCACGCCCGAGCAGTGGCACGAGGGCTCCCCCCTGACGCACGCGGGAACGCAGCGGCTGCCGGCCCTGCTGGTGGTGGGCGAGCGCGACACCTTCTGCCCGCCGGTCGAGGGGCGCAGCTACGCCCAGGCGGCGGGTGGGGGACTGCTCAGCCTGCCGGACATGGCCCACCAGCCCACCGGGAAGGAGTGGGCCGTGATCGTGGGGCACGTCACGCGGAGGTTCCGGGCTCCCCCGCCCCGCCGGTGAAGCGCAGGCCCATCGTGGCGCCCCAGTCGCCCCGGCTGAGGTCCGTGAAGCCCAGGCGGCGGTAGAAGGCCTGCGCCCGCTCGTTGCGCGCCCCGACGCCCAGGTGTACGCCGGACACGCCGGCCTGCCGCAGCGCACCGAACAGCGCGTCCATCATCCGCCGGCCGTTCCCGCCGCCCTGCGCGCGCGGCAGCAGGTCGATGTGCAGGTGCGCGGGGTACTCGGCCATCAGGTTGTCCGGGGTGCGGTGGGGGTGGTGAATCAGGTGCATCATCCGCTGGTCCCGGGAGCGCTCGGCCGGGGGGATCCCGGCCGGGTCCGGGTAGCGGTCCCGCAGGGCCGGCCACCACTCCCGTTCCAGGGTGGCCTCGAACGCCTGCGAGTCCGGCACGCCGATCACGTACCCGGCGGCGCCCGCCTCGTCCTGCAGCACGAATGCAAAGTCCGGTGCGTGCAGCAGATACGGCGCGGCGTAGACGTGGCCCAGCAGCTGCGGGTCGGCGTACAGGCCAGTGGCGTCCAGGCCGCTGTCGCCGGTTTCCAGGCAGATGCGGTAGAAGTCGCCCAGGTCAGCGGGCGTGGCGGGGCGGATGGTGAACATGCCCCAGCGTACGCCCGCACGCCCCGCCACACGCGGTCTGGCACGGGGCGAGGCGCTTGCCTGTGGTGGGGGTCATCTGGTACCCTTCAGTTTAGTGCCTCGTGCTTGGTAGGGCCGAGGCGACCGGGAGGCCCCCGGACACGCACGCAAGTTCTCCCCCGAACCGCGGGGCGTGTCGCAGCCAAAATCCCCCTTTTCGGCAAGCAATTGCCGAACCCCGGAGTTCAACGGTGAAAACCTACATCCCCAAAAATGACGAGCAGAACTGGATCGTCGTGGACGCCGCCGGCGTGCCCCTCGGCCGCCTGGCCACGCTGATCGCCAGCCGCATCCGTGGCAAGCACCGCCCCGACTTCACCCCGAACATGATTCAGGGTGACTTCGTGGTCGTCCTGAACGCCGCCCAGGTCGCCCTGACCGGCAACAAGCTGGACGGCAAGGTCTACACCCGTTACACCGGCTACCAGGGCGGCCTGAAGAAGGAAACCGCCCGTCAGGCCATCGCCAAGCACCCCGAGCGCGTCATCGAGCACGCCGTGTTCGGCATGCTGCCCAAGGGCCGCCAGGGCCGCGCCATGCACGGCCGCCTGAAGGTGTACGCCGGCGAAACGCACCCCCACGCTGCTCAGAAGCCCCAGAAGGTCGAGGTCCGATAATGGCGATCCAGCAACCCGAACAGTTCTACGGCACGGGCCGCCGCAAGGCCGCCGTGGCCCGCGTGTTCCTCCGCCCTGGCGAAGGCAAGATCATCGTGAACGGCAAGGAATTCCAGACCTACTTCCGTGGTCTGCTGCGCGCCGTGCACGCCCTGCAGGGCTTCCGTGAAACCGGCACCGCCGGCCGTTACGACGCCCTGATCACCGTGACCGGCGGTGGCCCCACCGGCCAGGCCGACGCCATCAAGCTGGGCATCGCCCGCGCCCTGCTGAAGGTCAACCCCGACTTCCGCGCGCAGCTCAAGCCCAAGGGCCTGCTGACCCGCGACCCCCGCGAAGTGGAGCGCAAGAAGTACGGCCTCAAGAAGGCCCGCCGCGCCCCCCAGTTCAGCAAGCGCTGAACCCCGGCCGGATCAGAAACCCCCGCCTGCAGGCGGGGGTTTTTGTGTCCTGTGCCGGCCCGCGTCGCCCCTACTTCACGCGAACAAAGGCGCTGTACCCGCCGTACCCGGTGTCCTGCAGCCACAGGATGCGCTGCCCGCCCCGCCCGGCCTCGAAGTAGGCGTTGTACAGCCGGGGCCGGCGCTCGATGTCGCTGAAGTTGACCTGCCAGTTGCCTTTCATGCTGAACTGACCGCTGCTGCGGGCACTCTGGACATTCTGCGCGCCGATCACGCCGCTCGCCATGACCAGATTCCAGGTGTACGCGCTGCCCGGCCCGAACGTAAAGGTGACGTTGCTGGAAAACCCGGTGGCGCCCGCGCTGAGGCCCGTGAAGGAGTTCACCCACTGGGTGATGCCGCCGGCACTGCTGCTCCACTCGCCTTTCAGGTCAGCGGCGCTCACGGCGAAGCGGTTCAGGCCACGCAGGTTGCGCAGGCGGTTCAGGCGCTCCCGGTCCGCGCCATACATCCCGGCCGGCGTGAGGCCGAACTCCCGCTCGAAGGTGGCCTGATCGGGCGTGACGACCTCGATCCAGCCACTCTCCGCCTGACTGAACAGCGCCACGTACACGCGCTGCCCGGTCTCCACGCTGGTGGCGGTCCCGGCAGCCAGATGCGGCCGCTCGAAGTTCAGGGTGTCGAAGCCCTGCCCGAAGCCCTGGAGGTCGCGGTAGCGGGGCGCGACCAGCGTGTTCCAGGCCCGGGTGAGCAGCTTGTCCGAGTCGGGCTCGTAGCCCAGCGCGGGGTGCGGGTAGTGCAGGCGCACGGTCACGGCGCCCTTGCGGGACAGCACCCAGTCCTTCTGCTCCACCGACACCCAGCCGTCGTCGAAGGTCGTGGTGTTGAACGCGAAGGTCGACTTGACCGGCTGAACGTTGGCCGTGGTGGCCGCAGGAGTCGGGGGAGCAGCGGGCGCCGGGGTGGCCGCGGCCGGGCGCCCGAGCTTGACCCCGGCGAGGAAGCGGTCGAAGTCGTTCAGGCACCCCTCGTCGTTGGTGAGCATCAGAATGCTGGCCGCCTGCTGCCCCCCACTGTGGCTGTACGTGGAGAGCACCACCAGACTGGTGCCGCCCTCGTAGGTGAAGGGCGCGCCGCCCAGCCGGTTCTGCCAGCCGTTCTGGGCTGGGCCGGTGTCCAGTTCGGGCGCGCCTTCGGGGCTCAGCGGCTTGACCACCAGGTTCGCCCACTCCGCCTGGAAGTCCGCGTCCAGCCGGCCGGTGCCCCGGGCCGAGCGGTACAGGTCGAACAGGCAGTACAGGCCGTCCCGGGAGCGGCTGAAGCGCAGCACGCCGGTGCTGGGCGCCGCGCGGGTCCAGCCGGCAGGCGCGGTGAAGGTGAACACGTCGAAGGTCTCGGTTTTCGGGGTCTGGGCGAGGGCGGAGGTGGAAACGGCGCTGAAGCTGAGCAGGACAGTCAGGGCGCGCAGGGACATGCGCCCATGGTACGGCGCGCCGCGCGGCGGGGACACCGCGGCCCGGTCCGCTGCGCTACCTTGACGCACGATCATGCTGACCCGCCCGTCCAGCCCTGAGTCCACTCCGCCGTCCGCCCCGATGACCGTGCCCTCCCCCACCCCCGGCAGCCCGGAGGGCGTGACCCTGGTGATCACCGAGCGGGTGCACCCCGAGCAGGTGGACGCGTACGAGGCCTGGGCGCGCGGCGTCCACGACCTGCTGGACGCCCACCCGGGCTTTCAGGGCCTGCACGTGCTGCGGGACCGCACGGCGCCGCTGCCGGAGTACATCACGCTGCTGCGGTTCGAGTCTCAGGCGGCCCTGGACGCCTGGCGGCACTCCGAACGGTACCAGCTGGCGCTGCGGGAGCTGCCGCGCTTCACGGCCACCGAGGTCCACTACCGCGAGGCGGCGGGGCTGGAGGCGTGGTTCGACCGGCCGCCCGGCGTGCGGCCGCCCAGCTTCTGGAAGAACGTGGTGGTGGGCTTCATCGGGGTGTACCCTCTGATCCTGCTGTTCAGCAGGCTGGCGGCGCCGTTCACGGTGGGGTGGCCTTGGTGGGCGGCGATCATTCCCAGTGCGTTCCTGGCGACGGTGTTCCTGAACTGGCCGGTGCTGCCGCTGCTGTCCCGCTGGCTGCGCGGCTGGCTGTATCCCCGGCAGGGCTGAAGGGCAGGACCAGGGCCGAAGGCGTGCAGTCTGCCTTCGGCCCTGCCCGTTCCGGGGGTTACTGCACGATCAGGGTGGTTCCGTCCGCGCCGACGACCGTCACGGTGCTTCCGGCCGGCATGTCGGGCCCGGTGGCGCGCCAGTCGCTGTCGCCCACCCGGACGCGGCCCACGCCGTTGTGAATGGCGGTGGTCACGACCACGTGGCGGCCCACGAAGCGCTCCCCGCCGCGGTTCAGGTCCTCGCCCTCGGTGCCGCCCAGCGCCAGGCGGCTCACGTAGCGCCGGCCGATCAGCACGCTCGCCACGCTCAGCGCCGCGAACAGCAGCAGCTGCACCGGCACGGCCAGCGGCAGCACGAACACGGTCAGGCCCATCACGAAGGCCGCCAGGGCCAGCCACACGAAGAAGATGCCGGGCGCGAGCACTTCCAGGATCAGCAGGCCCGCGCCGAGCACCCACCAGTGCCAGGATTGCAGGCGGTCCAGGCTGGAAAGCCAGTCCATGCGTTCAGCCCCGGTTCCGGAAGCTGTCGCGCGTGCCGAAGGCTTCCTTGGCGACTTCCGCGATGCCCTGCAGGCTGCCCAGGACGCTGGTCGCCTCGATGGGCAGGATCAGGGTCTTCTGGTTGGGAGCGGTGGCGACGTCCTTCAGGGCGTCCACGTAGCGCTGCGCGATGAAGTAGTTGATGGCCTGCACGTTCCCGGCGGCGATGGCCTCGCTGACCATGCGGGTCGCCTCGGCCTCCGCCTGCGCCTGACGTTCACGGGCCTCGGCCTGCAGGAACGCCGCCTGCCGCTGCCCCTCGGCATTGAGGATCTCGGCCTGTTTCTCGCCCTCGGCCTTCAGGATGGCGGCCTGCCGGAAGCCTTCGGCGTCCAGGATGTTGGCGCGTTTCTCGCGTTCGGCCTTCATCTGGCGGGCCATGCTGGCGACCAGGTCGGCGGGCGGGCGGATGTCCTTGACCTCGATGCGGGTGACCTTAACGCCCCACGGCTCCGTGGCCTCGTCCACGACCATCAGCAGCCGGGCGTTGATCTGGTCGCGGTTTGAGAGCAGTTCGTCCAGGTCCATGCTGCCCATCACGGTGCGGATGTTGGTCATGGTGAGGTTCAGGGTGGCCTGCTGCAGGTTCCCGACCTGGTAGCTGGCCTTGGCGGCGTCCAGCACCTGGTAGAACACGACGCCGTCCACGGTGACGAGGGCGTTGTCCTTGGTGATGACTTCCTGGCTGGGAACGTCCAGGACCTGTTCCATCATGTTCACCTTGCGGCCGATGCGGTCCACGTAGGGAATGATCAGGTTCAGGCCGGGTTTCAGGGTGCGCTGGAACTTGCCGAAGCGTTCCTGCGTCCACTGGTACCCCTGCGGGACGCTCTTCACGCCGGCGAACAGGGTGATGACGACCAGCAGCAGGAGCACGAGGGCGACGGTGGTGAGTGGCATAGGTGAAGCCTCCTTGGGAGTCGTTACGCGGCCGTGTGGGCTTTGGTTCCGCGGCCGGTCAGGGCCGCAGGGTCAGCTCGGGCCAGTCCAGCGTGACCGCGCCGAGCAGCGGCAAGTCCGTCCAGAACCGCGCGACGTCCACCTGCGGGTTGTGGTGGGCGACGAGCAGGCTGATGACCGTTCCGTGCGCCACCACCGCCACCGTGTCGTGCGGGTTGGCGCGCATCACGGCGGTCACGGCGTTCGTGAACCGGGCCCGGGCGTCGCGGGCGCTCTCCTCGCCGGACACCACCTCGTCCGGGTGGGCGAAGAAGCGGTGCAGGTCCGCCTGGAAGTCGCGGACGTCCGCGTGAAAGGGCGCGGTGTACCGCAGCTGCTCGTGCAGGCCCAGCATGGCCCGGAAGGGGACGTGCAGGTGCGCGGCCAGCCCCTCGCCGGTGGCGCGGGCCTTGGGTTCCTCGCTGGACACGACCACGCCCGGGCGGGGCGTCAGGTGCGCGGCCAGGGCCGGCAGGGCGTCCAGCGCGCCGGGCGCGAGCGTCCACTCGTGCGCGGGCACGCCCGGCTGGATCTGGGGCTGGCCGTGCTTGATCAGGTGCAGGGTGCGGGCCATGCGGTCAGGAAAGCACGGCCGGACAGGCCCGGGAAGCCCGGATGCGGCCCGCTCTACACTCGGCGGGATGACGGGTTCAGACACGGCGGTCCCTGGCGTAAGGCCGCTGGTGGCCCTGAGGAGCGTGCAGGTCGTGGCGGGCGGGCGGACGCTGCTGTCGGACGTGACGCTGAGCGTGGGACCGGGCGAGGCGCTGCGGCTGGCCGGGCCGAACGGCGGCGGGAAGACCACGCTGCTGCGCCTGCTGGCGGGCGAGGTGGCCCCCGTGCGCGGGGAGCGGGTGTATGGCCTGGAGGGCGGGCAGCAGCGCTCGGCGGTGCGGGCCCGGCGGCAGCTGAGCGTGGTCGGGCCGGACGCCGAGGGGTTCTACCTGACGCGCGAGTGGGCGCAGACCGTTCAGGACGTGCTGCTCGCCGGAGCGCACGGTGAGGTGCTGAACCTGTGGACGCCGGACGGCGCCGTGCTGGCCCGGGTGGCCGAGGTGGCGGCCCTGGTGGGCCTGGAGGCGCTGCTGGACCGGGACGTGCGCACGCTCAGCCACGGGCAGCGGCGGCGGGCCATGCTGGGCCGCGCGCTGATGGCCGCCCCGGAACTCCTGCTGCTGGACGAGTTCACGGACGGCCTGAGCGAGCGGGCCCGCGCGGACCTGGGCGAGCTGATCGCCGCGCTGCACGCCCGGGGCACGGCGGTGGTGCTCGCCACGCACCGCCCGGAGGAGGCGCCGCCCCTGCCGTGGCGCACGCGGTGGGTGGACGGCGCGCAGGTCACGCACGGGCCGGCCCTCTCCCCCGTGCCCAGCCCTGCCCTGGCGCCCCTTCCGGTCCCCCGCCGGGACGCGCGGCCCCTGGCCTTGCTGGACCGCGCCACCGTGTACCGCAACGGGCACCGCGCCCTGGGCCCCGTGACCTGGACCTGGGCGCCCGGGCAGCATTGGCTGGTCACCGGGGAGAACGGCAGCGGGAAGAGCACCCTGGCGCGGCTGATCGCCGGGGAGCTGCACCCGGCGCTGGGCGGCACCATGGCCCGCCCGTTCCTGGCCCGGGACCGGCTGGCCGAGCGGAGGCAGGCGGTGGGGCTGGTCTCGGCGGAAACGGGCATCCGGCAGCGGCGGGACTGGACGGGACGGGACGTGATCGGCAGCGCGTTTGCCGGCACCGAGGGCTTCGCACCTCCACTGACAGCTATCCAGGCCGCGCAGGTGGACGCGCTGGCCGGGGCGCTGCACGTGACGGACCTGCTGGACCGAAGCGCGGAGACGCTCTCGCAGGGGCAATTGCGGCGGCTGCTGCTGGCCCGCGCGGTCGTGCACCGGCCCACCCTGCTGCTGCTGGACGAGGGCCTGGATTTTCTGGATGCAGCCACCCGGGCGCGGTTCCTCGGGCTGCTGCCAGAGCTCACGGCGGGCGGCACGCATCTGCTGGTGGTCGCCCACCGCGCCGAGGACGCGCCGCCGGGCCTGACGCACCACCTGGGGCTGGAGGCCGGGCAGATCGCGTTCTGCCGGCCGCTCTGAGCCCTGCCCGCGCGGTCAGTACACGTGGAAGTCGTTCAGGCCGGTGTGTTCGCTGTACTGGGTTTCCACGCGGGTCACGCGGGCGTGCGGGGGGCCGCGGTGCAGCCAGTGCAGCAGGCGTTCCAGGTCCTGCTCGTGGCCCTCGGCGACGACCTCCACGCGGCCGTCGCTGAGGTTCTCGGCGTAGCCTTGCAGCTTCAGGTCGCGGGCGTAGCGTTGCACGTAACGGCGGTACCCGACGCCCTGGACGGTGCCGGTGATCAGGGCGGTGAGGCGCATGCGCGACATCCTACCCGAGCCGGCACGTCTGATCAGTGGTTTCTGACGGCCGGGTGAGGGTCCCTGGGGGCCCGCCTCATGCAGCTCAGCCTAGAATGGCGGGCAATGCCCCACCGCGCCCCCGTCAGCCCCCTGCTGCCCGTCCGGGCCCAGCGATGAACGAGGACACGCCCCGGCCCGGCGGCCCCAGCCCGACCCCGGACCAGCCCGGGTCGCCGCCCCTGCCCCCGGCGCGGCGCCGTCGGGCGTGGCCGTGGGTGCTGGGCGTCCTGGCGGCCCTGGCCCTGGTGGTCGCGTTCGCGCCGGCGCTGTTCGGCGGGCTGCTGCTCGCGCGCCTGGGCGAGCAGGCGGGCGTGACCGCCGGGCGGGTCACCGGCCCGCTGTGGTCGCCGTCCCTGACGGACGCGGCCCTGACCCAGCCGGGCCTGAGCGTGCAGGCCGGCCGGGCGGGCGTGCAGGTGGCGGCCATCGACCCCCTGAAGCGCGTGGTGCGGCTGAACGTGGCGGTCCGCGACGGCCAGGTGAACCTGAAGCTCAAGGAGCTGTTCGACGGGCTGGGCGGGGGCGGCGGGGCCGGCGGGGGCGGCGGCTGGCAGGTGCTGCTCAACCGCGTGGACGTGCGCGACACGCGCCTCACCGTGGACGGCAAGGGCGTGAACGTCCCGGACGGGCAGTTCGGCGTGAGCACCGCCGCGGACGGCACCATCCGGGTGCGCGGACGGACGGAGGAAGGCGACCTGAACGCCGACGTGCGCGTGCGCGACACGGCCGCCGGCCCGCAGGAGTACGTGGTGCGGCTGGACGCCGACGCCCGCGTCATCAACCACTACTGGCCGGCCGTGACCGCCGGCCGGCTGACCGGGCAGTACGTGTTCGGGAACGGGCCGGTGAAGGGTGAGATCAACCTGCGCGGCGGGGCGCTGCGCGTGCCGGACGCCGGGTTCGTCACGGTGACCGACATCACCGGGCACGCCACGCACGAGGGGGACGACATCGGCCTCACGCTGGAGGGGCGCGGCTGGGACGGCCCCATCACCGCCAGGGGCGGCGTGAGCCTGCGCGGCGGACAGGAGAACTGGACGCTCACCGCGGACGCCCGCCCCACCCTGCACGGCCTGGGCCGCGCGCTCGGCACCGACGGACAGGGCGACATCGACCTGCGGGTCACGGCGAACGGCTGGAGCACCGTGCGCGTCAAGGCCTACGTGAAGGCCCCGGAAGGCACCTTCGCGGGCGTGGACATGCGGGACGTGCAGGCCGAGTACACGTTCCTGAACCGCGACGGGCAGAGCACCCCGCAGACGAACGACGTGGCCTTCAGCGGCACCACCCTGCTGGCCGGCACGCAGGAGGTGCAGGGCCGCTGGGCGTTCGGCCGGGAGGGCCGCCTGACCTGGACAGGCGAGTTCGCCGGGCAGCCGCTGGACACCCGCGGGGACATTGACGCGCAGAACGTTGTGGCCGTGAGCGGCCGCGCGCTGGGGGGGCCGCTCAGCGGCACCTTCGCCCTGAACGGCGCGCGGATCGACGCGGTGCTGAATCCCGAGTACGGCGACGTGCGCGGCCGGATCGCGGTGCGCGGCACACCCCAGGACCTGCGCGGCACCCTGACCGGCGGGCAGGCCGGCCCCTTCCCGCTGTCCGGGCAGGCGACCTTCGGGCCCGCCGGCCTGAGCGCCGACCTGGGCACCGTGAAACTGGACCTGGATCCCAAACTGCGCGGCACCTGGCAGGTCGAGGGGCTGGCCGGCGCGGGCCTCACCCTGAACGGGGCGGGGCGCCTGAACGTGGGCACCGGGGACCTGAACGGCTGGGTGGCGGCACAGGTGCCGGGCGTGGAGGACACGCTGCGCGGCCCGCTGACCATGAACTTCCTGCAGAGCCGCGCGACCTTCACGGCCGGGCGGCAGGTGATCAACTGGCGCGGGAACCGTTTCGGGCTGCTGGCCCGCGACCTGCGCGTCGCCGGCGGCCTCACCGTGAACGGGAACGCGCTGTACACCACGGCCGGGCTGGTGGGCGGGCGCCTGACCGCCACCGGGAACGGCCTCCGCCTGACGGGCGTGGGCCAGGGCCGCACCGTGAACCTGCGCGGCAGCGTGAACGGCGTGAACGTGACCGCCGACGCGGAAACGAAAGCCCCCTTCCGCACCCAGGCCCGGCTGGACGGCACCGGCATCCAGGCCACCCTGAGCGTGCAGGACGGCATCCGCTTCACGCTGAACACGGCCGGAGCGCGCGCGCAGGGCGTGATCGACGGGCAGAACTGGACGGCGCAGGGCCGGGTCAACCTGGCCGCGCTGCGGCCCCTGGTAAACGTGGACGACCTGACCGGCACGCTGGACCTGAACCTGCGCGGGCTGGGCGGCAGCGCCCGCGTGAACGCCGCGGCGCAGGGGGCCCGCGTGCAGGGCGTGCTGACCCGCGCGGGCGGCGTGGCGACCGCCGACCTGACCGCCGCCGCGCAGGGCGCGGTGGCCCGCCTGAGTGGGCGGGTGTACCCGGAGGTGCGCGTGACCGGCACCGTTGAGGCGCAGGGACAGAGATTGAATGCCGCGCTGACCGGGCCGTACTCGGCGCTGACCGCCCGCGTGACCGGCCGCACCACCGCCCTCACGCTGGGCGGCGTGAGCTTGCCCGCGCAGGCCGTGAACCTGACGGGGACCCTCACGCCGGCCATGACCGCGCGGGGCCGCTGGGGCGACCTGAACGTGACCTACAGCGCCCGCACCGGACTGGTGGGCGTGCAGGGCACGCAGGCGCTCGGCGTCGCCGGGGTCAGCGCCCGCGTGACCGGGCAGGCCACCTGGGGACCCGGCTTCCAGGGGCAGGTGAACGCCAGCGGCGTCACCACGGACGGCGAATACCGCCTGAGCCTGCGCGGCCCCTGGTCCGGGCTGAACGTGCAGGCCCGCAGCCGCCAGGGCCTGAGGGCGACCGGACGGCTGGCCCTGCCGGACCTGACCTACCGCCTGAACGTGCGTGGCCCCCTGCCGGACGGCCTCTCGGTGCAGGGGCAGATCGCCGGGACCGGCCTGGACCCGCGCGGCACCCTCACTGTGTTCGACGCCGGGGGCGGCTCGGCCCGCGTGGCGCTGCGCGGCCTGGAGAACTTCGACGTCACCGCCGGCCGCCTGAGCCTGGGCGGGCAGACCGTGACCGGCACCCTGACCGCCCGCGCGGGCCGCCTGAGCGGCGACCTGACTGCCGGGCCGCTGCGGATCGTGGCGCGGGACGGGCGGTTCACCGCCTCCGGCACCTTCGCGGACCACCGCGTGCAGGCCGCCGGGCGGCTGACGCTGCCGAGCACCGTGTCGAACCTGACGCTGAATCTGGACGGCCCGTACCTGAGCGGGTCGGCGCGCGGCGACCTGACCAGCCTGCGCGGCGCGGTGCGCTTCAAGGGCACCACACTGGGCGCCGCCCCGGCCGTGGTGCGCGTGCCCGGGCAGGTCTTCCCTCTGACCGCGTCGGTCACGCCGCTGCGCGTGAGCGTGGGCGGACTGACCTGGGCGGGCGGCACGTGGTCCGGCGCGCAGTCGGCGGCGTACGCGCTGAACGGCACGCCGGGCCGGGTGCGGCTGACCGGATCGGGCGCGGTGCTGGCCGCCGAACCGACCGGGCCGCTGGCCGGCCGGGTCACGCTGCTGCCCACGCTGGGCGGCTCGCTGAGCACCAGTCTCGCGCCGGTCGTGACCGGCCTGCCGGCCGAGCTGCGCCGGGAACTCGTGCCCGGGCGGCTGGTGGCCCGCGTCGCGGGGACCGGCGCGGCCCTGAGCCTGAGCGGCACGCGGTACCTGGGCGACCCCCTGGGCCTGAACGCCCGCCTGAGCTGGGGCCAGGGCCTGCGGGTGAGCGGCGCGCTGACCCACCCGGGCACGCGGGTGCCGGTGGTGTTAGACGGCCGGAATCTGAGCGTGCAGGGCGCGGTCCTGAGCGGGCGGGCGCTGCGGCCCTGGCTGCCGGGCGCGCAGGGCACCTTGGCCCTGACCCTGAACGTGCCGGACCTGAACTTCGACCGGGCGCAGGGACAGGCGGACGTGAACCTGAGCGCGCAGGGGCAGACGGCCCGCGGGCAGGTCAGCCTGCGCGGCGGCCAGCTGAGCGCGAACCTGAGCAGCACCCTGGCCGGCCGGCGCGTGCAGGCGCGCGGGCCGCTGTACCCGCGTGCGGACGCCGTGCTTACCATGGATGGCGTGCAGGGCACCCTGACCGGGGACGCGCGGCGCGAACTGCGGCTGGTCGCGGCCGGCACCTTCGAGCGCCAGCCCCTCACCCTGCGGGTCACGGCGGCGGGCCTCACCAATGGTCGCGGCCTCGTCACGGCCACCGGCACGGTCCTGGGCGCGAACCTGGACGTGCGGGCCGCGCAGGGCCGGGGCGCCGGGCTGGCGGCCTGGGCCGTGGACGGCCAGCTGAGCGTGCCGGACCTGCGGCCCCTGGCCGGCACGGACGGGCGGCTGGCCGCCACGCTGGGCGGCACCCTGGCGGACCTGCGGGCCTCCGTGAGCGGGCAGGCGGCCGGCGTGGGCTTCGCCGGTCCGGTCCGGTACGCCGGCGGCAGCCTGAGCGTGTCTGGCGTGCGGGCCAGCCGGGACGGCGTGCAGGCGGTGGCGACCGGCACGGTCTTCCCCACCCTGAACCTGCAGGCGCGCGCGCAGCTGGACCTGGGCCTGCCCGGCACGTACACGGCGCAGGTGGGCGGCAGTTTCTCGCGCCCCCGGGTGGACGTGCAGGGTGTGATGCGCAATGCCCCGCAGGGCCTGCAGGCCGGGGGATCGCGGGTCGCGGCGCGGCTGTCCGGGAAGGACTGGCGGGCCACCTTCACGGGCGCACCCCTGAGCGGCACGGTGCGCGGGCAGCTGGGCGCGAACGCCCTGGGCGGCCTGCTGGACGCGGCACTGACGGTGAATGCACCCTTCCTGGCCGAGGGCGCCGCCGTGCGCCTGAGCGGGACGACCGGCTGGAACGCGAAGGCGGGGTGGAAGGGCAGCCTGCGGGCCGTGGGCGACCTGGGCGGTGAGGCGCTGGACGCCTTCCTGGACGGGCGCGGCGCTCTGGACGTGACCGCGCGCCTGGGTACTGGGACGCGCGAGGCGAACCTGCGGGCGCAGCTGCCCGCCAGTCTCCCCTTCCGGCCCGGCGGGACGGTGGCGCTCTCCGCTTTCGACGTGGGCGCCCTGTGGGGCCGCGCGGGGCAGCTGGCGGTGTCCGGGCAGGGCACGCTGGGCGGCCGGACCTGGGCGGCCCTGGAGGCGCGCTTCGCGGGCCGGGTGGCCGACACGGCCGGCGAGCTGAGCGGCGACCTGGGGCTGAACTACCGCGCCGGAAACGTGGACGTGCGCCTCGCGGGGCCGCGTGTGCAGGGCGGCGGAACGCTCCAGGACGGCGTGTACCGCGCGTCGCTGCGGGCGGAGGCCTTCAACGCGGCGCGCCTCCTCCCGGCCGGGCTGGACCTGCGCCGCCTGAGCTTCGCGGGCAGTGCCGAGGTGCGCGGCACCCTGGCACGCGGTCCGGAACTCGTGACCTTGAGGGGCGTGGCCGTGCAGGGCGAGCACGCGCAGGCGGGGCCCTTCACGCTGTTCGGCAGCGGGGAGTACCGGGAGGGCGCGGCGGGCCAGCCGGGCGTGCTGTCGGCGGCGCTGGCCGGCAGCCTGCGCGGCGGGGCGCTGCGCCTGGACGGCAGCCTGCCGTCGGGCGTGCGCCTGACCGTGCGGGACGTGCCCCTGGTCTACCCGGGCGCCGCGTCGCTGGGCGAGGGGCAGCTGACCACCGACCTGACGCTGCGCGGGACCGTACAGGACCCGGCGGTGGAGGGCACCCTGACTGCCCGGACCCGTGACCTGGACGCGCGGGCGACCGTGGCCGGCCGCCTGCGGAACCCGGACCTGACCGCCCGCATCACGCTGCTGGGAGATACGTCAGGCACGCTGTACGCGCAGGCGTCCGGGCTGGACCTGGCGCGCGGCACGGCGCAGGTGCGGGTGTACGGCGCGGCCGCGCAGGGTGAGGCGCGCGTCAACCTGGACCTGAACGGGACGTGGCCGGCGCTGCGCGGCACCCTGACCGCGCGCCTGAACGGCCTGGACGACCCGGTCACCCTGACCGGCGACGGCCAGGGCGGCTTCGACCTGACCGCTGGCCGGCTGGGCGGGGGCCGGGTGGCGCTGGCGCGCGGTAGTGGGTTCGTGCCGCTGGTGAGCGGCTCTCTGGCCCTGACGCCGCTGCCCCTGGTGGACGGCACCGGCGACCTGCGACTGAACGTGGCCCTGAGCGGCCCGGTGACGGACGTGCAGCTGGCCGGAACGCTCGCCGCGCCCCGCGTGACCGCGTTCGGCGTGACGCTGGAGAACCTGACCGGCACGCTGGCGGGCCCGCTCTCGCGCCTGACCGGCACGGTGCGGCAGGGCGGGCGGACGGTGGCGACACTGGCCGACTCGACATTGACGCTGACGGACCTGCGGGCCCAGGCGGCGGGCAGCACGGTCAGCCTGTCCGGCCCGGTGACGCTGGCGGGCGAGGCGGACCTGACGGCCTCGGCCACCGGCACCTTCGGCGGCACCGTGAAGGCCGCGTACCGCGCCGGTCAGCTCAGCCTGGACGGCGCGGTCACCGGCCCGCAGGACCTCCGCGCGGCCCTGAACGTGAAGGCGTCCCAGACGGCCGGGTGGAGCGGAAAGGTGCGCCTGACCGGCGGCCCGGCCGGCGTGCTCACTGATCCGGCCGACCTGAGCGTGGGCGGCCCGTTCGCGCACCCGCGGCTGGACGGCCCGGCCGGCGTGCTGGGCGCGGGCGTGCGGGTGCTGGCGACCACGGACGGGGTGCAGCTGCGCTTCGTGGACGGCCGGGGCGCCGCGGCGTCCGGGGTGCTGAGCCTGCGCCCGGACGAGAACGGCGAGTGGGTGTGGGGCGGCGCGGCCAGCCTGACCCGCCCGGAACTGAGCCTGAGCGTCACGCCGACCGGCCCGGTCGCGGACCCGCAGGTGCTGCTCAGCGTGCGGCGCGGGGAGTGGCAGGTGAGCGGCAGCGGCAGCCTGCGCCGCGCGGACCTGAGCGTCTCGGACGGCGAGCGGGAAGGCACGCTGGTGTGGACCGGCGAACGCATCGCGGCGAACCTGCCGGGCCTGAACCTGGCGCGGCTGGGCCTGGAGGGCGTGAGCGGCGTCGTCACAGCGACCGGGGAGGTCACGACCGGCACGCAGGACGGCGTGGTGAACGTGAACGTGCGCGGCCTGAGCACACCGGCGGAACTGCCGTACCTGGGCGTGGACCTGCGCGGGGACGTGCAGGCCCGCGTGACCCTGGACGGCGGGCGGCCCTCCGTGACCGGGGTGGCCCAGCTGCCGGCCGGTACGCTGAACCTCTCCGCGCGGCAGACGCCGCAGGGCCCGTGGGTGGGGCAGGCCAGCGGCACGCTGCGGCGCACCGAGCCCGCGCAGGGCGCGGCCGCCGGGCGCAGCGGCACGCTGGCGGTGAACGTGACGGCCAGCAGCACCGGCCTGAGCGGCACGGTGAACGCGAGCACCTACCCGCTGGACATCGCCGGGCAGCGCCTCTCGGTGAACGGCGCGGTGCAGCTGCAGGGACAGACCTTCGACCTGGACGTGGTGGCGCGCAGCACCCTCACGGCTGACGCGGCCGGGCAGGCCCGCATCCGCGGCAGCGGCGGGCTGGCCGACCTGATCCCGGCGTTGCAGGGCGTGCTGGCGGTCCGGCCCACCGACGCCGGCTACAGCCTGAACGCCGTGCTGGACGAGCTGAACATCGCGGACCTGAAACTCGCGCCGGCGCTGAGCGGCCGGGTGAACGGGGAATTCAACCTGCGGGAGGGGGGCGGCACCTTCCGCCTGGAGTCCGCGGCCCTGCGGGTCGGCGCGAAAACGCTGAGCGCGCGGCTGGAGGGCACGCAGGTGTCCGGCGACTGGCGCATCCGCGGGCTGCTGGGCGAGTCGGAGTTCACGGCCGGCCTGTCCGGCGGCGAGGTGTACGGCCAGGGGAACCTGTACGCCCTGCCGCTGGGCGCGGTGGTGGGCGCCCTGACGGGCAGCACCCCCGGGGAGGGCGTGGTGACGGGCGTGGCCCGCTTCCGCTTCCCGCTGGCGGACCCGCTGGCCGGCACGCTGGTCGTGGTGGCCGAGCGCATCCGCGTGAGCGCCACGAGCGGCGAGGGCGAGGCGCGCGTCACGGAGACGCTGCTGGGTTCCGGCACGCTGGACTTCGCGGCGCGGGAACTGCGGCGCGTGAACATTCAGCTGTCCGGGGCGGGCACCTGGGACGTGCGCGGCCAGTACACCCGCGAGAGTGTGGAACTGTCCGCGAAGTTCACCGGGACGACCTTCACGCCGGTGCTGCAGCTGGTGCCGGCGCTGGCGGGCCTGGACCCGTCCCTGAAGGGCACCCTGACCCTGAGCGCGGCGGGCACGTACGACCGGCCGCGCGGACAGGTGAACGTGGAGAACCTGTCGGGCACCCTGGCCGGCCTGAGTCTGCAGGTGCCGGCCTTCGCCGGGTTGCTGCCGGACAGCGGGGCCTTCAGTGGCGCGGGCCGCGTGAAGACGGGCGGCACGGTCGGCGCGGACGGCGAGGTGAAGGTCGCCGGGCAGCTCACGCTGGGCAAACTCGGCGGCACCCGCGTGACCTTCGGCGGCCTGCTGGCCCCGCAGGCGCTGGGCGCGCTGCCGGACACCACGCTGGCGCTCTCACAGGGCGAGAACGACACCTGGCGGCTGGACGCGCAGAGCCGCAGCACGAACCCCGTGACCGGCGCGGGCAGCCTCACCCTGACCGGGGTGCTGGCGCCCCGCTGGGACCTGACGTTGCAGGCGAGGAACTACAACCTGCCGATCAGCCTGATCTACGCCCGCGAGAGCGCCCTGAACGCCGACCTGCGCGCGGTGGACGACGGCACGCAGGTGCGGGTGACCGGCGCGCTGGACTTCATCCGCCTCACGCTGGGCCGCGTGAACGCCGTGAACGTGATTCCCGCGCCGGGCCGCACGACCAGCACCGACACCTCGCAGGGCGCGGTGGACTACGCCAGTCCGCTGCCGGAGGAGCTCACCACCTTCCCCCGCCCGCGTGACCCGAATGCCGGGGAGGAGCGGCCGGCCCTGCCGCTGCTCGAACGCCTAGTGTTCGACGACGTCGCCATCCGCGCGCCGAACGGCATCCGCGTGGACGAGAACCTCGCGCGGGCGGAATTCAGCGGGAACCTGGTGCTGTCCGGCACCGGCGCCCGGCCGCTCCTGACCGGGCAGATCACCGCGCAACGCGGTACCCTGACGCTGCGCGAGAACGACTTCACGATCACTTCCGGGGCGGTGCAGTTCGACGGCACGGGCCTGTTCCCCACCTTCGACCTGACCGCGACCGGGCAGGTCACGGCGGTCACGACCGGGCAGCGGGTGCCGGTCACGCTGAACGTGAAGGGGCAGTTCGTGGCCCGCAGTGACGGCGTGAACGCGCTGGACCTCACCACCACGCTGTCCTGCGCGGGCGGCAACGCCTGCCTGGACCCGGACACCCGCCTGGCGTACACCGAGGCGGAACTGTACGCGCTGGTCGCCACCGGCGTCCCGAACCTCACGGCGCTGCCCGGGAACCTCGCGGCGGTGGGCACGAGCGCCGTGCAGACAGCCCTGAACCTGTTCGTGCTGGGCGAACTGGAGCGCAACATCGCCCGGGCGTTCGGGCTGGACGTGTTCCGGTTCACGCCGAACATCGACGCGGTGACCGGGGAACTCGGCGCGACGTTCACGGTCGGGTCGTACCTGACGCGCTCGCTGTACCTGCAGTACCAGGTGGACCTGAAGGGCAACGGGCTGTTCGGAGCGACGTACACCACGCCGGACAACCGCTTCACGTTCAAGGTGAGCACGCCCCTGACCGGCCTGAACCTGGAGAGCATCAAGCCGAGCTTCAGTGCCGGCTGGAACTTCAGTGACCGGACGACCTTCACGGTGGCGTTGGAGAACGACGAGGACAAGGCCACCATCAAGTTCGGGGTGACGTTCCGCATCTACCCGCGGTACTGACGCTCAGCTGGGCCGGGGCCGGGGGCGTCCCCGGCCCTTCTCGTTTGGCGGGCCGGGTGGGGCAACCCGTATCCTGGCCGGGTGAACGTCCCCGACCCGACCGCGCCCGTGCCTGACGCCGCGGCGCCCGAACGGCCCACCCCGGACCTCCCGGAAGTCCTCACGCCGGTGCCCGCCCGCGCAGGCCGGAGCAGGCGGGCGGCGCGGGGGACGGCGGCAGCGCTGGACGTGCCGGCCGTGCCCGTGCCGGTCGAGGTGGGGCGGCTCTCGGACCGGGTGCGGGTGGTCCGCAATGTCCTGCCGGTCCTGATCCTGCTGGTGGTGGCGGTGGTGGAGGTCCTGATCCTCACCATTCCCAGTCCGTCCACGCAGGTGTGGGCGCACGTGCTGTTCTACGGGCTGCTGGGCCCGGCGGTGACGTTCTTCAGCCTGGAGTGGATCGCGGAGGGCACCCGCGCGCGCGAGTGGGCGGAACTGGAACTGCGGGAACTGTACGGGCAGCTGCGTGTGTCGCACGGGCGGCTGCAGGGCGTGCAGGAACTGATGCGGGAACTGACGGACGCGCCGGACATGGCGGCCGTGGTGGACGTCGCGGCGCGCGGCGCGGTCCGGGCGACCGGGGCGACGCACGCGACCGTGATGCTGCCGGGCGGCCTGAGCGGCACGGCGCGCGGGAACACGCTGCTCGCCACGCCCAGCGCCGCGCTGCACCCGCTGATCGTGGACGTGCCGGGCGGCGGGGCGATGAAACTGCATTTCGAGCTGCCGCCCACGAAGGAGACGCAGGCGCTGGCGCGCGCCCTGGCGGCCGAGGTGGCGACCGGGGTGGAGGCCGCCCGGCAGCGCACGCTGGACCTGATGACGCTGTACAGCGTGGACCAGAGCATCCGCGCGGAACGCAACATGCGCCGGCTGCTGTCGCGCATCACGCGCACCATGGCCGAGCGGACGGGTGCGGAGGCGCGGGCGGCCTTCCTGAGTGACCAGGACAGCGTGCTGCGCCTCGCGTACGCGCAGGACCAGCAGGGCGAGGCGCTGGGTGGGCGGGCGGTGCCGGCGTTCGCGGGCCGGGTGGCGCAGGCGGGCGGGCCGCTGGTGGCGACCGGGGCGGAGGCGATGGCGGTGTTCCCGGAGGCGAGGTCGGTGCTGGGCCTGCCGATGCGCGACGACGACGGGCTGGCGGGCGTGATCGTGCTGGGCGGCGCCGAACCGGACGCCTTCGACGACACGCACATTCCGCTGCTGGCGCTGATGGCCGGGCAGGCGACCCTGGCGGTGCGCAACGCCCGCGCGCACGTGTACTCGGAGGAACTGGCAATCAGTGACGAGCGGGCCCGCATCGCCCGGGAAATTCACGACGGGGTGGCGCAGTCCCTGGCGTTCGTGGCGATCAAGCTGGACATCGTGTCCCGGAAGATGGGGGACGCCCCGGACCTCGCCGAGGAGGTCCGCACGGCCAGCGGCCTGCTGCGCGAGCAGATCCGCGAGGTGCGGCGCAGCATCTTCGCGCTGCGGCCCATCGACCTGGAACGCTACGGGCTGCTGGAGACCATGCGGCGCTACGTGGCGGATTTCGGGGAGCAGAACGGCGTGCGCACGTCCCTGGACGTGACCGGGGACGTGAGCCTGCTGCCGAGTGACGAGGCGGTGCTGTTCCGGATCCTGCAGGAGAGCCTGAACAACGTTGCCAAGCACGCCCAGGCGTCCGAGGTGGCGGTGTCGCTGCGCGGCGCGGACCGGGTGTACCTGACGGTGGGGGACGACGGGCGGGGCTTCAACCCGGCCGAGGCGTCCGGGCGGGTGAGCACGGCCGGCGGGCTGGGTCTCACGCAGATGCGTGAGCGGGTGGAGGCCCGGGGCGGGCATTACCGGGTGGAGTCCATGCCGGGGCAGGGCACGACCGTGTTCGCGGACCTGCCCACCGCGTGAAGGCAAAAACCCGGGCCGGGAGACCCAGCCCGGCCTTGATTCCCTTCCTTACTCCTCGTCCACGTCGTCCAGCAGGCTCTCGTCGGTGTTCTTGAAGTTGCCCTGCTCGTCCAGCCGGCCCTGGCTGGCGTTGCCGGTGCCCTGGGCGCCGGGGCTGTCCTGCACCACGCCGGTGTCGCGTTCGGGAATGATGGTCTGGCTGTCGCGGCTGCGTTCGCCCTGCGGCTGGCCCAGCGTCTCGTCGCTCGTGTGTCCGGTCATGCCCGCAGTGTGCCGGGTGAAGGTGGCCGGGCCGTGTGCGGGCGTTCAGGGGGTGTTCAGGTCGGCCGCCCCGCCGCCCACCTGAGTAGAATCCGCGCATGTCTGACCCTGCCTCTCCCCTGCCTGTGATTCTGGACGGCGACCCCGGCCTGGACGACGCTGTCGCGTGGTGGCTGTCCCTGGCCTCGCCGGCGCTGCGGGTGCTGGGCGTCACGGCGGTGCACGGCAACGTGGGCCTGGAGCGCACGGTGCGGAACACGGGCGTGATTCTGGCCCTGGCTGGGGCGCGCGGCGCGGCCGTGCCGTACTTCGTGGGCGCCGACCGGCCGCTGGTGCGGGGGGCGGTGCATGCCGAGGCGGTGCACGGCGAGTCCGGGCTGCCCGCGCAGGACCTGCCGGACCCGGCCGCCGCGCCGCAGGCCGGGCACGCGGTGGATTTCCTGCTGGACACGGCGGCCGCGCGGCCGGGGGTCACGGTGGTCGCCACCGGGCCGCTCACGAACCTGGCGCTGGCGCTGCGGCTGAACCCGGGCTGGGCGGCGCAGGTGCGGGAGGTGGTGTGGATGGGCGGCAGCACGGGGCTGGGCAACCGCACGCCCGCCGCGGAGTTCAATGCGCTGGCCGACCCGCATGCGGCGCGGGTGGTGTTCGAGTCGGGCGTGGCGCTGCGGATGGTGGGCCTGAACGTCACGATGACATGCCTCGCCACGCCGGACCGCCTGGACGTGATGCGCGCGCTGGGCAGCCGCGTGGGGAGCGTGAGCGCGGAACTGCTGGGCTTCTACGCCGGGGTGTACCGGCAGCGCTACGGGTTGGCGGGCGGCGCGCTGCACGACCCGCTGGCGGTGGGCGCGGTGCTGTGGCCGGATCTGTTCGGGTGGAAGGCCATGCACGTGCATGTGGAGACGCAGGAGGGCGTGAACTTCGGCCGGACGACCTGCGACGTGCATGGCGTCACCGAGGAACCCCGCAATGCCCAGGTCGCCGTGGACGTGGACGAGGCGGAGTTCTTCCGGCGGATGGCGGCCCTGCTGGGCAGCTACCCCGCCTGAGGGCCTACTCGACGGGGGGGTGTTCGGCCTTCTTGTCGAGGCTGAGGGTCAGGGCGGCCGCGATGACCAGCGCGGCGCCCAGCAGGGCCAGCGGCGCGAGGCGCTCCTGGAACAGCAGCGCGGCCAGGCCGGCGGCGACGACCGGTTCCAGGCTGGCGATCACGCTGGCGCGGGTGGCGGGCAGGTGTTTCAGGCCGGCGCTGTACGCCAGGTAAGCGAGGTACGTGGAGAGAAACGCGATGGCCAGCAGGCTGCCCCAGGCGGCCGGGGTCTTGGCGGCGAAGCTCACCAGGGGCAGCAGGCCCAGCGCGCCGACCGGCAGCGCGGCCGCGTACAGGGCGGCGGGCGTGTACGTGTGGAAGTAGGCCTTGCCGTACAGGTAGTACAGGCTGTACGTGAACCCGGCCGCCAGCCCGAACCCCAGGGCGGGGGCGCTGGCGGTCACGCCCTGGCCGCCGCCCAGGCTGATCAGGGCGATGCCGCCCAGCGTGCCGGCCACCGCCAGCAGGTCGCGCCCGCCCAGCCGCTCACGCAGGAAGGCCCAGCCGAGCAGGGCCACGAAGGCCGGCGCGGTGTACAGCAGCACGGACGCGAGGCTGGCCCCGCCGGCCTTCACGGCCAGCTGGTACGTGCCGTAGAAAGCGCTCACGCCCAGGATGCCGAACAGGGCCGTGACGCCCAGGTCCCGGCCGCGCGGCAGGGGGCTGCGGGTGGCGGCGGCGTGCGCGGCGAAGAGGGCCCCGCCCAGGCTGGCGCGCCAGAACGCGACTTCCAGGGCGCCCACCCCGGCATCCTGGGCCTGCTTGCCCAGGATGCCCAGCAGGCCCCACAGGACGGCGGCGGTCAGGATCAGCAGGGGGGCCGGCACGGCGGGGCGCGCGGCGTGGGAGGTCGCGGTGGGCAGGGTCACCGGGTCACGCTAGAGCATGCCGGCCCCGGGCCGCCCGGGCCTGCCCAGGGCGCCCGTGGTCAGAGATGGCGCTGGAGGCGGCGGCGCCACACGCCGCCCGCGATGGTGGCGGCCACACCCAGGAAGCCCAGGCCGGCCAGGGCGCCCGTGTACGTGTCTCGGGCCTGTCCGACTGAGGCGAGGGTGCCGCCGGTGAAGGCCAGGGTGTCGCCGGGCTCGGCGAGGACGTCCACGGGGCTGGGGGCGTTCTCGCGGGCGGCCTGCAGGGTCAGGGGGCTGCGGGTGGTGGTGGGGCGCAGCACGCCGTCCGGGCTGAGCGGCGAGTACAGGCTGCTGGTGACCCAGTAGGCGTACGTGCCGGCGGGCACGGCAGTGCGGATGGTGAGGGTGCGGCCGCTGACGGTCAGGACGGGGTCCCTGAGTTGCCGGGCGTCGGCAAGGTTGTTGCCGTACACGGCGCGCAGGGTGCTCCCGAACCCGGTGACGTGCAGGTGGTACCGCCAGCCGCCGCTGCGGGCGGTGAGGCCGGTGCCTTCCAGGCGGCGTTCCCCGCCGGCGGAACCGCGCACGAAGATGTCGATCACGCCGGCCGAGTACCCGCTGGGCGCGCCGTAGGGGTTGCCGGCCTGGCCGAGCGTGACGGTGAAGGTCATGCCGTCCTCGCTGCGTTCGGCGGTGAAGGTGTCGAGGTCGAGCATGCGTTCGGTCACGGCGGGCCGCTGGGGGTAGATGTACCCGCCGTCGCCGCGGGCGTCGCCGCTGGGGTCGGTGAAGGTCATCAGGGCGGCGGCAAGCACGGGCAGAAACACGCCGCGCAGTATAGAACTGCCGGGCCCGGCGCTTCCGGCCGCGGGCTTACAGGCGGATCAGGTCGTCGCGGTGCACGGCTTCCGGGCCGTAGGTGTAGCCGAGTTGCGCCTCGATGTCGCGGGAGTGCCGCCCGGCGATGCGGGTGAGGTCCGCGGCGGCGTAGCGGGTGAGGCCGCGGGCCAGTTCCGCGCCGTCCGGGCCGGTGAGGCGCACGGTCTGGCCGCGCTGGAAGTCGCCGTCCACGCGGGTGATGCCGGCGGGCAGCAGGCTGCTGCCGCGCTCGCGGATGGCGCGGGCCGCGCCCTCGTCGAGGTGCAGGCGGCCGGGGGCGACCTCGGCCAGAATCCAGCGTTTGCGGGCTTCCAGGCGGGTGGTGGCGGGGTGAAAGCGGGTGCCGTGGCGTTCGCCGGCGACCAGGCGGGGCAGGATGTCGGGGATGTCGCCGCTGGCGATTACGACGGGCGTGCCGGCGCGGGTGGCGATCTCGGCCGCCTGGATCTTGGTGTGCATGCCGCCGGTGCCGCGGTGACTGCCGGCGCCGCCCGCGAGCGCCCAGATGTCCGGGGTGACGCGGGGCACGTCGGGAATCAGGGTGGCGTCGGGGTGGGTGCGGGGGTCGGCGGTGTACAGGCCGGGCGCGTCGGTCAGGATGACCAGCAGGTCGGCCTCGAGCAGGTTCGCGACGAAGGCGGAGAGGGTGTCGTTGTCGCCGAGTTTGATCTGTTCGAGGGTGACGGCGTCGTTCTCGTTGATGACCGGCAGCACGCCGCGCGACAGGCAGCTTTCCAGGGTGGTGCGGGCGTTGAGGTAACGGGTGCGGTTGCGGAAGTCGTCGGCGGTGAGCAGCACCTGCGCAACCTGCAGGTCGTACAGGTCGGCCAGGGTGGCGTAGGTGTGCATCAGGCGGCCCTGGCCGATGGCGGCCAGCAGCTGTTTTTCGGCCAGGGTGCGGTCGCGGGGGGGGAAGTTCAGCGCTTCCCAGCCGGCGAGCACGGCGCCGCTGGTGACCAGGGCGGGCTGGTGCCCGGCGGCGCGCAGCCCGGCGAGGCCGCGCATCAGGTCCACCAGCCGGGGGCGGTGGAGGCGGTCGGTCCCGGCGGTCAGGACGCTGGTGCCGAGTTTCAGGACCACGCGCATGCCCCCAGCTTAGCCAGGGTGCGGCGCGGGCCGGCCGTGGGCTTCCAGACAGGCGGCAAGGCCGGCTCAGATGTGCGGCAGCGTCCGGGCAAACGTGCGATAATGCCCGCGTCTCAAGTCCCGGCCAGTTGATGGTTCCGGCCCAGAGGGTAGGGGCCTGGCCGGGGCGACGTGAGATGCAAGGAGAGTTATGGCTCAAGGTCGAGTAAAGTGGTTCAACGTTGAGAAGGGCTACGGCTTCATCGAGCACCCCGGCAACCCCGACGTGTTCGTTCACTACAGCGCCATCCAGAGCGGCGGCTTCCGCAAGCTGAACGAGGGCGACGAAGTGGAATTCGAAGTTGAGGCCGGCCAGGGCAACAAGGGCCCCCAGGCCAAGAACGTGGTTGTGACCAACGCCGCGCCCGCCCCCGTGGGTGGTCAGGGCGGCATGGGCGGCAACCGCGGCGGCAGCCGCTGGTAATCCACCCCCGGGTGGATCGCCGCGCCGCAACCCGTCAACGCTGAGTCTCTCATTCACGCTATTTCCGATGGAAGGGCAGCCCGTCCGGGTTGCCCTTCCTCTGTTGCGGGCCCTGTGGTGCGAACCCCGTGGCAGGTGCGGCCCGGGGGGCGGGCACGCTCCATTAGGATGCACTCAATGTCCCTGCCCGATCCTGCCGCGCCGCACGGCGCCCCGGTCCTGTCCCGTCACGCCGTGGCCCCGCCTGCTCCCACGGCGCCCGCAGCGGTGACGGAACACCCCATGACGTTTACCGGCACGGCCGGCGAGTACTTCCGCATCTGGATCGTGAACGTGGCCCTGACGGTCGTGACGCTGGGCGTGTACCTGCCGTGGGCGCGGGTGCGGACCCGGCAGTACTTCTACGGGCACACCTGGGTGGACGGGCAGAATTTCGAGTACCGCGCCAACCCGCTGGCGCTGCTGCGCGGGTACCTGCTGGTGGGCTTCCTGTTCGCGGTGTACGCCCTGTCCTCGAACTCCGAGCGGACGATCTGGATTTCCATCGTTCTGGCGCTGCTGTACGCGGCGCTGTACCCGTGGGTGGTGCGGCAGTCCATGCGTTTCCAGGCGGTGAACACCTGGCACCGCGGCCTGAACTTCCACTTTCTGGGCACGCTGAAGGGCTCGTACTTCGCGTATGGCCTGGCGAACGTCGCGGCCGGCGTGATCGGGCTGCTGCTGCCGTGGGCGTGGCACGAGCAGCGCAAGTACCAGGTGCAGAACCTGACGTACGGGCAGGCGCGCGGGGCGTTTCGCGGGGACGTCGCGCCGTTTTTCACGTTCTGGATCACGGCGGTGGGCATCGGGGTGGGGAGCCTGCTGCTGATCGGCGTGCCGCTGCTGGCGCTGTTCTTCACCTCGGGCTCGAACCCCTTCGAGGAGGACGGCTTCTCCACCGGGCTGATCGTGGCGCTGGGCCTGGGGTACGTGCTGTTCCTGCTGCTGAGCGCGACGTCCTGGCAGTACGTGCGCGGCGCGATCATGAAGTACGTGCTGAACAACGCCGAGCTGGGCGGTGTGGTGCGGTTCCGGGCGTCGTTCAGCCCGTGGCGGCTGGCGTGGATCGGCGTGACGAACACCCTGGCGCAACTGCTCACGCTGGGGCTGGCGACGCCGTGGGCGGCGATGCGCCGCGCGAAGTACGTCACGGAGGGCATCACGGTGCGCACCATCACCAACCTCGACGAGTTCGCGTCGGCCGGCCCGGGGCAGGAGTCCGCGCTGGGTGAGGCCGCCACCGAACTGCTGGACATCCAGGTGGGCTTCTGATGACGGGTCCCGGGGCGGAACTGCACGGGGTGTACTTCGACGGCCGCAGCAGCCGCGACCACCCCGCCACGCTGCACCTGGGCGCGCAGGCGGCGGTGCTGGTGGTGCCTTCGCTGGGCCGAGAGGACCGCTGGGCGCCGGCGGAGCTGAGGGTGGACCCGGCCATTCCCGGGGTGCGCCGCAGCGTGAACTTTCCCGGCGGGGGCCGCTTCGAGACGAGGGACGACGCGGCCCTGTCGGCCTGGGAGGCCCAGACGGGCCGCAACCGGGGCATGCGGCGGGTGCGGGGCCTGGAATCCCGCTGGCCGACCGCGCTGGGCGCCCTGCTGATCTCCGGGGTGGCGCTGTGGGGCACGCTGGTGTACGGCGTGCCGGCCGCGGCCCGGCAGGCGGCGCGGGTCACGCCCCCAAACGTCCTGGCGACCTTCGACGCCGAGACGATGAAGGTGCTGGAGGCCCAGGAGTACCTGTGGCCGTCGCGGCTGCCGGCGGCGCGTCAGGCGCAGCTGCAGCGGGCGTTTGGGGGGATCGCGCGGCAGGCGGGCGGGCCGTACCGGTACCGGCTGCTGCTGCGGCGCGGCAGCGAGGACGTGGGCGCGAACGCCTTCGCGCTCCCGAACGGCACGGTCGTGATGACCGACCAGCTGGTGGCCCTGGCGAAGTCCGACCGGGAACTGCTGGGCGTGCTGGCGCACGAGGCGGGGCACGTCACGCACCGGCACGGGCTCGCCGGGGTGTACCAGGCGCTGGGCCTCACGCTGCTGTCCACCGTGGTGACCGGCGACCTGGTCAGCGCGGGGACGTTCGCGGCGGCCGCGCCGGCGGCGCTGCTGCAGAGCGGGTACTCCCGGCAGGCGGAAGCGGAGTCCGACCGGGTGGCCGGGCAGTACCTGATGGAGGCGTACGGCACCACCGAGCCCCTGCGCGCGATCCTGGTGCGGCTGGAAGAGGACCACGCCCGGGAGGGCGGCGCGGAGGACTCGTCACTGCTGGACCTGATCCGCACGCACCCGGGCACCGACGAGCGCGTGCGGTTCCTGCGGTCCCTGGAGGGCGCGGCCCCCTGAGGCCTGGAGGACGGAGGCGTGGGGTACTCTGCCCCGGTGAGCGCCGAGGCCTCCCCTTCCCTGCCCCTGCCGCGCCTGCCGAGCACGGAGCGGCCGCGCGTGGTGCTGGAACACCCGGATTTCCTGGTGGTGCACAAGCCCGCGCTTTGGCTGGCGCACCCGGTGCGCGGCCGGGTGGAGCTGCCGGACGTGGTGTCGTTCATGCGGGCCGAGCGGGACGAGCCGGACCTGGCGCCCCCGCACCGCCTGGACCGGGAGACGAGCGGCGCGGCCGTGCTGTCCCGCGACACGGACGCCGCCCGCCGGTTCTTCACGCTGTTCAAGACGCACCTGGTCGGGAAGACGTATCTGGCGGTGGTGCGCGGCACGCCGGACTGGGAGCGGCGCACGCTGGACGCCCCGCTGGGCGAGCTGGGCCTGGGGGGCGCGAACCGCGTGGCGATCCGGCAGGCGGTCGTGCCGAACGGCCGCCCGGCCGTGACGGACTTCCGGGTGGTGGCCCGCCGGGCCGGGCACGCGCTGATCGAGGCGTACCCGCGCACGGGGCGGCTGCACCAGATTCGCGCGCACCTGCGGCACCTGGGCCTGCCGATGGTGGGGGACAAGATCTACGGCCCGGACCCGGACGCCTTCCTGGAGTTCGTGCAGACCGGGCAGACGCCGGAGCTCACCGCGCGGCTGGGCCTGCCCCGGCAGGCGCTGCACGCCGCGCGGATCGCCTTTCCGTGGGACGGGGCGCAGGTGGTGGCCGAGGTGCCCCTGGCGCCGGACATGCAGGCGTACTGGGACGCGCTGCCGCTCTAGGCGTTCACGTCGATGACGGTGCGGCCGCGCACCTGTCCGGCCAGGATGGCCTGCGCCAGGGCGGGCAGCTCGCTCAGGCCGCGCACGCGGGTCACGTCGGTCAGGGCGGCGGCAGGCAGGTCGCGGGCCAGGCGGCCCCACGCGGCCTCACGGCGGCTGGGCGGGCAGGTCACGGAGTCGATGCCGAGCAGGTTCACGCCGCGCAGGATCAGGGGGTACACGGTCGTGTCCAGTTTGGCGCTGGCGGCCAGGCCGCACACGGCGAGGCTGCCGTGCGTGCGGGTGGCGGCGTACGCGCCTGCCAGGGTGGCGCCGCCCACGGTGTCGATCACCCCGTCCCAGCGTTCGCTTTCCAGGGGTCGGGTCAGGCCCGACACGGCCTCCCGGCCGATCACGGTGCGGGCGCCGAGGGCCTTGAGGTAGGGTTCCTCGTCGGGGCGGCCGGTGCTGGCGGTCACGTTGAAGCCGGCCTTGGCGAGCAGGGCGACGGCGGTGCTGCCCACGCCGCCGGCCGCACCGGTCACGAGCACCTCGGCTTCCTCGCCGCGTTTCAGGCCGTGGTCCTCCAGGGCCATCACGGCGAGCATGGCGGTGAACCCGGCGGTGCCGACGCTCATGGCCCACTGGGCGTCGGTGCCGTGCGGCAGGCGGGTGAGCCAGGCGGCGGGCACGCGGGCCAGGGTGGCGTACCCGCCGTCGTGCCGCTCGCCCAGGCCCCAGCCGGTAATGAGCACGCCCTCGCCCGCCGTGAATTCCCCGGTCTCGTCGTGCAGGACCGTGCCGGCCAGGTCGATGCCGGGGGTCATCGGGTGGCGCTTTAGGATGCCGGGGCGGCCGGCGACGGCCATGCCGTCTTTGTAGTTCAGGCTGGAGTGGGTGACCTGCACGGTCACGTCCCCGGTGGGCAGGTCCGTGCTGGGCAGGGTCTGGAGTTCGGCGCGGGGCTGGCCGTCGTCGCCTTTCACGACGCGCAGGGCTCGGTAGTGTTCGGGCAGGGCGTGGGTCATGCGGGGCCTCCTGGGGCGGAACGGGTTTGGGCTGGTGTGCTGGCGTTAGCCTACCCCCCGCGCCCGCCTTCAGGCCGGCCCAACGCTGTGCGCCCGGGCCTTAAGGATTCGGTCAAGGTCCCTTCAGGTGGGCGTGATAGACTGGAACCTGTTTATGGAGCCTCCCAGTTCTGGCTCACTGACCGCGTCCGGCCCTGACCGCCAACCGGCGGCCTTTTTACGGCCTGGCACCCCACTTTCCGGAGACCGACGCGCCTCCCTGACCTGTTCAGGGAGCGTGGGCAGCATGGCCTGTGCGGATCTCCGGGGCGCGAATATTGGAGCGCGCCACATCCATGAATGATCTGCTGGGCCTGCTGGCCATGTTCGTTCTTGTCGTCATGAACGGGTTTTTCGTCGCTGCCGAGTTCGCGCTGGTCAGCGTGCGCCGCACCCGCATCGACCAGCTCGCCGATGAAGGCAACACCACCGCCCGCCTGACGCAGCGGGCCCTGCGCAACCTCGACCTGTACATCGCCGCCACGCAGCTCGGGATCACCATGGCGTCCCTGGCGATCGGCTTCGTCGCCGAGCCCGCCATCGAGCACCTGATCCACCCGCTGCTCGAAGGGCGCAACCTGACCGAGGCGAACATCAAGGCGATCAGCTTCGGGCTGGCGTTCGCGATCAGCACCATTCTGCACATCGTGATCGGGGAACTCGCGCCGAAAAGCTGGGCGCTGCAACGCCCCGAGCAGGTCTCGCTGCTGGTCACGCGGCCCCTGCGGATCTTCGCGCTGGTGTTCCGCTGGGCCATCGTGGGCCTGAACGCCCTGGGCAACGGTGTGGTGCGCCTCTTCGGGCTCAAGGGCGTCGCCGGGCACCACAGCGCGTACTCCGAAGAGGAGATCCGCATGATCGTCAGCGCCTCCAGCCAGGAAGGCGTGCTGGAAGACGACGAGAAGGAACTCGTGTACAACGTCTTCGACCTGTCGGACACCACCGTGCGCGAGGTGATGACGCCCCGGGTGGACATGATCGTCGCCGACAGCGCCGCGCCGGTGCGCCGCCTGATCGAGATGAACGCCGAGCACGGCTACTCCCGCGTGCCCGTCTTTCAGGACAGCGCGGACAACATCGTGGGCATCGCGCACACCAGCGACGTCCTGAGTCACCTCGACCAGCTGGACCACACCACCCTGGCCGACGTGATGCGCCCCGTGTTCTTCGTGCCCGAAGGCATGAAGATCAAGGACCTGCTCGCCAAGATGCGCGAGAAGAAAAGCCACATGAGCATCGTCGTGGACGAGTTCGGCGGCACCAGCGGTCTCGTGACCCTGGAAGACGCCCTGGAGGAGATCGTCGGCGAGATCTACGACGAGACCGACGAGGAGGAAGTCCCCATGATCGAGGTGCTCGGCGAGGGCATCTACCTCATGGACGCCAGCCTCACCGTGCACGAGGTCGAGGAACGCCTGCACAGCAACATCGAGGACGGCGAGGGCGAATTCGACACCCTGTCCGGGTTCGTCACGTCCCACTTCGGTGACATCCCGGAAACCGGGCAGAGCTTCGTGCACAACGGCTGGGCCTTCACCGTCGAGGACGCCGACCAGCGCCGCGTGAACCGCGTCCGCGTGGAACGCGCCCGCACCGACCTGTTCTCCGAACCTGAGGAAACCGCACCCGTATGACCCACACCCAGCAATCCGGCAACGCCCTGAACCTCCAGCCCGACCCGCAGCTGCTCGAAGGGGCCCAGGCGGCCTTCAAGCAGGCGTACGCGCCGTACAGCAAGTTCCGCGTGGGCGCCGCACTGCGCACCCCGGACGGCCGCGTGTACTTCGGCGCGAACGTCGAAAACGCCAGTTACGGCCTGGGCCGCTGCGCCGAACAGAGCGCCGTGCAGGCCATGGCGACCGCCGGTGCCCGCGACTTCACGGACATCGTCGTGTACTCCGAGGCCAGCCCGCCCGCCAGCCCGTGCGGCGCGTGCCGGCAGGTGCTGTTCGAGTTCGCGCCGGACGCCCGCGTGGTGTGCGTGAACCAGCACGGCGAGGTCGTCAGCGGCCTCGTGCGGGACTTCCTGCCGCACGGCTTCCGCCTGGAACACCGCGACGACGGGCACGACGTCGGCACCGAGTAACCCGGACGGACCCCAAGAGTTAGGACCACCCCGGCCGGGTGGTCCCTATTCATTGAGTGGGCCCGGGGGTCCGGGCGCGCCTCAGTTCAGGGCGGCGCGGACACCCTCGCTCAGCGTGGTGGTGGGGCGGCCGATCAGGCGGCGCAGGTCGCCGGACTCGGTGTACAGGTCGCCCTGGGCGAGGTGCGCGTCGGAGTCGGCGAGCATGTCGGCCACCGGGGCGGGCAGGCCCACGCCGCGGAGCATGTCGGCGTACGCGTCCGGGGTCATGTTCTGGTACGTGACGGGTCGGCCGGTCTGCGCCTGGATCTCGGCGGCCAGGTCGCTCAGGGTGAAGGCGTGGTCGCCGCCGAGTTCGTACACGGCGTTCTCGTGGCCCGGTTCGGTCAGGACCGCGGCGGCGGCCTCGGCGTAGTCGGCGCGGCTGGCAGCGCTGACGCGGCCCTCGCCGGCGGCGCCGGCCAGCATGCCGTGCTGGGCGGCCTGGGCGGGGTTGTAGTTTTCCAGGTACCAGCTGTTGCGCAGCAGGACGAAGGGCAGGCCGGAGGCGCGGATCAGGGCCTCGGTGGCGCGGTGATCGTGCGCGAGCCCCAGGCCGGAGGTGTCGGCGCGCAGGAGGCTGGTGTAGGCGAGCAGCTTCACGCCGGCGCGCACAGCGGCGTCCACGACGTTGCGGTGCTGGTCCACGCGGCCGTTCATGTCGCTGGAGGAGATCAGCAGCAACCGGTCCACGCCCTGCAGGGCAGCGTCCAGGGTGTGGGGCTGGGTGTAGTCGGCCTGCCGGACGGTGACGCCCTGGGCCGCGAGGTCGGCGGCCCTGGCGGGGTCGCGCACCAGGGCGACGAGGGTGTCCGGGGACACGCCGCGCTGGAGGAGGGCCTGGATGGTGAGGCGGCCGAGGTGGCCGGTGGCTCCGGTGATGGCGATCATGGGGACTCCTGGGGTCCGGGGCGCCGGACGGGCGACGAGAGGGCCTGATGTAATGAAAAAACTGACAGGGCGGGGCAAAAAAAGTCAGGCGAGGGCGCCGGCGGTAGCCAGGGCGGCGTGCACGTCCGCGAGGCGCACCTGCGCCAGCCGGGCCTCCAGCGCCGCCTGGGCTTCCCCGAACACCTCGTCCAGCACGCCCTGGATGCCCGCGCCGACCGGGCAGGCCGGGTTGGGCCGGGCGTGGCGCTTGAGCACCGTGTCCGGCGCGCCCACCGCGCGGTAGACGTCCAGCAGGCTGATCTGGTCGGCCGGGCGGGCCAGGTGCGCGCCGGGCACGCCCCGCTGCGTGACGAGCAGCCCGCCGCGGCGCAGCAGGCCTGTGACGTGCCGGATCACCACCGGGTTGACGCCCACGCTTCCGGCCATCTCCTCGGAGCTCATGGGCTCTTCCGAGGTGCCCACGAGCGCGAGGATGTGCACGGCGATGGCGTACTGGCTGTTCATCCGGTCCTCCCTGTTCTCCGGTGGGCCAGGGCCCGACCTTGTCATCATTTTAGTGACAACTCGGTTTCTGTCAACCAAGGGGCCGTGAGACTTTCGCAAGGGCCCCTCCATTAATGTGCGGTGAAGCGGCCCGTCCCGCCCGTGCCCAGCCATGACCCCTCCCCTGCCCCCCGCCACCCACCTGCCCCTGCTGGCCCTGCTGGCGACCGTGCTGATGGTCGGCAACGTGCTGCCCCGCGCCCGGCAGCCGCTGCCCCGCGCGTTCCTGGGCGTGCTGCTGGGCAACTGCGTGTGGCTGGGCGGCGACATCCTGGCCGCCATGACCCCCGACCCGCACACCCAGTGGACGCTGGGCGAGGTGCAGTTCCTGGGCATCCTGACCGTGCCCGTGGCGTGGCTGGTCCTGGCCCTGCGGCACCTGCAACCGGACCCCGAGCCCGTCCCGCCGCGGCGCCTGCTCGCCCTGCTGGCCGTGCCGCTCCTGACCCTGGCCCTGATCCTCACGAACGGCCAGCACCAGCTGATCTGGCGCCTCCCCCCGGGCGCCCCGGCCACCTGGGAGACCGTGCAGCGCCTGCCGCTGTACTGGCTGACCGTCGTGGGGTACGCCAACCTGATGCTCGCCTGGGGCGCGGCGCGGCTGCTGCCCGCCTGGCGCGCCGCGCGGGGCGCCGAGCGCCACCAGATCACCGTGATGCTGTTCGCCATGCTGGCCCCCAGCCTCGCGAACGTGGCGTACCTGCTGGGCGCCCTCACGCTGCCCAGCGGGATCAGCCCGGTGCCGGTGTTCCTGGCAGCCGGACTGGTGCCGGTCGCGTGGGCCATGCGGCACTACGGCCTGCTGCGCGTGGCCCCCCTGGTGCACCGCCAGATCGTGGAGCAGCTGGGTGACGCGGTGTTCGTGCTGGACACCCAGGGCCGCGTGCTGGACACGAACGGCCGCGCCGCCGCGCTGGCCGGTCAGCCGGCCCCGGCACTGCGCGGCCGGCGGCTGACGCAGGTGTTCCCCGGCTGGCCGGACCTCCCCGACGACCGCCCGGTGGAGTGGCGCCCCGGCGATCAGGTGTGGGAACTGCAGGGTTCCACGGTCCGCAACGCCCGCGGGGTGGCGCTGGGACAGGCGGTGGTGGCGCGCGACGTGACGGCCCGCACGCACGAGCACGCCCGCGTGCAGCGCCTTGCGAACGAGGACACCCTGACCGGGCTCGGCAACCGCCGGGCCTTCGAGACGGACCTGGCCCGGGAAACGGCGCGGGCGTCCCGGCACGCGCTGACGATGGGCGTAGCGATGATCGACCTGGACGGCCTGAAGGCCGTGAACGACCTGCACGGGCACGCACACGGCGACGCGCTGCTCTCGGCGTTCGGGCGGGCCCTGCCGGGCGCGTTCCGGCCCGAGGACCGCGCCTACCGCCTGGGCGGGGACGAGTTCGCGCTGCTCCTGGCCCACAGCGCCGTGGAGGGCGTGCCGGCCATTCACGAGCGGGTGGCTCAGGTGGTGCGGGACGTGCAGGCCCGCGGCTTCCCGGAAATGGACGCCAGCGTGGGCGTGGCGTACTTCCCGGGGGACGGGCAGGGCGACGCCCTGGTGGCGGTGGCCGACGCGCGCATGTACGCCCAGAAACTGGAGCGCCGCGCCGGCCGGACAGCGCCACGCGCCTGAGGGGAACCCGGGATTTCCGGGTTCCCCTCAGCGGCGCTGCGCGAATCAACTGGGCGGGTCAGTCGTGCGCGGCGGCGAACTCTCTGCTCTGCCCGAACTGCTGCGCCTCGGTGCTGCCGGCCAGGGCGGTGGTGCTGCTCTGCCCGCCGCCCGCGGCGGTGGACACCAGGTCGAAGTACCCGGTGCCGACCTCGCGCTGGTGCTTCACGGCGGTGAAGCCGCGGTCCTGGGCGGCGAACTCGCGTTCCTGCAACTCCACGAAGGCGCTCATCTGGCGGCGGGCGTAGCCGTACGCGAGGTCGAACATGCTCATGTTCAGCGCGTGGAAGCCGGCCAGGGTGATGAACTGGAACTTGTAGCCCATCTTGCCCAGTTCCACCTGGAATTTCGCGATGGTCTCGTCGTCCAGGTTCTTCTTCCAGTTGAAGCTGGGCGAGCAGTTGTACGCCAGCAGCTTGCCGGGGAACTGGGCGTGCACGGCCTCCGCGAAGCGGCGGGCGTCGTCCAGGTTGGGCACGCTGGTCTCGCACCAGATCACGTCGGCGTAGGGGGCGTAGGCCAGGGCGCGGGAGATGGCCTGCTCGATGCCGGGGGTCACGTAGTAGAAGCCTTCCGGGGTGCGCTCCCCGGTGCAGAAGGGCCGGTCGTTCTCGTCCACGTCGCTGGTGAGCAGGTTCGCGGCGTCGGCGTCGGTGCGGGCGATCAGGACGGTGGGCACGCCGCTCACGTCCGCGGCGAGCCGCGCGGCGTTCAGGGTGCGGATGAACTGGGAGGTGGGCACCAGCACCTTGCCGCCCAGGTGCCCGCACTTCTTCTCACTGGCGAGCTGGTCCTCGAAGTGCACGCCGGCGGCGCCCGCCTCGATCATGGCCTTCATCAGCTCGAAGGCGTTCAGGGGCCCGCCGAAGCCGGCCTCGGCGTCCGCGACGATCGGCACGAAGTAATCGATGTCGTTTTTCCCTTCGCTGGTCTGGATCTGGTCGGCGCGGCGCAGGGTGTTGTTGATGCGCTTGACGACGTCCGGCACGCTGCTCGCCGGGTACAGGCTCTGGTCGGGGTACATCTGCCCGGCGTTGTTCGCGTCGCCGGCAACCTGCCACCCGCTGAGGTAGATGGCCTTCAGGCCGGCCTTGACCTGCTGCATGGCCTGGTTGCCGGTCAGGGCGCCCAGGGCGTTCACGAAGGGTTCGTCCTTCATCATGCGCCAGAGTTTCTGCGCGCCGTGCTTGGCCAGGGTGAACTCGATGGGCAGGCTGCCACGCAGTTTCACGACGTCCTCGGCGGAGTAGTTGCGGCGGATGCCCTGCCAGCGTTCCTCGGTCTGCCAGGTCTTCTCCAGAATCTCGGCGGGGGTGCGGGGCGTGCGCAGCTGCTCGGGGGTGGTCATGGTGGGTCCTCCTGGGGGTGTGGGGGGCGGTCCCGCGCCCGGGCGGGCGAAGGTGATGGGGGGCTTTGAAAGGCGCGGGGCGCCGGGGGTGGGTCAGGTGAGGTGCTGGTAGCCGGGCACGGTCAGGAACTCCTCGAAGGTGTCCTGCGTGATCAGCGTCTGGAGAAGTGCGGCCGCCTCGCGGATGCGGGCTTCGCGCCCCGGCTGTTCACGGGTCAGGCGGTTGGCGTGCGCGTCAATCAGGCGGGTCAGGCCCTCGGGGGTGATGGGGGTACCGTCCTCGGTGCGCTGCTCGGTGTGCGCCCACTGCCACAGCTGCGCGCGGCTGATCTCGGCGGTGGCGGCGTCCTCCATCAGGTTGTGGATGGGCACCGCGCCGCGCCCGTCCAGCCACGCCGCGAGGTACTGGATGCTGACGTCCACGTTGGTGTTCACGCCGCCTTCCGTGATCTTTCCCTGGGGCGGGGTGAGGAGGTCCGCGGCCGTCACGGTGAGGTCCAGCTGCTTGCCGCAGCCGATCTGGTTGGGCCCGGGCATCAGGCGGTCGAACACCTCGGTCGCCAGGGCGACCATGCCGGGGTGCGCGACCCAGGTGCCGTCGTGGCCGTTCGTGGCCTCGCGTTCCTTGTCCACACGCACCTGCTCGAAGGCCCGTTCGTTCTTCTGGGGGTCGCCTTTCACCGGGATGAAGGCGCTCATGCCGCCGATGGCGGGCGCGCCGCGCCGATGGCAGGTGCGGATCGCGAGGCGGCTGTAGGCCTGCATCATGGGGGTCGCCATGGTGACCTGCGCCCGGTCGGGCAGGATGCGGTCGTGCCGGGTGCGGAACTTCTTGATGTAGCTGAAGATGTAGTCCCAGCGGCCGCAGTTCAGCCCCGCGGAGTGCTCGCGCAGCTCGTACAGGATCTCGTCCATCTCGAACGCGGCCAGGATCGTCTCGATCAGCACGGTGGCGCGGATGGTGCCCCGTTTCAGGTGCAGGTGATCCTCGGTGAAGGTGAACACGTCGTTCCACCAACGGGCTTCCAGGTGCGATTCCAGTTTGGGGAGGTAGTAGTACAGCCCGGTGCCCTGGCTGCGGCGCTCGTGGGCGTTGTGAAAGGCGTACAGCCCGAAGTCGAAGAGGCTCCCGGACAGCGCGCGGTCCCCGAGGGCAGCGTGCTTCTCGTCCAGGTGCAGGCCGCGCGGGCGGACCAGCAGGGTGGCGGTCGTGGGGTTCAGGCGGTACGCCTTGCCTCCCGTGTCCAGGCGGATGGTGCGGCGCACGGCGTCCATCAGGTTCACCTGCCCGTCCAGGCAGTTGGTCCAGGTGGGGCTGTTGGCGTCCTCGAAGTCGGCCATGAACATGCGGGCGCCGCTGTTCAGGGCGTTGATGACCATCTTGCGGTCCACCGGGCCGGTGATCTCCACCCGGCGGTCCAGGAGGTCATCGGGCAGCGGGGCGATCTTCCAGTCCCCGGCGCGGATGTCGGACGTTTCCGTCAGGAAGTCCGGGAGTTCCCCGGCGTCCAGGCGGCGCTGGCGGTCCTGGCGGGCGGCGAGCAGTTCCAGGCGGCGGTCATCAAAGCGGTCGTGGAGTTCCTCGAGGAAGGCGAGTGCGCCGGCGGTCAGCACCCGGTCCGCCTGGGGGTGCGGCTGGTGCGTGATGCGGGTGCGGGTGGTCTGGGTCATGCGGTGCCTCCTGTGCCGTGCGGGCTGATGGGGGCATTGTGCGGACCGGCACCGTTCAAAAGAAGTGGTGTACCTCCGCGGCCGGGAAGTACACCACTTTCACAGGTACACCACTTCAGGGGACGGGCACCCCCAGCCACCCGGCCAGCTCCCCCCGGAAGCGGTCATGCTGCTCGTGCGAGTACAGCAGGCCGTGAAAACCGGACTCTCGCGCCGCGTCGATGTTCTCCTGCACGTCGTCCACGAACGCCACCTGCCCGGCCGGCACGCCCATCGCCACCTCCAGCGCCGCGAACGCCTCTGGGGCCGGCTTCTTGTGCCCCAGTTCGTTGCTGAACACCAGCGCGTCGAACCGCGCGAACCGGGCGTCCCGCCGCAGGTGATCACTCACGACCGGGTAGTTGTTGCTCAGCAGCCCCACCCGCACCGCCCGCGGCAGGCCTTCCAGCGTGGCGTACATGGCCCCGTTGTCGTGAATGCTGCCCAGGTACAGGGGCTCGAACGCCTCGTACGGCAGCGTCACGCCCGTCTCCTGCGCCAGCACGTCATAGAACTGCGGCAGGCTCCAGGCGCCCACCTCCAGCTGCCGCACGTGCCGGAAGTAACTCTCGCGCACCCGGTCCACCGGCACGCCCGCCCGCTCCGCGAGGTTCTGCGTGCTGCGCCCATCGAAGGTGCCCACCGTGAACACGCCGCCCCAGTCGAAGGCGACGTGCCGCTCCTGCCCTGCTGCTGTCATGCCCCCATTGTTCCGCCGGGCCACCCGGCGCGCAGGACAGCTGTGCAGACCAACCGGCCCGGGACGACGTTCAGTCCTCGCGCAGCAGCAGACCGCGCCGGTCCCAGGCGTCCACGTTCCGGCGGTGCAGCCGCTCCCAGGCGGCCGCCCAGCCGCCCTCCGCCGGCAGTTTCAGGCCGCGGCCGTGGCGCGCCAGGTGCAGGCGGTGGGCCTCCAGCAGCTCCGGCAGGGCCGCGCCGGGCAGGTGCCGCACCGCCACCAGTTCGGTGGGCACCGGCGAGGGCAGCGCCGGCCGGTTGGTGGTCAGGACGCCTTCCACCCCGCTCGCGTCGTCCCGCAGCCAGCTCAGCACCTCCACGAAGGGGGGCGCGTCACGCCCGTCGGGCGATTCGTCCCAGCGCACCGTCACGGCCGTGTCCGGGCCGAGCAGGTACCCGCAGGCGTGAGAGAACCGGCGCTCCAGGGACAGCTGGCAGGGGCCCTGCGCGGCGGCGCCCAGCGCCCCCAGCGCGGCATGCAGGTCGTTCAGGGCGCGGGTCTGGCCCGGCGTGGCCCCCCACCCCTGCCCCGGCTGGCCGGACCCGGGCGCCACCCAGGGGTCCAGCGGCCACACCGGGCCGGGCAGCGGGCGGGCTTCCAGGCGGGCGCGGCTGACCTCCGGGTAGCGGGCCTGCAGGGCCTCGTCGCCCAGGAGTGCGGCGAGTTCCGCGTCACTCAGGGCGGCAAGGTTCAGTCGGACAGGCACGCCCAGCAGGATAGCGGCCCGCCGCCCGCGCGGCACGTCCCACGCGGGCTCCTATACTCGGGGCACATGACGGCCGTGAACGACGACAGCCCCACTTACTCCCGGGACGTGCGCCACGTCGCCCGGCACCTCCTCGCCCACCCGGGCCCCATCGTGATTCTCACCCACGAGAACCCCGACGGGGACGCCGTGGGCAGCGTCCTCGGCCTGAGCCGCGCCCTGCGCAGCCTCGGGAAGACCACCCTGCCGGTCACCGCGCCGCCCCGCTACCTGCGCTTCCTCGCGCAGGAAGGCGAGCTGCTGCCCAGCCTGGACGCGTGGCCGGAGGGGGCACTGCTGGCCGTGCTGGACGTGGACAACAACGATCCGGTGCGGGTGGCGGGCGCGGACCTCGCGGCCTTCCATGGGGACGTCGTGAACGTGGACCACCACGGCACGAACGCCCGGCGCGCGACCGCCGGCGTGGTGGACCCCAGCAAACCGGCCGCGGCCATGATGGTCACGGACGTGATCCTGGCGATGGGCGTCACGCTCACCGAGGAGATCGCCACGCCGCTGATGCTGGGCCTGATCACCGACACCGGCAGTTTCCGCTTCGAGAGCGTCACGCCCGACGCCTTCGACTGCGCGTCGCAGCTGCGGGCCGCCGGGGCGCGGCTGGGCTGGCTGAACGACAACCTCGCGCAGAACCCGCACTCGTACTACCTGCTGATGCGGGAGATGCTGGGCAGCCTGGAATTCCTGCACGGCGGACAGGTGGTGCTCGCCCGCGTGGACGCCGAGATGCTGGAGCGCGCCGGGGCGACCTGGGAGGAAGTGGAGAGCTACGTGAGCCTGCTGCGCAACGCCGAGGGCAGCGTGCTGGCCGTGATGGTCAAGGACTACGGCGACCGCGTGAAGGTGTCTCTGCGCTCCCGCGGCGGCGTGAGTGCGCAGAACGTGGCCGTGCAGCTCGGCGGGGGCGGGCACGTCCCGGCCGCCGGAGCGACCGTAAGCGCCCCCTACGCCGTGGCCCGGCCGCAGCTGGACGCGGCGATCGCGGAGGAACTCAGTCGGGTGAGCCGGACCGAGCCGTCCTGAGCGGGGCCGGTGCCGGGCCGAGCACGCGGCGGATGCCGGCCGTGATCCACGCGAACGCCCGCCGGGTGTTCGGCATCGTGTAGGTCTGGTCCGCGCCGTGCTGCATGAAGGCGTACACGACGTGCCGGCCGTCGTCCGTGCGGACGTACCCGGTGTACGTCAGGAGCCGCCAGCCGTTGCCCCCCTTCCCGCCAAACGCCGCGACGCGGCCTTTCAGGGCGGCGTCGATGGGCGTGCGGCCGTACCCACGGGCCAGCACGTCCTGCTGCCAGGCCAGGGCCCGCGCGGACAGGCCCGGACGCAGGTACTCGTGCGTGAGCAGCGTGGCGAACTCGTACGGGGTGCTCACGTTCAGCGCTGCCAGGTCATCCTCCAGGCGGTGGCGCCGCTCGAAGTACTCGTCGAGTTTGCGCTGCAGGTAATCCGAGCGGTACGCCTGCGCGTCCCGGTCGATCAGGGCGGCCAGCCGCTCGCGGTCCGCGCCACGCGCCGCCGCCCAGCGGCCCGTGCCGTTGAAGGTCTGCGACAGGCCCGCCTGCGCCACCCACCAGTCCCGGGTGGGCAGGATCAGGCGGGTGCGGCACAGGCCCAGGTCATCCGCCAGCGCCTGCACGCGTTGCAGGCCCACGCGGCGGTGCAGGATGTCGGTGGCGGTGTTGTCGCTGAACTGGATCATGCGGCTGGACAGCTCGCGCACGCTGGTGCCGTCGTACGGGTAGTCCCCCAGGCTCTGGTTCTGGCGGGTCACGTCGAAGCGCTCGGTGGGCGAGAGGCGCCCGGCGTCGAATTCCTTGAGCACCGCCCACAGCACCGCCTGCTTGTACGTGCTCGCCAGCGGGAACACGCTGTCCGCGTTGGTGCCCACCGCGCGGCGCACGGCCAGCGTGGCCGGGTCCACCTCCGCCACCCACAGGCCCAGCCGGCCGCTGAGCGGGAAGGGCGGCGGCGGGGCCTTCTCCACTTCGGGGGCGGGCAGCAGGCAGCCGTCCGGGGCCAGGGTGCCGGGCGCGCCCACGGTGTCCCCGGCGGGCCGGGCGCTCACGGTGGCGGGCGCCGACGCGCCCGTCTCGGGCCGGCCACCCGCAGTGGAGGTCGCCGGCGTGCTGGCGATGCGGATGGCGGCCGCCACCGGCGCGCTCACCTGCCGCTCCGTGCCGACCGGGCCGGGGCGGCAGCCCGTCAGCAGCCCCGGCAGCAGGCAGGCGAGGGCCAGCGCGACCCTCGCCCGGGCGCGGGGCCGTTCAGGCATTCAGGGGTTCCATCACCACGCCGTACGTGCCGGGGCCGGCGTGCGTGGCGATCACCGTGCCGAACGCGTGGTCGCCCATGTCCTCGAAGTCCAGGCCGGCCAGCCCGGCGCGCAGTTCGTCCACGTTCGCCTGCCCGCCGTCGGTCCGCACGAACGCCAGCCGGCAGCGGCCGTGACCCACGATGTACTTGCGGGTGGCGTCCACGATGTCCTGAATGGCCTTTTTCTGCCCGCGGGCGCGGCCGCCGGACTCCACGCGGCCGTCCCGGACGATCAGGATCGGCTTGATGTTCAGCAGGCCGCCCAGCAGCGCCGCGCCGCCCCCGATGCGCCCGTTGAGCTTCAGGAATTCCAGCGTCTCCACGGTGAAGCGGATGCTGCCCAGCCCAGCCAGGCGATCGAGTTCCGCGACGATTTCCGGCACGGCCTTGCCTTCCTGCAAGCGCTGTGCGGCGCGGATCACGCGCAGGCCCAGACCCATGCTGACCGTGCGGGTGTCCACCACCGTTACGCGGTCCCCGAACTCCTGCGCGGCCAGCCGGGCGCTGCCGACCGTGCCGGACAGCTGCCCGCTGATGTGGATGCTCAGCACGTGATCGGCGGTTTCCAGCGCGCGGGCGTACACCTCGGTGAATTCCGCCGGGCTGGGCTGCGAGGTGCTGGGGGTCTTCTTCCCGGCTTTCAGGCCAGTGAAGAGGGCCTCGGGGGTGATCTCCAGGCCGTCCTTGTGCATCTTCCCGTCGAACAGGACGTACAGGGGAACGCTGGTGACGCCGTACTGGGCGCAAAGGGCGGGACTCAGGTCACTCGTGGAGTCCGTGACGACGGCAACACTCATGCGGTGAATCATACCGTGAACGGAACCTTAATCCCCGGCCCCTCCGGGAGATAAAAAAGCGGGAGCGGGGCAAGAGAGCACCCGTCTCCCCTGCCCCGCCCGGCACTGCTGAGTTCAGTCCTTCTTCTTGGGCACCCACTTCTTCCGGCCGCCGACGCCGGGCTCGCTGGTGGCCTGTTCGCCCTCCTCCAGCAGGTTCTCCCCGACCTGTTCCAGGTGCACGTGCTCGGTGATCGGTGCGGGCTCGGCCTGAGGGGCGGCCTCCACGGGCTCCACGGGCTGCGGGGGGGTCGTGGTGGCCTTCGGCGTCCATTTCTTCCGTTCGCCCGTGGCGGGGGCCACTTCTGTGGGCTCCGGGTTGATCGGGGCGGGCGCCATGGGCTCCACCGGTTCGGGCTGAGGAGAGGCCACGATCACGTCGGCGGCCGGTGCGGCCACTTTCGGCGCCCACTTCTTCCGTTCCCCGGGGGCTGCGGTGGCCGGGCTGGCGGCGGCTTCGGCGGGCGAGGCCGCGGGCGTGGGTGTGAGCTCTTCAGCACCTTCCTTCGCGGGGGCAGCCCGGGGCTTCCAGGCTTTCCGGCCGCTGGCCTCCGCGCCCTCGGTCGGGGTGGGCTCGGCCACGGGAGGCGTGACGGGGGCGGGGTTCACGTCATCACTGCCGGCCTTCGGCTTCCATGCCTTGCGGGCAGGAGCGGCGTCCGTGGGCACCGCGGGCGTCTCCGTGATGTCCGTTCCGGTCGGGGCAGCCTGCACGTCGTCGGTGGCGGCGCGGGGCTTCCAGCTCTTGCGGGCGGGCGCTTCGGGGGCCGGTGCGGCTTCCGGGGTGGGGGCCTGCACCACGTCGTCCCGCTGGGGCTGCGCCGCGCCCGGCTTCCAGGCCTTGCGGGTGCCGGTGGCGGGGGCCGCGTCGTCGCCGGTCACCGTGTCTTTGGGCTTCCAGGCTTTGCGCGCCGTGACTTCCTCGGGGTGCGCGGCCTGCGGTTCGGGGTGGGTGCCGTCGCTGCCGCGGGGGCTGCCGGGCTGGTGGTTGATGAAGTCCGCGTTCGTCTCGCCGGCGACGGGCGTGCCGCTGGCGGGGTGCGCGCCGGTGCGGTGCATGGGTGTCAGGGCGTTGGGGGCGCTGGCGACTTCCGGCTGGTGGATGGGGCTGACGTCCGGCAGGGGGCCGGTGGGGGTCAGGTGGGTGCCGGTGGCGCGTTCCACGCTTTCCAGGAGCAGTTCGGCGACGTCCTTGACGATGATGTCGTCCCGGCCGGCTTTCTCCGGGGTGCTGTTCATCATGGATTTGCAGAAGGGGCAGCCGACCGCGACGACCTTCTCCGGCTGGCCTGCCTCGTACGCGCGGGCGTTCGCGGCGGCGGTGTCCAGGCGGGCCTGGAGTTCCCGGAAGCGGTTGTCGCTGACGCGTTCGCGGCCTTCTTCCTCCTCCTTCCAGAACTGGGCGCCGCCGGCGCCGCAGCAGAAGCTGTTCTCGCGTTCACGTTCCAGCTTCAGAACCTCGCCGGCCATGCGGGTGATCAGCGTGCGGGGGGCGTCGTACACGCCGTTGTGCCGGCCCAGGTAGCAGGGGTCGTGGTACGTGACGTCCGCGTGCAGTTCGGCGGTGGGGAGTTTCCCGAGCCGCACGAGTTCCTCGAGGTACTCGGTGTGGTGGATGGTGCGGTAGTCACCGCCGAGCTGCCGGTACTCGTTGCCGATGGCGTTCATGCAGTGCGGGCAGGTGGCGACGATCAGCTTGGGCGCGACGGTGTTCAGCGTCTCGACGTTCTCCGCGGCGAGCTGCTGGTACAGAAATTCGTTCCCGGCGCGGCGGGCGCTGTCGCCGGTGCAGGCTTCCTTCTTGCCCAGCACGGCGTAGTTCACGCCGGCCCTGTCGAGCAGCTGCACGAAGCTGCGCGCGACCTTCTGCGCACCCGGGTCGTAACTGGCGGCGCAGCCCACCCAGTAGATGACGTCCGGTTCCGGGTTCTCGTCGATGGTGGGGACCCGCAGGCCCTCGGCCCATTCCATGCGCTTGTCGCGGCTGATGCCCCAGGGGTTGCTGGCGCGTTCCATGCCGCGGAAGGCGGTCTGGAGCTGCGGGGGGAACTCGCCGGCGACCATCACCTGGTGGCGGCGGATGTCGATGATGTCGAGCATCTGCTCGTCCTGCACCGGGCAGACCTGCATGCACGCGCCGCAGGTGGTGCAGGCCCACACGCTTTCCTCGTTGATGGCGTATTCCAGCAGGGGGCGGTCGGTGGGGGCGCCGGCCTCGAACGGCACGGGTTTCAGCGTGAACGGCGTGTGCTGAGCGGCGATCACGTTCAGTTCCATGCGCTTGTTGATTTCCAGCGCGGCGGGCGACAGGGCCTTGCCGGTGGCGTTGGCCGGGCAGACGTCCTGGCAGCGGTTGCACTGGATGCAGGCGTAGGCGTCCAGCAGCCGGGGCCATTCCAGGTCCTCCAGTTTCTCCACGCCCAGCTTGGGTTCTTCCTGCTCCATCGCCTCGGCGAGGCCCTTCATGGGGGGAATCACGCCGCTGCCCACGGGGCGTTTCAGGGCGTAGTTCACGGGCGCCATGAAGATGTGGATGTGCTTGCTGAAGGGGAAGTACGCCAGGAATGCCAGGATGCTGCCCAGCGCGCCCCAGAACCCGAAGAGCCGCAGGCCCTGGATGGCGCCCTCGCTCAGGTTGCCGAAGGCGGCGCTGCCCAGCAGGGTGCTGAAGGGCTGCAGCCAGTCGTACTGTCCGCTGTGCAGCCGGGCTTCCTCGACCATCTTGGCGGCGTTGCCGAGGATGCGGCTGCCGACGTGGAACAGGATGAAGCTGGAGACGATCAGGCTGTCGCGCTTGATGTACCCGCGTTCCACGGCGGGATGCAGCAGGGTCTTCTCGGTGAAGCGGAAGTCGCGGCGGGAACGGCCCCAGATTCTGCGGTACAGCAGGCCCAGCACACCCACCAGCACGCCGAAGCTGAGCAGGTCCGCCAGGAAGTTGTACACGGCCCCGAGGGGGTTGGCGGAGCTGATGCTGAAGTGCAGGTAGCCTTCCAGGCCGTCGATGACGTTCACGAGCAGGTAGTACGTGAAGCCGTAGAAGATGAAGCTGTGCAGGACGCTGATCCACGGGCGGCGCCGGAAGGTGCGTTCCTGCGTGAGACTGGTCCACAGGGCGTAGCCGATGCGCTGCGGGGCATCATTCCAGCGCCATTCGCTGGCGGCCGCGCCGCGCCGGATGCGCAGGTACAGGCGGTAGAAGCCGTACAGGCCGATGCCGCCCGCAACCAGGGCGAAGATCAGGAACAGGATTTTATGCGTCAGGGGCAGCACGGGGGGTGTCCTCCGGGGATGATGTGGGGTGGGGCCCACAGCAGGAAATTGAACCGAGTCCAGGTATCGGGCTGAGTATAGAGGCACGGCAGGCGACGCACGGTAATCAGAGGGCCGAAATCAACACCCTGAGGGTATACCGGCCGTCCCATCCCCGGCCCGCACGGCAGAAGCGCGTGTCACCACTAGCAGTAAACCTATGAGCACCCTCTCCTTGCCCTGGCCGGGCAAACTGGCGTGCCACCACCATCCCTCAAATGTATGCTGGGCACTCCGGGTGTTAGGTTTTTCCCTTCCGCCATCTCGCATTCCCTGGAGGCTGCCATGAAGAATTCCGTCCTGCTCGCGCCCCTGACCCTCGCCCTCGCCCTGGTGGCCTGCACCGGACCCCAGGCCCCCCAGCCGCCCGCCGGGCCCACCCCCGCCAAGGCCAGCGTGAACGGGTACGTGGTAAACGCCGACCAGAGCGTGAACCTGAACGTCAGCGCACTGGACAGCCAGGACACTGTGCTCACCAGCGGCACCATCAGCGACATCACCGTGACGGACGCTGCGCTCGCCCAGGGCCAGCTGGGCCTCCAGGCGGCGCCGGCCGTCACCGCCAGCAAGTGCGGCGACATCACCAGCGTCAGCGGGGACTTCAGGGCCGGCATCCTCCTCGACGCCAGCGGCTCCATGGCCGACAACGACCCGGAGAAGAAACGCGCCGAGGCCGCCAAGCTGTTTATCGAGCGGCTCAGCGGCACAGCCGCCGCTGCTGTCACTTCTTTCAGCGGGTACGATGCCACCAGCCCCTACACGGAACTGACCGTGCACCAGGACTTCACCACCGACAAGGGTGCCCTGAAAGCGGCCGTGGATGAGGCCGCGGTGGCCGGAGGCGGCACGCCTCTGTGGGAAGCCACCCAGGAACTCGTGCAGTTCGTGAGCACCAAGACCGGCAACCGCGTCGGCGTGGTCCTCACGGACGGCGCCGCCAACGGCACGGACAACCTTGCGCCCGCCATTGCCGCCGCGAAGGCCGCCGGGATGCGCCTGTTCATGATCGGCCTGGGCTCACCCGACGACCTGGACACCGCGGACATGCAGCAGGCCGCGCAGCAGACCGGCGGCACGTACGCCCTGGCGAACGACGCGGCCGCCCTGAACACCGCGTTCGGCGGGGTGTTCAACGCGACGCAGGGCGCCGGGTGCATCAAGCTTGTGGTGCAGCCTGCGCCCATCGCCGGGCAGATCCTGAGCGGCAAGGTGAACTTCAAGGTGAACGGCGCGGCGCTCAGCGCGCCCTTCAGCGTCCAGTACTGAACACCCGCCCAGCAGGCCCGGTTCACCTCGTGGTGGGCCGGGCCTCTGCGCATGAGGGTCCCCTCAACCCGGCTTCACACCGCACCCCGCGCTTGCCCCGGCCGGTCAAACGCCCTAGCGTGAGGGGGTGAGCCTGACCCCCGCCGAACTGCAAACGTACCTGAGCGCCCTGATCACCGGGAACCTGAAGCTCTCCACCATGATCTGGGGCCCGCCCGGCGTGGGCAAAAGCAGCATCGTGCAGCAGATCGCGCAGAAGCACGGCCTGGAGTTCGTGGACGTGCGCCTCTCCCAGCTCGCCCCCACCGACCTGCGCGGCCTGCCCGTACCCGAAGCGGACGGGCAGGGCAGCGGCGTGAGCAAGTGGTACCCGCCCGAGTTCCTGCCGCGCGGCGGGCACGGCATCCTGTTCCTGGATGAGGTGAACATGGCCCCACCCACCATGCAGGGCATGGCGCAGCAGCTGATCCTGGACCGCCGGGTCGGCAGTTACGAACTGCCTGAAGGCTGGTTCGTGTGGGCGGCCGGGAACCGCAAGGAGGACCGCGCCAGCGTGTTCGACATGCCCGCGCCGCTGGCCAACCGCTTCCTGCACCTCACTACCCGCGCCGACTTCGACTCCTGGCGCAATTACGCGCTGGGCCGCGGCCTGCACGAGCACGTCATCGCGTTCCTGACCTTCCGCCCGGAACTGCTGCACCGCCTGGACGCCACGCAGCCCGCCTGGCCCAGCCCCCGCGCCTGGGAGATGGCCTCCCGCCTGCACCGCGCCGGCCTGGACACTGCGCCCGCCATCGGAGAGGCCGCCGGCGCGGAATTCAGCGCGTTCGTGCGCCTGTACGAGCAGCTTCCGGATCTGGGCCTGGTGCTGGAAGGCCAGGGCACCGGCCTGCGCCTCCCGGACGAACCCAGCGTCCGCTACGCCGCCGTGGTGGGCCTCGCCGCCCGCGCGAACACCGCCGACGAGGCCTACCACGCCTTCACGTGGCTGGCCGACGCCGGCGGCCCCGAGTGGCTGCAGCTGTACGTCGCCACGCTGGTCAGCAAGTTCCAGGCCATCGGGCAGCTCGGGGAACTCGCCGGGCTGATCGGCCGCGACGCCCGCCTCGCGGACCTCGTGCAGGGCACGCTCGCCATGACCGAGGTCTGAGGTGACCGGTCCCTCTGACGGCACGGAAGGGCCGGGGCAGCTGACGCCCACGCAGTTCCAGGGCCTGATCAGCGGCGCCCGGCTGCGGCTGCGCAGCAAGTCCGCGTTCTTCGCCACGCTGCTCCTGCACGCCGAGTTCGTGCCGTCCCGCGAGGTCGCGGCCGCCGGCACGGACGGCGAACGCGTGTACGTGAACCCGGAAGTCGCCGCCAGCCTCCCCCGCGACGTGCTGGACGGCCTGCTGCTGCACGAGGTCCTGCACGCCGCCCTGTCGCACCCGCAGCGGCGCGGCCCGCGCGAGAAGAAACGCTGGAACAAGGCCGCCGACCTGATCGTGAACGGCATGGTGGACGCCGCCGGCCTTCCCACGCCCCCCAACTCCCGCCGCGACGAGCACCTGGAAAAACTCAGTGTGGAGGAGGTGTACACCGCCATCGAGGCCGAAGGGGACGGCGACGGGGACGAGGGTGACGACCTGTTGGACGGCCCGCCCAGCGACGCGCCCGGCAAACCGGGCAAACCCGGCGGAAGCGCTCAGCGCCAGTGGCAGCAGGCCATGGCCCAGGCCCGCAGCGTGGACGCCATGAGCGGCGGTCAGGGCCACGACCCCCTCGGCGCACACCGCGAGTTGCAGCGCCTCGCCCCTGCCCGGCTGGACTGGCGCGCGCACCTGTGGCGTTTCCTGGCCCGCACGCCCGTGGACTTCGGCGGTTTCGACCGCCGCTTCGTGGGCCGCGGCCTGTACCTGGAAGCGCTGGACGACGAGTCCATCACCGCCCTGATCGCCGTGGACACCAGCGGCAGCGTGGACGACGACGCCGTGCGCGCCCTGGTCGGCGAGGTCCAGGGCGTGCTCGGCGCATACCCGCACGTGAAGGCCGTGCTGTACTACGCCGACACCGAAGCCTACGGCCCCTACGACCTGCGCCCCGGGGACGCCATTCCCGACCCCGTGGGAGGCGGCGGCACCGACTTCCGCCCCGTCTTCGCGCTCGTGGACGAACACGAACCGGACGTCATCCTCTACCTCACCGACGGGTACGGCGACTTCCCCGAGCAGGCGCCCCGCCCGCCCACCCTGTGGGTCGTGCCACCTGGCGGCCTGGAAGACGAAGGCTTCCCCTTCGGCGAAGTGCTCCGGCTGGAGGAATAAGGGAGATGCCCGTTTCCCGCCGTGGGGCCGTGTCCTGCCCTGATCTGCGAGAATCCCGGGGTGACGTTTTCTGATCTGGACCCTCGTTCGTTGACGGCGTTGGGCGTGGAGGGGGCGCTGGAGGCGGCGGGCAGTGCGCGGGCGACGGCGGAGCTGCTGTCGGGCCTGAGTGCGCATCCGGACGTGCGGGTGCGCGCAGCAGTGGCGCGGCACCCCAACAGCCCGGTGGAGGTGCTGTCAGCGCTGGCAGCGGCGTACCCGGCGGAGGTGCTGGGGAATCCGGGGTTGCCGCTGATGCGGCTGGCGCGGCCGAACCTGCTGGGCGTGTTTCCGGCGGAGGGCATGATCGCGCTGTTGTCGCAGCCGGGCGTGCCGGGGTGGGTGCTGGACGGGGCGCTGCGGCACGACGATTTTCAGGTGCGCACGGCGCTGGCGGGGCACCCGGACCTGTCGGCGGAGCGCGTGGCGGCGCTGGCGGCGGATGCCGGGTGGCAGATCCGGGAGGCGGTGGCGAAGCGGCCGGCCCTGCCGGCGGCGCTGGTCCGGCAGCTGGCCGGGGATGACGATTACGACGTGCGCAAGGCCGTGGCGGCGCGGGAGGACCTGCCGGGCGAGCTGCTGCGGACGTTCGTCCGGGACAGTCACGGGATGGTGCGGGCGAGTGTGGCGCGGCGGCTGGACCTGCCGCTGGACTGCCTCCTGACCCTGGCGGCGGATGAGGACGTGGACGTGCTGGGCACGCTGGCGCGGCGGGTGGATCTGCCGCGGAGCGTGCGGGAGTGGCTGTCCACGCACGAGCTGGACAGCGTGCGGGCTTCGGCGTTGCAGGGGTGGAGGGTGCGGCCGGAGTGGCTGGTGCGGGCGGAGCGGGATGCGGAGCCGGAGGTGCGGGCGGCGCTGGCGCGCCGGCCGGACGCGGCGCCGGAGATTCTGGTGCGGCTGGCGCATGACGAGTCGGAGTCGGTGCGGCGGGCGCTGCTGGAGCGCAGTGATCTGCCGGACGGGGCGGTGCTGGCGCTGGCGGCGTCGCCGGAGGCCGACATCCGGCTGCACATTGCGAGCGCGGAGGGAATTTCGGGTGCGGTGATGGACGCATTGCTGGAGGACCCGGACGCGAACATCCGCACCGTGCTGGCGGTCCGGCCGGACGTGGGCGAGGCGCGGCTGCTGCGGCTGGCGGGGGACACGAACGCGGAGGTGCGGCGGGCAGTGGCGTACGCGGAGCAGCCGGGCGCGGAGGTCCTGGTGCGGGTGGCGCGGGACGGGAACGCGGGGGTGCGGCGGGCGGCGGCCATTCACCCGGCGCTGCCGGCGGCGCTGGTGGAGGTCCTGGCGGGCGACCCGGATGAGGGGGTGCGGCTGGCGGTGGCGGGCCGGGCGGACCTGCCGGAGGACGTGCGCGCGCGCCTTCAGGCGGATGTGGATGCCAGCGTGCGGGAGGAGGCCGGCAGCTGAGGCCGGTGACCAGTGGAGCGGGACGGGGCGGGGTCCGCCTCGCGCTCGTTCAGCGATTCCCTTAATCTGCTGAACGAATGACGTCTTCCCTCCTTGATCTCGATGCCCTGACCGCCCGCGTGCTGCGCGGCGACCCCCTCACCCCCGCCGAGGGCCTGGCGGTCCTGAACGTACCGGACACCGACACGCTGAAGCTCGTGGACGCCGCGTGGCGCGTGCGGCGTGAGACGTTCGGGGACACCGTGAAGGTGAACGTCCTGCTGAACGCGAAAAGCGGGCTGTGCGCCGAGGACTGCACGTACTGCTCGCAGGCGAAGGGCGCGGATACTGGCATTCCCCGTTACCGGGTGCGCACCCCGGAGGAGATGCTCGCGGACGCCCGGCGGGCCGAGGCGGCGGGCGCGCAGCGGTACTGCATCGTGCTGTCCGGGCGCGGCGGCACCTGGGGCGAGGTGCGGCAGGTCGCGGAGGCCACGCGCCAGATCAAGGCGAACACGGGCCTGGAAGTGTGCGCCTGCATGGGCCTGCTGCTGGGGGAGGACGGGCAGCGCAAGGCCCAGGCCCTGAGAGAGGCGGGGGTGGACGCCTACAACCACAACCTGAACACCCACGAGGACCATTACGCGGACATCTGCTCCACGCACACGTACGCAAACCGGGTGGAGACCCTGACGCACGCCGCGGCGGCCGGCATGAGCACCTGCTCGGGGGTGATCGTGGGCCTGGGGGAAACGCCGGAGCAGATCGTGGACCTTGCCCTGACGCTGCGGGCCCGCCGCGCGGACTCCATTCCGGTGAACTTCCTGATGCCCATCGCCGGCGCGGCACTGGACGGCGCGCAGACCACCGCGCACTTCACGCCGTGGTGGTGCCTGCGGGTGCTGGCGCTGTTTCGCCTGACGAACCCGCGCGCGGAACTGCGGGCCTCGGCCGGGCGGGAACTACACCTGCGCAGCCTGCAACCGCTGGCGCTGCTGATCGCCAACTCGATCTTCCTGGGCAACTACCTGACGGAGGAGGGACAGGCCGCGCAGGCCGACTGGACGATGCTGGCCGACCTGGGCCTGCGTCCGGCGACGGGGGCGGCCGCGCAGGCAGTTCCGGACCGGGCGCCCCCCGCCGGGGGAGACATCCGCCTGACCCTGGACTGCGTACAATGAGGCCCGCATGAAAAGAAATCTGACCCTGATCGGCCTGGCCCTCAGCCTCGCCAGCTGCACCAGCCTCACCGGTTCCGGCATCGAGGAAGTGACGGTCATCGGCCTGAACGACTTCCACGGCAACCTGGAGGCCACCACCTTCGCGGGCGTGATGATTCCCGACCCGAACGATCCCACCAAGCAGGTGCGCCTGACCACGGGCGGCGTGGAGGTCATCGGCGGCTACCTGGACACCGAACGCGCGAAGAGCCCCAACCTGGCGTTCGTGGGGGCCGGGGACCTGATCGGCGCGTCCCCCATCACCAGCAGCCTGCTGCGGGACGAGCCCAGCGTGATCGCGCTGAGCAAGCTGGGCATGAAGGCCAGCAGCCTCGGCAACCACGAGTTCGACCAGGGCCTCAAGGAGCTGCTGCGCATGCAGAACGGCGGCTGCGACAGCAACGACATGGCCAAGGCCTGCAAGTTCGAGAACCCGTACCCCGGCGCCGGCTTCCAGTGGCTGGGCGCGAACGTGGTGGACAAGGCCAGCGGCCAGCCCGTCTTCAAGCCGTACCTGATCCAGCAGGTCGGCGCGGCGAAGATCGCGTTCATCGGCGCCGTCACGAAGACCACACCCACCATCGTCAGCCCGGACGGCGTGTCCACCCTGGCCTTCCTGGACGAGGCGAGCAGCGTGAACAAGTACGTGCCTGAACTGAAGGCCAAGGGCGTGGACGCGATCATCATGCTGATCCACGAGGGCGGCACCAGCAAGGACGGCTTCGACAAGCCCGCCTGCGGCACCCTGACCGGCCCCATCGCCGACATCGTGAACAAACTCGACCCGCGCGTGGACGCCGTGATCAGCGGCCACACCCACCAGGGGTACAACTGCGTCGTGAACGGCCGCACCGTCATTCAGGGGGACTTCTACGGGCACCTGCTGCAGCGCCTGGACATGACCGTGGACACCCGCTGGCACAAGGTCACCAGCATCCGCGCCGCGAACGTCGTGATGGACACCCGCAGCACGCCCAAGAACGCCGAGATGACCGCCCTGGTCACGCGCGCCAAGACCCTCACGGACGCCGTGAAGAGCCAGCCGGTCGGCACGCTGGCCACCGCCAGCATCCTGCGCGCCGCGAACCCTGCCGGCGAGAGCGCCCTGGGTGACGTGATCGCCGACTCGCAGCTGGCCGCCACCGCCGACCGCGGCGCGCTGATCGCGTTCATGAACCCCGGCGGCATCCGCGCGGACCTGAACGCGACGGGCGGCGGCACCACCGCCACCTTCGGCGACCTGTTTGCCGTGCAGCCCTTCGGGAACACGCTGGCCGTGATGGACCTGACCGGCGCGCAGATCAAGGAGCTGCTGGAGCAGCAGTTCGACAACCCCAACCCCGGCAGCAACCGCATCCTGCAGGTCAGCAAGGGCTTCACGTACAGCTACGACAGCACCGCGCCCAAGGGCAGCAAGGTGGACCCGGCCAGCATCAAGCTGAACGGCGTGACCCTGGACCCCGCCAAGACGTACCGCGTGACCATGAACTCCTTCCTGGCGACCGGCGGGGACAACTTCGTGGCGTTCAAGAGCGGCGTGAACGTGCTGCAGCTCCCGAACCTGGTGGACGTGGACGCCTTCCTGGCGTACGTGAAAGTTAACCCGAACCTGGCGGGCGGCGCGCAGGACCGCATCATCAAGAGCAAGTAAGCCCGCCTCGGCGCGCGGACGGCCCCGGGGTTCCGGGGCCGTTTTTGCTGCGCTGCGTCAATTGGCGGATGTGACGCGCGGCGCGGTCCGGAACACTGGCGCGGTGGGTGATCTGAGGCTGCTGGTAAACGACGCGGTGTTCGCGGTCCGCGCGGTGCTGCTGTGCCAGAGGAACGGCCGGGTGCTGGTGGAGGCCGGGGATTATCCCTTCCGGAACCTGCCGGGCGGCGCCCTGCGCACCGGGGAGACGCTGGCGCGGGGCGCGGCCCGCGAGTGGCAGGAGGAGACGGGCCTGCCCGCCGGACCGCTGGCCCTGGCGGGCCTCGTGGAGAATTTCTTCACCCTGAAGGGCCGGCGCTGGCACGAGTTGGGCGTCTACTACCACGTCCCTGCCCCAGACGCCCTGCCGGTGACGGCCTTCCGCGTGGCGGACCAGGCCGCCAACCACCTGGAGTGGACCGATCCGCATGCGGAGAGCGGGACGCCCATCTACCCCACGGCGGCCCTGCCCCTGCTGGGTGTGCCGGAGGGCGAGTTCCGGCACGTCATTCACCACGAGGGCGCCAGTGTGCCCGGGCCGGACCTGCGGCTGGACGTGCACGGGACGGAGGTGCAGGTGCGCGTCCACCTGCTCTGCGTGCAGGACGGGCACCTCCTCACGAACACGGTGCCGGGGTCCGGCTTCTGGTTTCTGCCGGGCGGGTCCGTGCAGCTGCACGAGGACAGCCGCAGTGCCGCCCACCGCGAGTTTTTCGAGGAGACGGGCGTGCCGGCCGCCTCGGCGCGGCTGGTCGGCCTGATCGAGGGCTTCGATCCTGGCCGGGGCCGCCAGCAGCTGGGCCTGTGTTACCTCGTTGAGGCAACCGGGCCGCTGCCAAGCGAGGGCAGCCGCGTGCGGGACGCCGGGCAGCTGGCGTTCCAGTGGGTGCCGCTGGCCGATCTGGAGGCCCGCCCCGTTCATCCGCGCGGACTGAGCGGCCTGCTGGATATGCCAGCCGGTCGCGTGGGGCACCTCATGGAGGAGTGGCCGGTCAGACCGGGCTGAGGTTGGCGAACTTCACGATGAGTTTCTTCGTGCCGGCCGACGCGAAGTGCACCGTGACCTCCTGCTTCTCGCCGGTGCCGGCCACAGCGAGCACCTGCCCTTCCCCGAACTTGGGGTGCCGGACCCGCTCGCCGCCGCGGTAGGCCATGCCGGCGGTGAGCGGGCTGGTGTTCTTCACGGCGCTGGGGGCGGGCGCGGCGGGGCGGTACTGCTTCCAGGATTTCGCGCGGTAGTCGATGACCTGCCCGTAGGGGTCCACGGTGTCGAAGCCGCCCTCGATCTCCTCCAGGAAGCGGCTGTCCTCGGCGGCGTTGGTCTTGCCGTACTGCATGCGGTTCTCGGCCGCGGTCAGGAACAGGCGCTCCATGGCGCGGGTGATGCCCACGTAGAACAGCCGCCGTTCCTCCTCGATGCCGCCCGCCTCGACGAGCGCGCCGCGGCTCGGCAGCAGGCCCTCTTCCGTCCCGACGATGAACACCACGGGAAATTCCAGGCCCTTGGCGTTGTGCAGGGTCATCAGCGTGACGGCTTCCTCAGGGGCGCCCTTGTTCTCCGTCTTGGTGCGCATGTCGTCCACGCTGGACAGCAGGGCGGCGTCGTCCAGGAAGTCCTGGATGGTGCCGTCGTTGTCCTGCGCCCATTCCTCGGCGGCGTTGATGAGTTCGTCCAGGTTCTCCATGCGCATCTGCCCTTCCGGGCCTTCCTGCCGCAGGAGGTCGAGGTAGCCGCTGTTCTCGATCAGCAGGCGCAGGAACGCGCCCGGGGGGTAGGCGTCGGCGGCGTCGGCGAAGCCCTGCATCAGGTGCGCGAAGTCCACGGCCTTCTGCGCGCCGCGGTCCAGGATGCCGCGCTCGGCGGCGTTCGCGCAGGCGGTGAGCAGGCTCGCGCCGCTTTGCTGCGCCCATTCCATGAGTTTCTGCAGGGCGGTGTCCCCGATGCCGCGCTTGGGCCGGCCGATGATGCGGCGCAGGGCCACGTCGTCGGTGGGGTTGATGGCCAGCCGGGCGTAGGCGAGGATGTCGCGGATCTCGCGCCGGTCGTAGAAGCCCACGCCGCCCACGATCTTCGCAGGAATCTGCACGCGGCGCAGGGACTCCTCGATCACGCGGGACTGCGCGTTCGTGCGGTACAGGATCGCCATGTCGTTCCAGCTGCGGCCGTCGTGGTGCAGCCGCGTGAGCCACTCGGCGACGAAGTCCCCCTCGGCGCGGTGGTCGGTGGCGCGGTGGAACACGACCGGGTGGCCTTCCCCCTTCACGGCCTTGAGGGTCTTGTCGAGGCGCTCGGTGTTGTTCTCGATGAGGCGGTTGGCGAGGTCCAGCACGCGGGCACTGGAGCGGTAGTTGTGCTCCAGCATGTACACCTTGCTGTCCGGGTAGTCCTTCTGGAAGTCCAGGATGTTCTGGATATCCGCGCCGCGGAAGCGGTAGATGCTCTGGTCCGGGTCGCCCACGACGAGCAGGTTGCGGTCGCGGCTGGCGAGCAGGCGGGTGAGTTCGTACTGGGCCTTGTTGGTGTCCTGGTACTCGTCCACGTGAATGAACCGGGCGCGGTTCTGCACGGCGTTCAGGACGGCGGGCACCTCGTGGAAGAGCCGCACGGTCTCGGTGATCAGGTCCCCGAAGTCGATGGCGTTCTGCGCTTTCTTGCGGGCCTCGTAGCGGCGGTACGCCTCGGCGGCGGCGTCGCGGGGCAGGCCGCTGATGTACGGCTCGTGGCTGCGGTCCAGGTCGCCGGGCGTCAGCAGGTTGCTCTTGGCGCGGTCGATGATGCCGCGCAGCACGCGGGGGGTGGTGTCCGGGCCGATGCCGGGAATGCCGCCCATGATCTCCTTGAGGATGTCCTGCTGGTCGTCGTCGTCGTAGATCACGAAGCCGCGCCGGAGTCCGATGTGCTCGCCGTACGCCCGCAGGATGCGCACGCCGGCCGAGTGGAAGGTGCTCATCCACAGCTTGTCCGCGCCGGGCACGAGGTGGCTGGCGCGTTCGCGCATCTCGGCGGCGGCCTTGTTCGTGAAGGTCACGGCGAGGATCTCGCCGGGGTTCACGCCGTAGTGCGCGATCAGGTGCGCGATGCGGTAGATCAGCGTGCGGGTCTTGCCGCTGCCCGCCCCGGCGATCACCAGGGCGGGGCCCGTGTAGTGGTCGGCGGCCTGCGCCTGGGTGGGGTTGAGTTGCGAGAGGAGGTCCGGCCCGGGAGTCACCTGAGAAGTGTAGCAGGCGCGGGTATGTCCGGCATGAAGTGAGGGACTGTGGTTACGCCTAGGACGATATGAAGACCCAGGCGCTCCGTTGACGGCCGGCTGACACGCCCTTGAGGCCCGGCTGACCGGCCAGGGGCAGGCTGTCCGAATGCAGACGAACCTTCCCACCCCTGCGTCTTTCCCGTCCGCTCTGCCGATCATGCTGCGCGATGCCCTGAACGCCTTTCGGGCCACCCGGCCCGGCCAGACCGGCCTGGACCGCTTCGAGGCGTTCCTGGGCGCGCCCGCGCCGCTGCTGGGGTTCACGCCCCTGACCGGCGAGGCGTGGCTGCGGTCCCTCGACGACGCCGAGCGCGAGGCGAGCCGGGCCGAACTGGCGGCCTTCCGGGCGTTCCTGCGGGATCACGGGTGGCTGGACGCCGCGCGGCCCGTGAACGTGCCGGACTGACCCGGAGAATGCGATCATTGCGGGACGCAACTGCCCTAGCATGAAGCATGGCCCTCCCGTCCTCCCGAACGCTCCCCGTCGTTCCCGGCCGCCCTCTCATCGGGAACCTCCCGGACCTGATGACGCCGCGCCTGCGGCCCTTCCTGACCCGGCATTACCGGACGTACGGGCCGGTCTTTCAGGTGAGCGCCCTGGGCCAGCGGTTCACGGCGCTGGCCGGCCCGGAGGCGAACCTCTTCACCATGAAAGAAGGCCATCAGGTCCTGCGCTCCGAGGAAGCGTGGCGGCCCAACGACCTGGAAATGGGCGTCCGGCAGTCGCTGATCAGCGTGGACGGCGAGGTGCACCGCCACTACCGCCGCGTCGAGGGCCCGTCCTACGCCCGGTCGGCGTTCGTGGCGGGCCTGCCGCGCGCCCTGAGCGTGGCCGCGGAGGACCTCGCGCCCTTCCGCGCCGGGGACACGCTGCCGGTCGCGGAGTGGAGCAAGAACGTGATCACCGAGCAGCTCGCGCGGCTGGTCGTGAACGGCACCGCCCGGCCCTACATGGCGGACATGCTGCGCTTCGTGCAGACGGCCCTGATGGTCACCGTGACCCGGCAGCAGCCGCGGGCGATGCTCGCCCTCCCGGGGTACCGCCGCAGCAAGGCCGCGATCTCCCGCATGGTGGACGGACTGATCGACGCGCACCGCCGCACCCCGCCCGCCGAGGCCGGCCGCGAGCCGGACCTGGTGGACAGCGTGCTGGCCGCCACGCAGGAACGCCCAGACCTGTGGAGTCCGGCCGACCAGCGCATGGCCGTAATGGGCGCGTTCATCGCCGGGATGGATACGGCGGCGAACAGCCTGGCATTCATCCTGTACCGCATGCACCGGCACCCGGAGTACCTGCCGGCCCTGCGGGCCGAGGCGGACACGCTGTTCCGGGAGGGCCCCCCAGACGCCGAGGCGCTGGGCCGCAGCCCCCTGCTGCACCGCTTCGTGATGGAAACGCTGCGCCTGCACCCCATCGCGCCGGCGCTGACCCGCACCCTGACGCAGGACGTGACGTTCGCCGGGCATGACCTGAGGGCCGGCACGACCGTGATCATCGGCACGACCGTCTCGCACGGCCTGGAGCGGTTCTACCCGGACCCGGAGCGGTTCGACCCGGACCGCTTCACCCGGGAGCGCGCCGAGCACCGCCAGCCGGGCGCGTACGCGCCGTTCGGGGTGGGGGCGCACACCTGCGCCGGCAGCGGCATGGCCGAGGGCCTGATGATGCTGAACGCCGCGGCGCTGCTCAGAACGCTGGACCTGTCCCTGGACCCCGCGTACCGCCTGCGGGAGGTGGCGCGGCCCACCCCCAGCCCGGACCGCCGGCTGGCGCTGCGCGTGGAGGGCGTGCGGCACGACGCGGTGAGCCTGCTCGCCTGAAGAAGGCAAAAATGAAGGAACCCCGCCGGAGCGGGGTTTTCTTGGTGGGCGGTATCTGACTACTCTTCAAAACGGGTATGGGGTAGGGGAAATTTGTCTTGTACGGTGTTTCTGCGATGAAACCACCCAGGAGCCGACCCCCTCACGAGAGCTTGCAAATCGCGTTGCGGTCTGCCTTTCCCATCGATGCCCGCCGTCTGGTGGTCTTCACGGCCCTCGTTCTGGCGGTGATTCAAGCGCGAACCGTCGTGCTGTACAGCCTGAAGACGCATGTTCAGCTGCCGGGCACGGTCGCTGCCCGATATCAACGCCTGGTCCGCTTTGTGCAGTTTTCCTTTCCAGACAGTCTCTTTCCCCGCTTCGCGCTGTCGTTCCTCCCGGATGGTCCCGTGGATCTCATCCTAAAGTGCGTCTGAAAACCGTGCTGGTGCGTATTTTTTCTGCGTGAACGAGAGCGCACGATGAGGCGGAGGTGGTGCGCACATGACCCGGCCTGCGTACCCAAACGATCTCACGGATGCCGAGTGGAACGTCCTTCGTCCGCTTCTCCCTCCCGAGGCCCCTGTCGGCCGCCCCCGGAAGTGGTCGCTGCGGGAGATCCTGGACGGCATTTTCTATCTGTTGCGCGGCGGCATTGCCTGGCGAGCAATGCCCCATGACTTTCCCCCCTGGCAGACGATTTATCACTACCACCGTGTCTGGCGGCTGCAGGGCGTGTGGGAGGCTGTGCACACGACCCTGCGGGAGTGGGTTCGACTCCGGGAAGGCCGGGAGGCGACGCCCAGCGCCGCGATCATCGACAGCCAATCGGTGAAAACGACCGAGGCTGGTGGACCCCGCGGATATGACGGAGGCAAGAAAGTCAGTGGCCGCAAGCGTCACCTGCTCGTCGACACGCTGGGGCTAGTGATGGCCATCAAGGTGCATGAAGCGGACATCCAGGACCGCACCGGTGCGGTCCTGCTCCTGCGCGATCTGCTCAATGTGTTTCCTCGCATGGGGCATCTGTGGGCGGATGCGGGCTACACCGGAAAGCTCGCTGAGGACATCAAGACGCACCTGGGCTGGACGATGGAAATCGTCAAACATCCCTGGTCCGGCTGGCAGGGCACCTGGGCGCCAAAAGACGCACCTCCACGGGTCGTGGAGGTGCCGAAAGGGTTCGTGGTGCTGAAACGCCGCTGGGTGGTGGAGCGGACGTTTGCGTGGTTGGGCAAGTCCAGGCGGATGGCCAAAGATGACGAGGCACTGGTCGAGACCGCCGAGAACCTGGTGTACGAGGTCATGATTCGGTTGATGGTCCGCCGTCTGGCCAAAGGCCCACCCTGACGGTTTTCAGACGCACTTTAGATCGGACAAATTGGAGACTCGGTCAGCAGGACGTAAACATCCTGCTGCTCTCCGCTGTGTGGAACGGGTTCAGCCTGCCCCTGATGTGGACCCTGCTCCCACACGGTGGTGCCAGTGACTCCCGGGTCCGGGAATCACTCGTAGATCGCTTCCTGACGCTGTGCCCGGGTCGGCCAATCCGGTGCCTCCTCGCGGATCGCGAATTCATTGGGCGACACTGGTTCGGGTTCCTCGACCAACACGGCATCGCGCCCTGTATTCGACTCCCAGCACGCGCCACCATCGGGAAACACTGCCTCCCGGTCTGGGCCGTGTTCAAGAACCTCCAGGCGGGTGAGATCAGGGTCTGGCGCCGCCAGACCCTGATCTACGGCGTGTCCCTTCGGGTGGCCGCGACGAAGAACGCCGCTGGAGAGACGCTGTACCTGGCGTACCGGGGGCACGTGGGACCGAACCTTCGACGGTATGCGCGACGCTGGCAAGCGGAAAACCTGCATGCCGCACTGAAGACCAGGGGTTTCAATTTGGAGGACACGGGACTGACCCGCGCAGAGCGGGTGTCCACGCTGCTGACGGTGGTCAGCATGGCGTTCATCTGGGCGGCTGTAACCGGGGAAGTCTTGGCTGCCTGTACCAATGTCCAGATCAAAAGTCACGGACACCGCGCGGTGTCCGTGTTTCGAATGGGCCTGGACCATCTACAGGATCTTTTGCTGCATCCCTCCCCAGCCTCTTGGAGCACTCTGACTGCACGCATCTCCAATTTGGACCGGTCTCCGGGTCTAGGTCTTGAGTCCTAGGAGAAAAAGCCTTCCATGCGTTCGTGATCATAGGCCAGCCGCCAAGCCTGAAATTCGCGATACAGCATCGCGATCCGCTCAGTGTTCGGCCCAATCACATCCATGCCGCGATCGTCGTACGGATGCACCAGGATCCCGTGGTCCAGGTCTGCGAGGTACAACGCGCCGTCCAACCGGGGCCGCACGCCGACTTCTCGAGCCAGGACACCCCAAAGCAAGCGAGGGACGGCCTCCACATCCATTTCGAACGCCATCAGGAGGCGTGCTGGATTGCCCGCGTCATCGCTCGGCCACAGGACAGATTCCCGCTTCCGAGGAATCGCTACGCCGCATGAGCGTGCACTTCGAGAAAGCTGCGTCTGTGCGGTCCGCTCGTTGATGACATACGTCGCGAGGACGACGGTGACCCGTTCCGTGCGCTCAAAGGCCCGAGACGCGATCAGTCGTGCCCGGTCATAGGCCTGCGAGAATCGATCTACAACCGTTTCGCCGCCTGCCAGCTCAAAGCGAAGCGCTGGCTCGTGATGGTAGAACACGGCGTGTCCTACGGCGGCGGGGCCGAACACGTCAAAGACACGACTCAACAACATTTGGTCTCAGTGTACCGGTGCCCGTCGCCAACGGTTTTGAAGAGTGGTGAGCCTCAGGCCACTTTTCGCATAGCCCTCTTGGCAGGTCCTTCGACTGGCTCACTGCTCTTTCTTATTTACTACCCTCTTTATATTTACATTGCTTGCCGAATTTTACAATTTATCTTAATTTATTATCACCGATATTTATTACTGTAATGCAAATTTTTATATGATCTACCATCTGTACTACAGGCCACAAACATGGCGATATAGAAAATAGTTGCGGAGGAGGGCTGATATATTGTACCATTAGCAAAAATTGAGTTAATTAGAAATATAGAATAAGCAGCGAAAAGCGTTAGATAGAATCTCTCCTTGGTCCTTAAATATTTTCGCAATATTATAAAGGCGAAGGAAATAATCAAAATATTTATGAGCACACCAATTAGCCAGCCGAATACCGTAATACTTTCAGCATATTGATTGTGCGCCATAATCGCAAGTGAATCAGCTTCCGGGACTAATGCGGTTGAGGCCATTCCGAATCCAGCACCAGTGAGATATACAGCATTAGTGCCTAAGCCACTTAATTTATTGTAATTGTCCAGTGGCAGTTTGGTTAGTCGATCGAATGCCGATTCGCGAAAGGAGTAGTCATAATTTATAATACGCTCGTTTCCAACTGATACTCCAAAACTTGTTAGGACAGCATTTACCCGGTTAGATATTTGATCAACGGAGGAATATAATGCGATGAATGAACCGCAAACTAAGATAAGTGTTATTATAGTCTTGGAAATACTCTTTATGTTGAGAAGAATTAGGATAGTAAGGGCTATGCCGATATTAGCAATCGCGGCTTTCGAAAGCGATATCACTGCACAAACCACAATTATGCTCAGCCAGATATATTGATATTTCACTGTTTTTTGAGACAGCGTCATATACGACCCAACTATAACTCCTATTGATGTTAAACTTCCAATAAGAGAGGAGAATCTGACAAAGCCAGCTCTCTCTGCTTCGGCAGGGAACCATGGTATTGGTCCGGTTAAAAACTGTAATGGTAGGCTAAGCGAAGCGATGGCAAAAAAGATTACAGCATAACCGGAGAAATGCTTTACATCATTTATGTTATTTGTGTATGCATAAAGAGCAAGGAGTATGGGAAAGGCGAATAGGATTCGTACTAGGCCGTATATGCCGCCTTGCAAGGAAATAAATTGCACTGATATAAAAAAACCATAAATCATTGCCAATATCCAAAAGATCATCAACAGAAGTCCGAAAGCATTGAATCTAGGAGATCTTTTAATTAGGCAATCAACTAAAACCATGAGAACTACCGGAACATATATGGACATATAGAGTACCGTCGATACATTCCGTAAGGTGTGTAAATTTATTATGGACAAAACTAAAATGAATTTTGCCGCTGCTATAATTCTATTTCTAGTCATTCCATCTTTAGATGGTAAATTAGTCAAAAATGGGATCATATTTCTCCATGTAACGATCAGTAGCCGCCTTTCGAGTAACAATTAACGTTAGCAACATATACAGCCTAGGACTATATAAGAAAGAGTTTCTATTTAGACGGCCGAGCAGTGCTAGTAAGATATTTATTACTTTAGAGTTCGCAAGTCGGTCTACAATGAGAAATAGCATTTCTTTTTCTAATGGTCGTTGGAATCCATCTTCTGTTAGGATGAAAGTTGTAATATATTGAGTCGCAGGCGATTTCGCAATTACTAGAGGGTGGCTGTAGAATGCCGCCTTGTAAACTTTGTTCATGAAAGATTTCAAGGATCCTTGTGTTTCGCAATGGATAGCTACACACTTTTCACAGTAGCGGTGCTTTACACCGAATCGATCTGCCCGTAATCCGAATTCTATATCTTCGCCTCCATAAAATTGGAACGATTCATCAAAACCATTCATTAATAAAAAGGTATGCTTGAGGATTGAAAAGTTCATTGATGTAAAATGATGTCCAGAAAGTTTAGCGCCGTCATTATATCGCCCTACATGACGGGAGTTTTTATATTTATAGTAATTACTTTCTCGTATCCATTTCTCTGGGAACTGCACGCGGCCCGAGACAATCAATCCCGGCTCTATATGGGCGGCAATATGCGTCTCAATAAAATTTCCCCCGACACGCATATCGTCATCGAGAAAGATTAAATACTCACCAGATGCACACTCGGCACCGGTGTTGCGCTTTTTTGCTATGTTGTTATCCGCTTCCAGTATCTTTACAAAATTGTGAAACTGTATATTATGAATAAATTCTTGCGTATTTTCTACGTGTTCTTTAGAGTCTACAACTATAACTTCATATAAATCTTTAGGATACTCTTGATTATAAAGATCCTCCAAAATTAGGTTAAGACTATCATGACGCAGGTGAGTCGGAATTATTACAGAGGCTATCATTATTTCTCCTTTCTACCTTTGTGTAGCAAAAGAATCAGAGCGAGTAAAACAAATATTTCTGAAGTCAATACACTATAAGCGATGTTATCGATATCAAAATATTTCAAGATAAGGATCCCGCATGTATTGATAAACGCTGCAGATAAAGTTATGTAGTTGAAATGTATTGAGCGTTTTGTAGGTAATATCCAAAAAAAGCTTATAATTGTACTCATATTGACGAAGAAGATTGCCACTGATAACACTTGGCCCATTTCTATCAACTCTGTCGTAGCTATGTTAAAATTCCGAACCAGCAGTGGAAAAAATAAGAAAAGTAAAAGCGAAATGAAGTAAAAGCAAATTATTGAGATTAGCAAGACATTCGAAAGCTGCATATAGTACAATCTTTTATTACTTATATATAGTAATGTAAATTTAGGAAAATATACCTTTATGATCGGACTGATAATCGAGTTAATTAGTCGAGTGATACGATCTGCTACTCCATAGGCCCCACTCAAGCTAATACCATAAAGACTACCAACCAGTACTGTTGTGCCAGCATTATAAATGCCCACTGAAGAATTGTAGACAAAATAAGTAAATGACTTTTTAAGAATACAAAAACTATGACGAAGTGGAACAGTATGCCACGTGACTTCCTTAATAGCTATGAAATTAACTATCAAAGATATAACAATCGCAATCATAGCTGTAGCCGCAGACCAATTAAGTATATTAATTGTTTGATGCGCGAGTAAGAAGAGGCAAGCGATGGATAATATTGCGCTTGCAACTTCCGCAAGTGCAATTACATAAATTCGATCAGTAAATTGGAAAAACCATGTTGGCATAGTTCCAATTCCAGCAGCGGCCATTAAAACAAATAGTAAAGTATTTAACGATATTTGCATTTTAAGTTCTATTACTGGAGTAAAGGCCACTATTGCTATAAGAAGAACGAGAAATATTATACTACGTCCCGCAAATGATTCAGCTAATGCTAGTCTACATTCAAAACTAAGTTCATCTTTCGACACTCTAGCAATGCGTCCAACATTCGCTATATTAAAACCATATTCGATTATAAGCGAAAGCCAAATTGACAATGATTGTATAAAAATGTATTGGCCCCATGTAGAGGTATCGAATGTAGGCAGCAAGATGAGAGAAATTGCTAACGCGAGAAATTTTGCCCCTTGGGCGCAAAACAAAAGAAGCACATTATATTTACTTGGAATCCTAGGAACAATGCTACTCATGATGAAACTCCAGCTTGTCGATTATCACTTTCGGATTATTTGACGAATCCCGTATAGGGTTCTGAATTGTGATGGTAGTTAAAGATTTAGCGTCCCTTATTTCCATAACTTGCTCTTCTTTACTCAGCTGCAATTTTCTTCTTATATTCCCAGATTTGATTTCTATAATAGGATACTCTCCGTTAGCTGATGTGCCATTTATGGCAAATGATGCTGAGCTACCGGGACATGGCGGGACAATTATGGGTTTATCGAAAATTGCCGAACCTGTTGATGTCAGTTTATCATATACCCCGCCTGTTTCTTTAGATACAATAATATCCTTGCTATTACAAACAGGATTTCCATATAAAAGTCGAGAAACAAAAATCTCGCGGAAAGCGATTAGAGGTTTAGCATGCAAATATAACAAAACGGTATCGTTCTGCCGAATTCGTAGCTCTAAATGGAACTCCCCTTTAACCGTTTCCTCAATCGATCGATCAATACCCGCATGAGCGACAAATAGATACTCATTAGAATCAATTCTAGTAGCTATGCCTTTTAAAATAATCCTTCCAGATTTACAAGCTCGTAATACAATGCCTTGCTGTGCCTCGATATGCTTTGGGATTTCCGATAAACCCTCGACTGTGAAGCCGCGATTAGTTATAGTACATTCTGCAGGTAACTCGTTTCTTATCGTATACTCAGATAAGTTCTTATAAAAAATAAGAAAGAAGATACACAAACAAAGAACTATCAATGCGATTGATATAATGGTTGTGTATATAAAATACACAACCATTACGCTATTTTTCAACATAGATAATACTCTCAAGAGTTACCATCCCCGTGCTGCGAAATGCAGTCAACATGTAAGAGGTAGGCTGCTGAATCTTCGGATACCATGATATCATGTTTAAGCCTCGCGAGGAAAAATTCGACTCTACCGCGACACAATAATTAGTACATTCAAATATAACTACCTCGAGCTCACTTTTTTCAATCATCACTGCAATATTACGCTTCCCCTCCTGATCCTCAAAAACTCCACTAAGCCTACTTAGATAATTATTACGCTCTAGTGGAAAAAACATTATAAATACAGGAGAGGAAATTACTATAAATAGTAAAAAAGGTATCGCAGTGAATTGACGTAGATTCAATTTAACCCTGGCGATACAGTAGCCTCCAATCACCCAAAATACTTCCGCAAAGAACGGGCTTGGTACAATCAAAACATTGTCATACAATGACATGCACATCATGCCAACAACAAAAGCTAATACAAGAGGAATTCGCGTTTTTATAGCTGCATAAAGAATCAATCCTAAAAGGACGTAGAAACTAGCTATTCCCAAAAACCCAAACTCTACAAGCTCCTGGAGAGTGGCATTATGTGTAATAATCCAAGGGGTCCCGATAATATCAATTATCCCCCGGCAATTATCAATGACGGCCTCACTATTGAAACTCGCACAACCCTCCTGAATCCCATTATTGTAATTACCGAACTGATAAGCTCCGATACCGCTATACGGCTGGGATTTAATCAAACTTAAAGCTGAGTACCATATTGCGCTCCTTCCAGAAGTATTACCATCCAGAATTCTAAACAAGAAGCCTACGTTTGAAAATCCTAGGAGCAGTATATAAACAGCAATTATTATTAAGATGGCGAATAAAGTTTTGATGGCCTGCTTTCTCTCGAAAGTGATTGCTGCAAAAATAAGGCCTATAATCGTCGCAGCAACCGCACTTCGACTGCCCGAAAATAAGACAACCAGGGTGCTCAAAGAAAAAAGCAAAAGACTTAAGGCCAAGTTCCAGGTTTTCCAAAGTAGGTCCCGTCCCAATACTGATATCCAGATTCCAAAACTACCTACAAGGCCAAGAGACACTGAGGTCATATATGGATGTTTCAAGCGCGAGGTCAGGCCGCTGTCAACAGTGATGGTAAAAAAAATCGCTAGAAGTTCTGAAGCAAGAATTCCAATGGCTAAAAATCTAATCCCCCTCAGATCTTTTAAATGAGACCCATAAGAAATTAAGCCGACAAGGATAAAAAGGCGAAATATCGTCCAAATAGTGGCAGTAAACAATGAAGGAGACAGTAAGGCAGCTCCCACATGGCTAAGACAAAAAATTATAACTACTACTTTTAGGAAGCTTGGTAGGCTATTGATCTTACGCAGACCAAAAACACTACCTACAAAGCCAGTCATAGTGATCGGCACTAGACTGAGGAAGTAATCGGATGCTTTTTTCGACCTTCTCATCGTACCACCACAAGGCTTCACTCCTAAATGAAAACATTAATATACTGACCAGAGGAGCAGTTCTAATAGCGAAATGCTATTTTTCCGCACCAACTCGATAGGAATAGGAATAGCCATATGACTGCTGTTCCCTCACATCCGATTTATTAATAATTGCACCAGCCACCTTCAGACCTGCTCTCTGTGCTCGATGAAGTGCATTACGCAACCCTTTAATGTTGGTACGTCCGTATTCCGACACCATAACGACAACATCTACATGTCGTCCGACGACAAGGCCATCGGCCAAAGCAAGCAACGGGGCACTATCTATTAAAATAAGATCGTAGTTCTTCTTCCAAATCGTAAATGCTAAGTCTATATCAGCTTGGTTTAGTACAGATAGACTTTCATGAATACTCGGTCCCGCTGGCAACATATCTATATTTGGCTCTACTTGTAATACCTGGACATGATAGGGATTTAACAGTGCCTCACGTGTATTTTTCGCACCGCCTTCTCCCACTAATTGATGCCAGCTACCATTCTCATCGAATTTTTTCCACACTAATTCTTGTGTACCCCTTCTAAGATCTGCATCAACAATCAAAACCTTTAGTCCACTCGCCGATATACCGTCAGCCAAGGTAGCAGTTACTGTACTTTTGCCCTCACCTGGAGCCGTACTTGTCACCATCACTATTGGATGATCAATATTATTCACCGCAGACATAAGATTCACACGCAAAAAACCAATTGCCTCATACAGACCAGCTTTTCGCGCAGCTCGAACAATCCCGGAAAAGACAATATCGCGTTGACGAAGCCGAGGAAGAGTTGCAAAAGTGGGTAGGCCGAGATCAACGAGATCATCTTCAGTTCTAATAGTCCGATCAAGCACAGTCATTACTACAACAGCCGCCGTTGTAAGCATCATCGTAAGAATTGACATAATCAAGGCATCTCTAATAGGCCTAGGAGACTCTGGCTCTATAGGTGGCACTGCGTTTGAAAGTCTACTTAAAACACCCGCGGCTGACTTCTCAAGAATTACGGATTGGATAAAACTATTCTGGATATCAGCGCGTCGCACGACTAATGTCTGTCTTTCTAGTTCATCAATCGTCAAATTTCTCAACTGTTGATCGATCTCTGCCAACTGAGCTCTAAAGCCATCCTGAGCGCGGCGTATATTATCGGATGCGCGATTACGATCCCATGATAATAAAGACTCGCTTGCCAAATTTGCCAACTCTGCAGCAGCATCAGGTGTCCTGCTTATTCCAATAATGGTATAAATGCCATTGCCGGCCGCGTAGGGTTCAATTTGAGCGGACAGCTTCAATGTCCTAAAATCTTGACTTCTCAATTCACGACTTAGATCGGAAATCAGTCTCTCTCGCTCAATGTCATCGATCCTATTTGCATTCTTTAATTTCTGAATCAGAGGCACGATTACAGATGTACTCTGCATGGCTTGCGACACAGCTCCCTCTGGAAGAGGTGGAGCCTTCACCGTACCGCCACTCGGCAAATCATTGCCAGATGTAGTACTAGACGATGAAATTAGTGTTGACTTTGCTGCATATAGGGGAGGCTGCAGTCCTGATCCAAGGTAAGTAAGAGCTCCTACAAAAATGGGTAGGCCTAGAATCCATGAGAGCCGGCGGCGTGTACCACGCACAACCATGGCAAGATCGAACTCTTGCTCCTTCGCAATGGACGCGTTGGTCATACTAGCCCCGACATTGTGTCGTTGTGAATGAGAAAACAAAGATGGTTACCAGGAGAAGCCGTCATACAACCGCTAGAATACTCTGTCCCGCTCTGTAACGGACATCTCACCCTCAAGCCGCGCCTACCGCGTGGAGGCGACGTGCTCACCACTCTTCAAAACCGTTGGCGACGGGCACTGACCTTGCCCCTGTTTCCGGTGCCAGTCTGATTGCAAATCGAGCAGCAGACTGGGAGGCGCATGAAACGCAAACGGTACACGGAACAGCAGATCCTGGACATCCTCGGCCAGCTTGAGGCGGGGACTCCGATCAGCGATCTGACGCGACTCCATGGAGTCGCGATGACGACCATCTACCGCTGGAAGGCCAAGTACGGCGGCATGACCAAAGACGAGACTCGAAAATTCCGCCAACTGGAAGCCGAAAACCAGCGGCTCAAGAAGCTGGTGGCTGACCTGTCGCTCGACAACGCGATGCTGAAAGAGGTGGTGGGACGAAAGTGGTGACGCCTGGGACGTCGTCCCAGGCGCAGACGCCCCTCAAAAAGCAGATGGTGACCCTGCTGCGGGATTCGTTCACGGTCAGTGAACGACGAGCCTGCCGGGTGCTGGGCTTCTCCCGAACCACGCAAAGACGGAACAGCCCCAAAAGAGAGAAAGACCAGCGCCTGGTCGAGCGTCTCCGCACGCTGGCACAGGAACGACCGCGCTTCGGATACCGACGGATTCACCTGATGCTGGGCCGGGAAGGTGAGACCGTGAACCACAAGCGCGTCTACCGGATCTACCGGGCTGAAGGGCTCGCCGTTCGGAAGAAAGAACGGAAGAAACTCAGCGTGGGAGCGCGTCAGCAGAAACCGCAGGTTTCTGCTCCGAATCAACGCTGGAGCCTGGACTTCATGGCCGATCAGCTGGCTTCCGGTCAGCGGTTCCGCGTCCTGAACGTCGTGGATGACTTCACCCGAGAGTGCCTGGTCATGCACGTCGGCACCTCCATCACGGGCCATGATGTCGTCCGTGTCCTCGAGGCCGTGGTGCGGTTCAGGGGCGCACCGCAGGCGATCACCACCGACAACGGCCCGGAGTTCGCGGGCAAGGCCCTGGATCTCTGGACCCACGACCGCGGCATCACGCATACCTTCATCCGGCCTGGAAAACCCGTGGAGAACGCCTACATCGAGAGTTTCAATGGTCGGGTCCGGGACGAGTGCCTCAATCTCCACTGGTTCCAGAGCCTGGATCAGGCTCGCCTGATCCTCACAGCCTGGCGTCAGGACGACAACGACGTCCGGCCCCACACCTCACTTGGTGGCCGGACCCCGAACGAATTTGCCCGCCTGGAACAGGCGGGCTGAGGTACGCTGAGATTTGCAAATCGGCTGGAACCGCAATTGGGGCACCCTCACACCGAGACGCCTTGCCCACCGGGTCAAGGAGGGCTGGCTCAAGGGCTTACCTGCGTGAACAAAGAGGGTTGTGCATCTCGCTTTCCGTTCATGGCTTACGTACCGCTTGAGTAAACGTAGGGTCTGCCGGCCGATGGCAACCGTTCCGGGTCCAGTCTTGCCTTCCACTTTCAGCACCCCAGTCTCCCAGTCAACGTCACCCAGACTGAGGCGCGCCACCTCTGAGGCTCGTAACCCCGAGTCAAGGAATACCGCCAGCAGAGCCGGGTTTCGGTATCTCCACCGTCTATCCGCCTTGGCCGCCTGAAACAGTAACGAGATTTCCTGGGGCGTCAGCACGCGCTTTGGCTCGAACACCTGCTTGGCCCGCTTCCGACCTTTAAACGGGTCTTTGGCTAGAAGCTCCACACCGACCAGCCATGCGCAAAACGCCCGTAGAGACCGCTCGTAATTGGCTAAGGTGTTGGGCTTAACCTCTCGGGCTAGCGCCTGGTTGATGACGAAGACAGTGAGCGTGGCGACCTCGGCATCCTGGCTGTCCCGGAGCAGGTAGCTGAGCGTGTACCGGTGCCACTCAAGTGTTCTGGGGCGACTGCCTCTGGCGCGGTGGTCCAGCAAAAAAGCTTCGATGGCATCACGGATGTTCATAGCGACCCTCCTGAAGGTTTGACCGTCAGACTGGTAGCCAGATAAGAAAAGTCCCAGAACGGATTTTCGCCGTCTGGGATGATTTGGTGGGCGGTATAGGACTTGAACCTACGACCCTTCGCGTGTGAAGCGAATGCTCTACCACTGAGCTAACCGCCCTGATGTTGGTGGGCCCTGCCGGATTTGAACCGGCAACCAATCGGTTATGAGCCGACTGCTCTGACCGTTGAGCTAAGAGCCCTGAGGGAATTGCACCTGTGGACCTTGGCCGCTGCGGGGAGCAGGCCCTGCTTCGGGCGAGGGGAAGAGTATCAATGCTGTCTGGGTTTGTCAAACGCGGCGGGTCAGGCGGGGAGCGGGGCGTACAGTGCGGGTATGCGAGTGGTGCATGTGGCGTCCGAGGTCTTTCCGTTCTCGCGGTCGGGTGGCCTGGGGGACGTGCTGGGAGCGCTGCCACCCGTGCAGGCCCGGCAGGGGGCCGAGGCCGTGGTCCTGAGTCCCTGGTACGCGGACCTGGCGGGGGCACCGGAAGAGGTGTGGCGGGGCGTGGTGCCGGGCGTGGGCCCGGTGCGGGTAGGGCGCCTGACGCAGGACGGCGTGCAGTTCCTGTTCCTGGGCCTGGAGGAGTTCGGGCGCCCGGGCCTGTACCACGACGATGACGTGTGGCGCTTCTCGCAGTTCGGCCGGGCGGCCCTGCCGGTCCTGCGGGCGCTGGACCTGATGCCGGACGTCCTGCACGGGCACGACTGGCAGGCGGGGCTGGTGGTGGCGCACGCGCGGCTGCTGGGGCTGCGCAGCGTGTTCACGGTGCACAACCTGCAGTATCAGGGCCGCTGGAACCTGCCGGAGGCGGCCGCGTGGCTGGGCCTGCCGGGCGGGATGCTGGGCGTGGAGGGCGTGGAGTACCACGGGGACGTGAACCTGATGAAGGCGGGGCTGGTGTTCGCGGATCACGTGACCACGGTGAGCCCGCAGTACGCGCAGGAGATCACCACGGCGCAGTACGGGGAGGGCCTGGACGGCGTGATGGTGCGCCTGACGTTGGAGGGGCGCCTGAGCGGCATCCTGAACGGCCTGGACCAGGACCGCTGGGACCCGCGCACCGACCCGGACATCCCGACCTACGCGGACCTGAAGGGCAAGGCGGCGGCCACGGCGGCGCTGCGGGCCGAGCTGGGCCTGGACGGCGCGCCGGTGCTGGGTACCGTGAGCCGGCTGGCCGGGCAGAAGGGCATGGACCTGCTGCTGGAGGCGCTGCCGGACCTCACGCAGGACTGGAACGTGGTGGTGCTGGGCGGCGGGGACCCGCTGCTCACGGCGGCGTTCCGGGGCTGGGCGCAGCATCCGCGCGTGACCTTCGCGGAGGGCCTGCAGGAGGGGCTGGCGCACCGCATCTACGCGGGCGCGCAGGCGTTCGCGATGCCCAGCCGCTTCGAGCCGTGCGGACTCTCGCAGATGATCGCCATGCGCTACGGGACGTTGCCGGTCGTGCGGGAGACGGGGGGGCTGGTGGACACCGTGCCACACGATGTCGGCTTCCGGTTCAGCGAGGCCACGCCCGAGGCGCTGACCGGCGCGGCCGCGCAGGCCCTGGCCGCCCTGAACGACCCGGCCGGGTGGGCGGCGCGCGTGGAGAGGGCCATGAACCTGGAGTTCAGCTGGGCGGGCCCGGCCGCGCAGTACCTGGACCTGTACCGCCGGGTGGCGGGCCCGGCGGCCTGAGGCTCAGGTCAGGAAGTCCAGCAGCGCCTGAGTGAACGCGGCGGGCTGGTCCAGGTTCGACAGGTGCCGGGCGCCGGGGATCACGACCAGGTCCCCGCGTCCGGCGTCCGCGATTTCCTGCGCGCGGTCGGGCGGGGTGACGGGGTCATCCGCGCCGACGAGCACCAGCAGCGGCACGTGCAGGCCGGCCAGTACGCTGCGGCTCTCGCCGCGCGCGGCCATGGCACGCAGCGCCCCGGCCACGCCCTCGGGCGTGGCGGCCTCGATCATGGGCTGCACCCGCCTGAAGGTGGCGGCCGGGTGCTCGTCGCGGGCGGCGTCCATCAGGAACCCGGGGCCTTCTTCCAGGACGCGGTCGGCCTGGGCGTGGCGGTCCTGGACCTTCTCGGGAGGGTCGGCGCGCAGGGTCGTGTCGGCCAGCACCACCCGCGCGAACCGGTCCGGGGCCTGCGCGAGCAGCTCCATAGCCAGGTACCCGCCCATGCTGAGGCCCACCAGGGCGAGCGGTCCGGCGGGCAGGGTGGCGAGCAGGTCAGCGGCCGTCTCCTCCAGGCTGGTCATGGCGCCGGGCGCCGCGCCGAAGCCCGGCAGGTCCGGGGCGAGCACGGTGAGCCCGGCGGCCTCCAGGGCGGCCTTCTGGTCGTCCCACATGCGGGCGTTCAGGGGGTAGGCGTGCAACATCAGCACTGTGCGGGGCCGGCTGGAGTCGGGGGTGGTCATGCCGCCAGGGTACGCGCCGCATCGCCAGGGCTGGCCTGAACGGCATTGACGGACCCTTGGCCGGGCCGGGTGGGGCCGGGCGGGGGCTGCTACGCTGCCGGGCATGACGTTCACGGTCTCCCCTGCCCCGCCCTCCCGAGTTCTGGATGTGTTCGCCGCGCTGTACGGCACGCCGGCCGGCGACCTGGGGTGGCTGGAGGCCGAACTGCGCGCCGCGTGGGTGGCGCTGGACGAATCCGGAGAGGCGCTGGGCGCCCTGGGCGCGCGGCCCAGCCCGGCGCACGGGATGGAACTGATGGGCGGCAGCCTGGACGGCGAGCACGGGGAAGCGGTGGCGCAGGCGCTGGTGGAGGCCGCGCGCGCCGAACTGGGCCGGGTGTACGCCTTCGCGGACGGCCTGATGCTGCCGGCCGGGGCGCTCTCGGGCGCGGGGCTGCGGGAGGTGGCGGCGTACCGCATGCTGGCCGGGCCGACGCCCACCGCCGCCGCGCCCGGCCCGGAGGGCGTGACCCTGCGGCGCCTGTCGGACGTGCCGGACCTCGCCACGCGCCTGGACGCGCTGGGCACCTACGAGGACCGCATCGGGCATCACGCGGTCGCCGCGGCGGCGGCCGAGGAGGGCGCGGGCGGCTTCGATTCCGCCCTGAGCCTGATCGCGGTGGACGCCGGGGGCCGCGCGGCGGGCCTGTGCCGCGCCGCGCGGGAGGACGGGTACCTGCGCATCGACGCGCCCGGCGTGCGGCCCGACATGCGCGGCAGCGGGCTGCGCGCCGCGCTGCTGCTGGGCGTGTGCGCGCTGGCGCGCGAGGCGGGCTTCACGGACGTGAGCGTGGAATCCTGGGGGGACACCCCGGAGGAACTGGCCGCCGACCTGGGCCTGGGGCTGGGCGTGGAACTGGAAAACCCCATCTACGCCGCGGGCACCTGAGCGGCGGGGCCGCCCATGCGCCGGAACGCGGTAGCATCCCCGGCGTGAATCTCGCGGTGGTCCTCGTCTCTCCGAAAACGCCCGGCAACGTCGGCTCGGCGGCCCGCGCCATGCTGAACATGGGCGCCAGCGACCTGCGGATCGTCGCGCCCCGCTGCGATTACCTGGACAGCCAGTCCGTGGCGATGGCCGTGCACGCCGAAGGCATCCTGCGGGCCGCGCGGGTGTACCCGACGCTGCGCGACGCCCTGGCCGACCGCGACCTGAGCGTGGGCACCACCGCCCGGCAGCGCGCGGACCTGCCGCCACCCCGGCACCCGGCGCTGGTGCGGCCCTTCGTGCGGGACGCCGCGGCGCCCGCGCTGGTGTTCGGGCCGGAGGAGACGGGCCTGATCAACAGTGACCTGGAGCAGTGCCAGATGGCTGTGCGCATCCCCACCGGGGACTACGCCAGCCTGAACCTCGCGCAGGCGGTGCTGCTGGTGTGCTACGAGTTCCTGCAGGGGCAGGACGAGCCGCCCGAACTGACCCGCAAGACCGCCACCCGCGAGGAGATGGAGGCCATGTACGGGCACCTGCACGAGACCATGCAGCTGATCGGCTACACCGACGCCGTGCGGGCCCGGCACACCCTGCGGCTGTGGCGGGCGCTGCTGGACCGAGCGCTGATGAGCAGCGCCGAAAGCCGGCTGTTCCGCGGCTTCCTGCGGCAGGTGAAGTGGAAGGTGGACGACGCCGCCGAACGCGGCACCGCCGCCCCCCGCCACGCCCCGCAGGGCGAGGAACTGGCTGAGGGCGGACCGGCGCAGGACTGAGCCGGGGCCTACTCGGCGGGAATGGTGCGGGACCGGGCGGTCATCTCGCCGCTCTCGAGCAGCTGCGCCTCGGCCTCGCCGAACGGCGAGTGCGCCCGGGACCACGCCACAGCGGCCTGCACGTCGTACGGCACGGTTCGGAAGTCCACGGTCCAGCGCCCGCCACGGCCCTGTTCCAGCAGGGTCCAGCGGGCGCGGGGGTCGCCGTCCACCTGGTCGCTGACCGCCCCGGCGTTCACGACCAGGGTGTCTCCCACGCGGGTCAGGCCGGGGCGGTGGGTGTGCCCGCACAGCACCACCTCGGCCTCCAGCGGGGCCACGATGCGGCGCAGTTCCCGGGCGTCCCGGGCGTGGTAGCAGCCGCCCTGCGGGTGGGTGGGGTCGGGGTGCCAGGCCCACAGCAGCATGTGCCAGGTGCTGTCTGGCGTGCCGTGGCAGGCGTACACCCGCCCGCCGGCGACGCACGTCTCGCGGGGCAGTGCGGCCAGGTGCTGAATCGTGGCCGGGTCCAGTTGCGTGCCCAGCCACTCGCCCATGTGCACACTGATGGGGTGACGCCTGCCGCCCGGCCAGAATTTCTCCTCGTTGTTGCCCCGGATCTCCACGGCGCCCCCGGCGGCCAGTTCGGCCTGCAGGGCGGCGGCGCGGGCGGGGTCGGCGGAGCCCTCCACCTGGTCGCCCAGGTTCACGATCAGGTCGGGGGCCTCCGCGCGCAGGTCCTGGAGCACGGCGTCCAGCGCGAAGGCGTTGCCGTGAACGTCGGAGATCACCGCGAGTCTCATCGCCTCCCACTCTGCCATGCGGGCGGCCCCCGGCGCCGGACGGGTGCCCCGCACCGGGGGCGGGCATGACGGGGGGTGGGCTCCGGCCACGGGTCCCCGGGGACCTTCCGGCCCTGGTGGCGGCGCTGCGGCGCGTGCACGAGCAGGACGGGTACCCGTCGGTGTGGCCGCAGAACCCGCTCGCCTTCGTGCAGGGCGGCGCGCCCCTCGCGGCCTGGGTGGGGGTGGTGGGGGGCGTGCCGGCCGGTCAGGTGCTGCTGTGCCGCGCGCCCGGAGAGGGCGGCGGGCTGGAGGTCAAGCGGCTGTTCGTGGCGCCGGAGGCGCGCGGGCAGCGCCTGGCCGAGCAGCTGATGCGGGCCGCGCAGGCCGAGGGGGCGCGGCGGGGTGGCGTGCTCACCTTGCAGGTGCAGGAGAAGAACCGGGCCGCGCAGCGCCTGTACGCGCGGCTGGGGTGGGTGCCGTCGGGCGAGGGTGTGGCCGCCTGGACGGACCCGGACGGGTCGCATCCCCGGGTGCTGGTGTTCACGTGGCCTTCACCCGGCGGGCCTGCGTGAACGCGGCTTGAGGCTTCACAACTGTTCAGCCTGCCCCCCGGTGGCACACTCCGGGCATGCCCGACAAAGACGACAAGAACAGCGGCCACACCAGCCAGCCCCAGGACTACGACCGCAACAAGAAGGAAGTGCACGAGATCCGGCACGACGAGAAGCCCTCGTTCAAGGGCGTGAACGACCGCGAGGCGAACGCCGCCCGCAACACCGAGCACGACGGCCGCAAGGAGCAGCGGGACGTCGAGGAAGCCCGGAACGTGCCCGCCACCGAGCAGGGCTGATACTCGCAAGGAAGAGGCCGGATACCCCATTTAGGGTGTCCGGCCTTCACCTGTGTGCCGTTCAGCCTTCCAGGCGGTCGGCCAGGGCGTGCAGGTACTCGCCCAGCCTGTCCGGGCCGCCCACCTGGGCGTCGGCGTGCCCGGCCAGGAGCGGCAGCGTGCCGGACTGCACGGCATACCCGGCGACCTCCAGCATGGCGACGTCGTTGTCGCTGTCCCCGAAGGCCACGGTCCGGTCGTGCGGGATGCCCAGCGCGTCCGCGATCAGGGTCAGGGCGGCGCCCTTGTGCGCGCCCTCGGGCGTGACGGTCAGGAATTCGGTGTACGGGGCCTGCGCGCCCGTCAGGACCAGGTGGGGGTGCGTGCGGCGCAGCCGGCCCGCCAGATCCGCCACGCGCGGGTGGTAGAACCCGACCTTCAGGATGCCCTCGCGGGGCGCCTCGGCCAGCGGGCGGTACCCGCGGGCGAGCATCCACGCCTCGGGCGGCGCGCCGGCCGGCAGGTCCACGTACAGGCCGTCGCGGGTGAAAATCACCACCCGCGCGTCGTGCAGTTCATGGGCGAGCACGGCCTCCAGATCCTCGGCGCTGAAGCGGGCCTCGGTGTGCAGTTCCCCGTGCAGTTCGATCCGGCCGCCGTTGTTGGTGCTCACGGCGTCCGGCTGCGCGGCCTGCATGACCGCGCGGGGCAGCGTGTCGCGGCCGGTGATCACGGCGACCTTCACGCCCAGCGCCCGCAGCCGCGCCAGGGCCTGCACGGACGTCTCCGGGACGGTGGTGGCCAGTTCGGGAATCAGGGTGCCGTCCAGGTCGAAGGCGAGCAGCAGCGGCAGGCCGGCGGGCAGGGCGCGGGGGGAGCGGGAGTGGGTCACGTCCGGAGGGTAGCAGCCGTAGGGAAAGGGAAACGCCGCCCACCCCAGGGGGGCAGGCGGCGTTTCGGATGAAGCCGGGGCTTATTCGCCCTGGGCTTCGGGGGCCGCTTCGGCCGCGGCAGCGCTGGCCTTCTGGGCCTGGGCGCGCGCGGCATCCTTCATCACGCGGCTGCGATCATTCTTGATGCGGGCGGCCTTGCCGCGCAGGTCGCGCAGGTAGTACAGCTTGGCGCGGCGGACCTTGCCGCGCTCGAGCACGGTGACCTTGGCGAGCAGAGGGCTGCTGAAGGGGAACACGCGCTCCACGCCTTCACCGAAGGAGATCTTGCGGACGGTGAAGCTCTTGCGGCTGCCCGTGCCGTTGATGGCGATCACGACGCCCTCGAAGGCCTGGTTGCGGGTGCGGTTGCCTTCCACGACCTTGGTTTCCACGCGGACGGTGTCGCCGGGGCGGAAGTCGGGCGCGTCGGTCTTGATGTGGGGCTGCTCAACGGCGCGGAGGATGGCGCCACGGTTGACTTTCACCTGGTTCTGCATGCTTTGCTCCTTCGGGCAGCGGACCGTCGCTCGAACCGGCCTGGGCGCGGGAGGGACGTTCTTACTCCAGTTCACTGACCCCCGCTTGGCGGGAATCAAACCGGGAAAGTATACCGGACCGCCCCCCGCCCCGGCAAGGCGCCCCGGGGTCAGAGGGGAATCCAGTACCGCCGGATGGGCTCGGTGTGCCCCGGGACCGTGAATTCCCCTTCCAGGACGCCGCCCCCTTTCTCGATCACGCGGCGGGAGCCCAGGTTCACCACGTCGCAGGTGAGCAGCACCCGCTCCAGGCCCAGGTCCCGGGCGCGCTCCAGGGCGAGGTGCAGGGCCTGGGTGGCGTACCCGCGCCCCCGCGCCGAGGGCTGGATCTCGTACCCGATGTGCCCGCCGAACTCGCGCAGGCGCGCGTTCAGGGTGTGGCGGAGGTTCACGCGGCCCAGGTACTCGCCGCCCTCCACCAGCCAGAGGGTCTCGCTGTGCACGTACCCCTCGGGCAGGGGCTGGCCCGGCTCGTACTGCCGCAGGCTGCTCAGGTAGGCCGCGAAGTCGGCGGTGACGGCGGGCAGGTTCAGGGCGAGCGTGTCGCCCAGGCCGCTGCCGGCCTCCTGCGCCTCGCGCGCGGCGTTCAGGAAGCTGTCTTTGTACCGTTCGGAGGGCCAGAGCAGTTCAGGCATGCCCGAGCCTACAGGTCGGCGCCAGGGCTGGCATCCGTCATCTGGTCGGGCCGGGGTCAGCGGGCGGGGCTGGGCGGGCGGACCTCGTCCCCGCCGTGGTAGTACACGCGCGAGTGCGGCGGCACGCTCTGCGTGAGCCACACGTTCCCGCCGATAATGCTGCCCGCCCCGATCACGGTGTCGCCGCCCAGGATCGTGGCGCCGGCGTAGATGATCACGTCGTCCTCGATGGTGGGGTGGCGCGTGACGGCCGCGAGGTCCTTGGTGACGCTCAGAGCGCCCAGCGTGACGCCCTGGTACAGCTTCACCCGCTGCCCGATGCGGGCGGTCTCGCCGATCACCACGCCGGTGCCGTGGTCGATGCAGAATTCCGGGCCGATCACCGCGCCCGGGTGGATGTCGATGCCGGTCTTCCCGTGGGCGTGTTCGGTGATCAGGCGCGGCAGCAGCGGCACCCCCAGGCGGTGCAGGGTGTGCGCCATGCGGTACAGCGCCACGGCGTAGAAACCCGGGTACGCGCGGATCACCTCGTACAGGCTGCGGGCGGCCGGGTCGCCGGCCAGCAGGGCCTGCGCGTCGGCCATCAGCGTGTCGAACGTGCCGGGCAGCGTGTCCATGAAGTCTGCGGCCAGCGCGGCCGCGGGGCGCGGCAGTTCCGGTTGTAGGGGAACCAGGATGCGCAGCAGTTCGGCGTGCAGCAGGCTGAACTCGGCGCGCAGTTCCGACAGGCTGTCCAGGCAGCGGCCCTCGTGTTCGGGGAACAGCGCGAACAGCAGGCGTTCGGCGAAGCCCACCGCCCAGGTGGACGGCGGATACCGGCGGCCCTGCTGGTGGTGACGCATCAGCCGGGTGAAAAATTCCGTGTCCAGGGCGGGGCGGCCTTCCATACGGCCGAGTATAGGCACCGGCCCCCACGGCCCCCCGAAACCCGACCCTTCAGGTCTACAATTCCGGCATGACCGCCCCCACCCGCACCCTGACGGACCTGATCGGCAACACGCCCCTGGTGCACCTGAAGTCCCTGAGCCGCCCGGGCGTGGACCTGTACGCGAAACTGGAGGGCCAGAACCCGGGTGGCAGCGTGAAGGACCGCGCGGCGCGCAGCATGCTCGAAGGTGCGCTGGGCCGCGGCGAGATCACCCCCGAGACCCGGCTGATCGAACCGACCAGCGGCAACACCGGCATCGCCCTGGCAATGCTGGCCCGGCAGTACGGCCTGAACCTGGAACTGGTGATGCCGGCTAACGCCACCGCCGAACGGGTCAAGACCATGCGCGCCTACGGCGCCACCGTGACCCTCACGCCCACCGAGGTCGGCATGGAGGGGGCCATCGATTACGCGCGGGCGAAGGTGGCGGGGGGCGGGTACTGGATGTTCAACCAGTTCGGCAACCCGGACAACCCCCGCGCGCATTTCGAGAGCACCGGCCCCGAAATCTGGCGGGACACGGGCGGGGCCGTCACGCACTTCGTGTCCAGCATGGGCACCACCGGCACCATCATGGGCGTGAGCCGCTACCTGAAAGCGCAGAACCCGGCGGTGCAGATCGTGGGCGTGCAGCCCACCGAGGGGTCCAGCATTCCCGGCATCCGCCGCTGGCCGAAGGAGTACCTGCCGACCATCTTCGAACCCGAGCGGGTGGATCAGGTGGTGGACGTGAGCCAGGAGGACGCCACCGCCATGACCCGCCGGCTGGCGCGGGACGAGGCGGTGTTCGCCGGCATGAGCAGCGGTGGGGCGGTGACGGCCGCCACGCGCGTCGCGGCCGGACTGGCGTCGGGCGTGATCGTGGTGATCGTCTGTGACCGCGGGGACCGTTACCTCAGCAGCGACATCTTCGAGGGCTGAAGGGAGCGGTGTGGGGCCCACCATCACGCGCCGCGGCATTCACCAGCCAGGATTGTCAATCCGTCCGGAATGGGTGACCCGGACACGCAAAAAGCCGGGGCCGGCCCCTAGAATCCGGGACGTGACCGAGTCGGCGTTCGACATCCTGGACCTGGGCGTCCTCCCCTACCGGCAGGCGTGGGAGTTGCAGCACGCGCACCACGACCGCGTGGCCGGCGGCGGACGGCCCACACTGCTGCTGCTGGAGCACCCGCCTGTCCTCACGCTCGGCCGCAAGGCCCGGGAAGGCACGAACATCGTGGTCACGCGCGAGTACCTGCACGCCCAGAACATCGAGGTGCTGGACATCGAACGCGGCGGGGACGTCACCTACCACGGCCCTGGTCAGCTCGTCGCGTACGCGATCTTCCCAGTGGGCCGCAAGATCGTGGACTTCCTGCGGCTGCTGGAAGGCGCGACCATTCAGGCACTGCATACCCTGGGCCTCCCGGACGCCCGGCCGAACCCCGGGTACGCGGGCGTGTACGTGGACCCGCGCACCGTGAACGGCCGCGCGTACGACCAGAAGATCGCCAGTTTCGGCGTGGCCGTCAAACGTCACGTGGCGCTGCACGGCATCGGCCTGAACGTCACGACGAACCTGGACCACTTCGACCTGATCGTGCCGTGCGGCCTGGAAGGCACGCAGATGACCAGCGTGCAGCGCGAGTACGACCTGCGCGGCCTGCCGCGCACTGCCAGCATCCCGGACGCGAAAAAAGCACTCTCGGACGCCTTCCGCCAGACCTTCGCCACCTATGATTGGACCATCCCGGAACTGGGCGCAGCGCCAGTGGCCCGGGCGGGGAGTTAACGCATGACGCAGCAAGACACGCAGGACAAGGAAATCAGGTTCATCAAGAACGGCATCTACCGCAAGGACAGCGTCCCCGTCCGCGAGAAGAAACCCGACTGGCTGAAGATCAGCATTCCCACCGGGCAGGTGTACACCGAGGTCCGCAAGATCGTCAAGGAACACCGCCTGCACACGGTCTGCGAGGAAGCGATGTGCCCCAACATCAGCGAATGCTGGTCGCGCGGCACCGCCACCTTCATGCTGATGGGCCACGTCTGCACCCGCGCCTGCCGGTTCTGCGCCGTGGACACCGGGAACCCCATGGGCAAACTGGACCTGGACGAGCCCCGCAGCGTCGCCGACAGCGTGCGCCTCATGGACCTCAAGTACGTGGTGCTCACCAGCGTGGACCGCGACGACCTGCCCGACGGCGGCGCGTACCACTTCGCCAAGACCGTCCAGGCCATCAAACAGGTCAACCCCGAAACCCGCGTGGAGGCCCTCACGCCCGACTTCGGCGGCAACACCCACTGCGTGGATCTCGTGCTGGACAGCGGCGTGGACACCTACGCCCAGAACCTGGAAACCGTGCGGCGCCTCACGCACCCCGTGCGCGACATCCGCGCCAGCTACGACCAGACCCTGGCCGTCCTCGCGCACGCCAAGAAGGCCCGCCCGGACGTGATCACCAAGACCAGCATCATGCTGGGCCTGGGCGAGACCCGCGAGGAGATCCGCGAGGCCATGCGCGACTGCCGCGCCGCCGGCGTGGACGTCCTCACCTTCGGACAGTACCTGCGCCCCACCATGCACCACCTGCCGGTGGACCGCTACGTCTCCCCCGCCGAGTTCGACGAGATCCGCGAGGAAGGCATGCAGCTCGGGTTCATGGAAGTCGTCGCCGGACCGCTCGTGCGCAGCAGCTACAAGGCCGAGCAGATCGTGATGGACAAGCCGGGCAACCTGCCCCAGCACCTCGCGCACCTCAACCAGGACAGCGAACTCAAGCTGATCTGATCAGCACGGATGAAGAGTGCCCCCTGCACGCGAGGGGGCACTCTTCATATGGCCAGTCATGCCGAGCGCTCCCCTCAGATTCGCCTTCACCTGCCGGGCGACTCTGCGATGCTGGCCCACTGATGTCCTTCCTCGAAGCTGTCCTGTGGCCCGCGCTGGGCCAATTCCCCGTCCTGGCCGTCTGGTTCACCGGGGCCGTGCTGGCCGCCCTTCATGTTCGGGAAAGGCCGGCGCTGCGGTGGGCGATCGCCGCGTTCGTCATCCTGGGCGTCACGCGGGTGGTGGGCAGCGGGCTGACTGTCTGGCTCCCCGGATACATGGCGGAGCAGGATCTTACGGCCGGAATGGCCCTGCGGATGCAGGGGCTGGTGGGGGTGTTCGTGACGGTGCTGGAAACGGTGGGCTGGGGGTGCCTGCTGGCGGGCATGTTCAGCCGGCCGGCAGGGCCGCTTCCCAGCGGGCCGTCTCCGCGCGCCGGCGGGTGACGCGGGCCTCCAGCCACAGGTACAGCGCGGCGGCCGTGAAGCCCACGCCGGCCATGGCGGTCCACATGGGCGCGGCGCCGAGGTGCTGGAGCAGCGCGCCGCCCAGCAGGGGCGCGATGAGGGTGGCGAGGCCGCTCATGCTGCCCACCAGCCCGATGTACGCGCCGCGGTTCTGGGGTGGGGCGAGTTCGCTGATGATGGTCTTGCTGATGCTGTAGGCGACAATCTCGCCCAGGGTCCAGACGGTGACGGCCAGGACGTGCTGCCCCAGGGTGTGCGCGAAGGCGTGCAGCAGGAAGCCCGTGCCGAGCAGCGCGGCACCCGCGACCTGCCAGCGGGGGTGGCTGGTGCGGGCGATGAAGTGCCCGACCGGGAGGCCCAGCAGGATCACCAGCAGGCCGTTCACGGCGAGCACCTGGCCGTACTGCACGGCTGCGTAGCCCTGCTGCGCGAACACCAGGGCGAGCAATTTGTAGCTCTGGTAGGTCAGGGCGTACAGCAGGGTGGCGAGGCAGAACTGCCACAGCAGCCGGTCGCGGGGGAGCAGGGCCGCCCTGCGGGTGTGCTCGTGCGGGGTGCGGGGCGCGCGGTAGAAGAGGGTGAGGATCGCGGCGTACACGAACATGGTCAGGGCGTCCAGGTAGAACAGCAGTCGGGCGTTCAGGCCGGCGAGGACGCCGCCGAGGACCGGGGCGATGGACGCGCCGACGTTGATCGCCCAGTACAGCAGGTTGTACGCCCGGGCGCGCTGCGGGCCGGCGGTGAGGTCGGCGACGGCGGTGCTGGCGGCGGGTTTGTACATGGCGGTCAGGAGGGAGTAGGCGAGCACCCCGGCGAACAGCTGCGCGAAGGTGTGCGCCTGGGCGAGCAGCAGCAGCATGAGGCCGCCGCCGGTCAGGGCGAGTGTCATGGTGAAGGCGGTGCCGTACCGGTCGCTGAGCTGCCCGCCGAAGCCCTCGGCGAGGAAGCGGCCCACGCCCAGCGCGCTAAGGATCACGCTGACCTGCCCCACGTTCATGTGCTGCTGCGCGGTGAGGTAAAAACCCAGGAGCGGCACCACGAACTCGCCCGTGCGGTTGATCAGGGTGCCCGTCCACAGCAGCCAGAAGGGCCGGGGGTACGCGGCGATCAGGGAGGTCAGGCGCGTCAGACGCTCTCCGGGACGGGCACGCGGGCGGGCGCGGCGGGGCGGCGCAGCCCGGCGAGGCTGAGGGCCGTGGCGGCCACGCCGGTGAGCAGCACGGCGGCCAGCATGCCGCCCGGGCCGATCTGGGCGCCCAGCGGCACGCCGAGCGCGGCGATCCACTTCCCGAGCGTGAAGGTCTGGCCGTTCACGGCGAGGTACGCGCCGCGCCGGTCCTCCGGGATCAGGTCGGCCAGCAGCGTCTGGCGGCTGGGCACGTACAGCAGTTCACCGATGCTCAGGGCCACGCTGGCGAGCATCAGGGTGCCCAGGTGCGCGCTGCCGTTCAGGCCGGCGAAGCCCGCGGTGAACAGCAGGAACCCGGCGGCCATCACGCGCCGCAGGTCGCGGCCCTGCACCCAGCGGCTGGCGGGAATGGTGAACAGGACGATCATGACGGTGTTGATGGCGGTCATCAAGCTCATGGCCTTCACGCCGGTCAGCGGCACGCCGAACAGCGCCTGCACGGGAAAGTCCTGCGCGAGGTGCACGGGAATGAAGTTCTGGCGGCCCATCTCGATGCTCATGAGCAGCACGAACCCCAGCAGAAACAGCAGGTAGGCGCGGTCCCCGACCACCTGGGCGTAACTGCGCAGCAGCGGCCCCGGCCCCATGCGCCCGCGCACCTCGGCGCGCGTGGGGCGCGGGCCGCCCAGCGTTTCACTCATGCGGGTCCAGGCGAGGAACAGCGTGACGAAGGACATGCCCAGCAGCCCGGCCAGCAGCGCCTGGAAGTGGTCCTGGTACAGCCACCCGCCGAGCAGCGTGCCGATCAGGAGGCTGGCGTTGATCGCCCAGTAGTTCACGGAGTACATGAACGTGCGCGTCTCGGGGGTGCTGACGTCCACCAGCATCGCCTCGGCGGCCGGGTTGATCAGACCGTTGGCCACGTTGATGGCGACCAGCGTGGCGAAGGTCAGCCAGGGCAGCGGCGCGTGCAGGTTGGCGAGCAGCAGCGCGGCGAACGCGGCGACTTTCAGGACCTCACCGGCCAGCAGGGTGCGGCGGCGGCCCCAGGCGTCCGCGAGGCCGCCGCCGTACAGACCGGCGACGAACTGCACGGCGACCAGCAGCATCAGCAGCAGGCCCGCCAGGGCCGCGCCCAGGTGGTGCGTGAAGTAGATGGCCATGAACGGGAAGATCGCGCCGCCCACCATGCGGGTCAGGAAGGAGTTGATGATGCGGATCCTGACGTTCGGGTGCAGCGTGTTCCACATGCGGGCCAGTGTGCCGCAGCGGGGCAGGCGCGGGGAGCGCCAGATTGCCTAGGGGGTGTCCCTGCGTGACGCACAGGACGGGCGCGGCAGCGGTCCGGTCAGCGTTCGGCAGCGGATTGCCGCCTCCAGGCCTGACTGACCCAGGCGTCGTTCTGCTCTGGAGACGCACTGCACCCCAGTTCCCGGTGGGAGGGCGTGAAGGCGTGAACGGTGAGCAGGTCGCGGGCGGCATCCCCGACGCGGCGATCCCCGCGGGCCTGCTCTCGGCGTTCAAGTTCGGCCAGGGGGCAGTGCAGACCGACCAGGAACACGTCGTGGCCGCGCAGCAGCGTCTGGAACTGCGTCCACATCTGCGGCGTCTCGATGATGTCGTCCACGACCAGGTTGTTCCCGGCGTCCAGGAGGACGGGCAGGCAGCGGTGGAAGCCCTCGAACAGCTGAGGCCGCACCCGTGCCCAGTCGCGGAGTGTCCCGTCCGGGGTGCGGGGCAGGACCGCGTCGCCGAAGTGGAAGAAGTCCAGGCTGAAGTGCAGGAACGGGATCGGCAGGGTGTCGCGCAGGGCGTGGGTCAGCGTGGTCTTTCCCGCGCTGGACGCGCCGTTGATCAGGATCAGGGAACCGGGCCTACCGGCAGTCCGGGGCCGGGTTCCGTTCCGGGCATCGGCCGCGTGGCTCAGGGGGTGAGGTCCTCGAGGTGCCCGGCGAGTTTCAGCAGCAGGCGTTCCAGGTCGGCGTGTTCGGCGTCGGTGAGGCCGGCGAGCATGCGTTCCTCATTGCCGAGGTGGTCGGGGAGCAGGGCCTCGACGCGGGCGCGGCCCTCGGGGGTGAGGCGGACGCGGCGGGCGCGGGCGTCGTGAGGGTCGGGGGTGCGGGCGATCAGGTTGTCGTGTTCGAGGCGGTCCAGGCGGTTGGTGATGCTGGCGGGGGTGATGGCGATCAGGTTGGTGAGTTCGCCGGGCGTGAGGCCCTGGTCGGGGGCGCTGCGGTACAGGGTGAGCAGCAGGTCGGCCTGGGCGAGGTTCAGGCCGTGCGTCTGCTGGGTCCGTTCGATCTGGTCCAGGGCCAGGCGGGCGGTGAGGTTGAGCAGGATCAGGCGCCGCATGGGGGTGGGGTCGAGGTCGGGGCGGACGCGGCGCCAGTCGTCGTGGATGCGCTGAACGTGGCGGCGGGTGGACATGCGGCTGTTCTACCACCGTCTGCATGGGCTGGAGGTGGCGCCGTCCCGCTAGGCCACGCGGCTTATTTAGACGTCTAAGTAATGGGCGTATGGTGGACCCATGCGCGCCGCCCCTCCCCTGTCTCCCCGGTCCCACCCATGAACCCGGTTCTGCTGCTCACCGCGGTGGCACCCCTGATCTGGGGCACCACCTACCTCATCACCACCACGTACCTCAGCAATCTGCCTGCGCCGCTGCTGGGCACGCTGCGCATCCTCCCCGCCGGTCTGCTGCTGCTCGCCCTGGTGCGCAGCCTCCCCCCGCGCGCGTGGTGGGGCCGCATCGCGGTGCTGTCCCTGCTGCGCCAGGGCCTGTTCTTCACGCTGCTGTACGCCTCGGCGCTGCGGCTGCCGGGCGGGGTGGCCGCCACCATCGGCGCCAGCAGCGCCATGCTGGTCGTGTTCCTGGCATGGCCGCTGCTGCACCAGCCGCCCAGCCGCCGCAACCTCACCCTGGCCGGCCTGGGGCTGGTGGGCGTGGCCCTGATCAGCGTGTCCGGCGGCGGGCGGCTGGACCCCCTGGGCATCCTGATGGCGCTGGGGTTCGCGCTGGTCAACGCCCTGGGCGTCACCCTCTTCAAACGCTGGGGCGCGCCGGCCGGCGCCACCCCGCTGCACCAGGTCGCCTGGGACCTCACGCTGGGCGGCCTGCTGCTGCTGCCCCTCAGCGCCGCGGACCTGCCGCGGCTGGGTTCGCTGCCCCTGAACGGCTGGCTGGCGCTGGGGTTCCTCACGCTGGTCGGCACGGCCGTGGCGGCCCTGCTGTGGCAGCGCGGCCTGAACCACCTGCCGGTGCAGCAGGTGAGCCTGCTCGCGCCCCTGAGTCCCTTCACGGCCCTGATCCTGGACGTCCTGATCGTGCACCGCACACTGGGCCCGGCGCAGTGGCTGGGCGCGGCCCTGGTGCTGGGCAGCGTGGTCGCCAGCGCGTGGCCCGCCCGCCTCAGGCCGGCGGCGCAGCCCGCGGAAAAGCAGCTGGTCTCCTGAAGGGCCGCCCGGGCGTGTGCTTTCCTGGGCCGGTGCGCCGCGCTCTCCCCTCACGTCCCACCCCCTTTCTGCTGACCACGGCGCTCCTGCTGGGCCTGCCCTCCGTCCTCTCCTCGGCCCAGACGGCCCGGCCCCCGCGAGTGGCCGCGGTTGCCACTGGCGACGATCTGGGGGCGCAGGCCCGCCGGGTGCTCGCCTTTGGGCCGCGCGTGGTGGGCAGCCCGGCCAACGAACAGGCCCGCGCGTACCTGGAAGGGCAGTTCCGGGCGCTGGGCTACCAGACGCGCCGGGAGGAATTCCGATACCGCCGCCTGAACGACCTGGGCTCCACGGTGACGGTGCCTCCCGCCACCCCGGGCGGGCCGGCGCAGGTTCTCTCCGGCCGGGCGCTGCAGGGGTCCACGGGTGGGCAGGTGACCGCCGAGGCCGTCCGGGTGCCGGGCACCGGGGTGGACAGCGACTTCCTGAACGTGAACGTGCGGGGCAGGGTCGCGGTGATCGAGCGCAGCGACCTGCCCCTGATCACCCCGGTCCTCAACGCCATGATCGCCGGGGCGTTCGCGGTGGTGCTGGCCGGGCCGGACGACACCGTGCACGGCGGGCGCCTGGGGTTGCGGCTGGATTTCCCAGTGCTGGCCGTCAGCCGGAGCACCGCGCAGGCCATGACGACCGGACAGGCCGTGACGGTGGCGGTGCACGTGGCGCCCGTGGAGGCCCGGGCCGTGAACCTCGTGGCGTTCCGGCCGGCCGCGGCGCCTCCCTCCGTACTGATCGGCGCGCATCTGGACAGTGTGCACCTCTCGCCCGGCGCGAACGACAACCTGTCCGGCACGCTGGCCGTGCTGGACATCGCCCGGCGGGCCGCGAACACCCCGGTGGCGGCGCGCAGCGTGTTCGTGCTGTTCGACGCAGAGGAAGACGGCCTGCTCGGCTCGCAGCACTTCGTGAAATCCAACTGGGCGCTGGTCACGCAACTCCGGGGCATGCTGAACTTCGACATGGTGGGCCTGCCCGCCCGGCCCCTGGAATTGCGTGGGCAGCGGCCCCTGGTGCAGGTCGCGCGGGAGGTCACCGGCGTTCCCAGCGAGGAGGGCGTGACCGGCAGCAGCGATCACGCGCCCTTCCGGGAGGCAGGGGTGCCCACGCTGTACTTTCACCGCGGTCTGGACTCCACCTACCACCAGCCGGGTGACGTGACGCTGGACCTGGGGCTGGTGCGCGAGGCGGCCGGCGCGGGGTGGCGGGTGGCGCTGCGCCTGCTGCGGCTGCCGCTGCCCTGACCTGGGCCTCCGGGCGGCGGCGTGCTCTACACTGCCGCCGTGCTTGGCGTGGAGAACCTGACCGTCCGCTACGGCCCTCACGTGGCGCTGCGCGGCGCGACGGTGCGGTTCGAGGCGGGGTCGTTCAGCGCGATCATCGGCCCGAACGGCGCGGGGAAAAGCACACTGCTGCGCGCCCTGGTGGGCCTGGTGCCGGCCGCGGAGGGCCGCGCGGTGTTCGACCCCGGCCACTCCCCGGACTGCATCTCGTACGTGCCGCAGCAGCAGACGCTGGACTGGGCCTTTCCGGTAACGGTGTGGGACGTCGCCATGATGGGCCGCACCGGCCGGCTGGGCTGGCTGCACTTCCCCAGCCGCAAGGACCGCGTGATCGTGGAGGACGCCCTGCGCGAGACGGGCGTGTACGAGCTGCGGGGCCGGCACATCGGGGCGCTGTCGGGCGGGCAGCGTCAGCGGGTGCTGCTGGCGCGCATGCTGGCCCGGCAGGGCCACCTGCTGCTGCTGGACGAACCGCTGACCGGCGTGGACCCGGTCACGCAGGAGGGCCTGATGGCGCTGCTGCGCGCCCAGGCGGACAAGGGCCGGGCGGTGGTGATGGTCACGCACGACCTGGAACAGGCGAAGAAATGGTGCGATCACCTCGTGCTGGTCAACGGCCGGGTAATCGCCGACGGCACGCCCGCCGAGGTGTACACCGCGGCGAACATCGAGGCGACCTTCAGCACGTCCCTGCTCGGCCCGGCGCACACGTCGGGCAGCGAGGTGGTCTGAGGTGCTGGCGTGGCTCACAGGCCCCCTGGAATTCGAGTTCTTCCAGCTGGCGCTGGCGGCCGTGGCGCTGGTCAGCGTGCTGTGCGCCCTGGTGGGCGCCTGGGTGGTGCTGCGCGGCCTGAGTTACATCGGGGACGCCATGAGCCACGCGGTCCTGCCGGGGATCGTGGCGGCCTTCCTGATGAAGGGGAACCTGCTGGTGGGCGCCCTGATCGCCGCGGTCCTGACCGCGCTGGGCATCGGCGCGGTGGGCCGGCAGAGCGGCCTGAAGCAGGACAGCGCCATCGGGATCGTGTTCGTGGGCATGTTCTCGCTGGGCATCGTGATGCTGTCCCGCGCGAGTTCCTTCACCACCGACCTGAGCAACTTCCTGATCGGGAACCCCATGGGCGTGACCCGCGCGGACCTGTGGAGCACGCTGGGCGTCACGCTGCTGGTCGGGGCGCTGCTCACGGCCGTGCAGAAGGAACTGCTGCTCGCGAGCTTCGACCCCACCGAGGCCCGCGCCATCGGCCTGCCAGTGCGGCTGCTGGAAAGCGGCCTGCTGATCGTGATCGGGCTGGTCGTCGTGATGACCGTGCAGCTCGTCGGCACGACCCTCAGCGTGAGCCTGCTGATCACCTCCAGCGCCGCGGCGCGCCTGCTGGCCCGCAGCCTAAAGAAGATGATCGGGCTCGCGGCGCTGCTGGGTGTGCTGGGCGGCACAGCCGGGCTGTACGCCAGTTACTACCTGAACACCGCGCCCGGCGCGACCATCGTGCTGATGAACACCGCGATCTTCCTGCTGGCCCTGCTGCTGCGCCGCCGCGACTGACGTCCCACACGCCGCGTGCGACAAACCCCCGGCACGTCCCGCCCCCGTCCGCTAGACTGGGGGCGTTCTCTCATTGCCGCTTGACCTGGCCGTCCTCTCCCCCGCCCCCTCGCCCCAGGCCGGAGCACCGATGCAGCACGCCCCCAAACCCGGAACTGTCCGCGTCAACCCCACCCCCCAGCACCAGCCGGCCGTCACCCCGGCCCCCCGCGTCGCGCTGCCTGCCCCCCCAGCCCGGAGCCTCACGCAGGGGCTGCAACGGCTGGTCAGCACGCCCACCCAGGCCCAGCGGCAGGCGGCCGCGCCGGTCCTCCGGGCCGCGCAGCTGGACCGACAGGAACGGCAGGCCCTCACGGCGGCCGTGCAGCGCGCCCAGGCGGCCGCCAGCCCAGCCCCGACCAGCCTCAGCACGCCTTCACCCATGCCCGTCCCCGCAGCCCCGGGCTCCCCGGCCGCGCTGATCCAGCGCCTCGCCACCCGCGCCGCCCAGGCCGAGGGCCGGCACCTCAACCCCCGCCAGCACGCGGAATACACCGCGCTGCAACGGCAGGTCGCCGAGACACTCGGGCAGGGCTACCGACAGGACCGCCGGCCCGGCGCGGAACGCAACGAGGCGTACGGGGAACTGATCGGTCAGCTGCACCACCATCCCCTGACCAGTCACGTGGGCCGCAGCGTGCTGGGGCTCGTGCCCGCCAGTGACCGCCCCGCCCTGCAGCGCGCCGTGGACCTGCATGTCCAGCGCCACCAGGACGCTCAGGCCGCCGCGCAGCAGGCGCAGGCGCAGGTGGCCGTGCAGCGGCAGCTCGCGGAACTGAACGAGCAGGCCACCCGGCCCGTGCTGCAACGCATTCAGGAACGCCGCGGGACCGGCAATCCTCTCCCCGAGGCGGTGCGGCGGCACCTGGAACAGGGCCTGAACCACGACCTCACCCGCGTGCGCATCCACGACGACGCCGAAGCGGACAAGCTCGCCAAGGGCGTGAACGCCGTGGCCTTCACGACCGGCACGGACATCTACTTCCGCTCCGGGAAGTTCAACCCCAACACCCGCTCCGGCCTGGAACTCCTCGCGCACGAGGTCACCCACACCGTCCAGCAGGCTCAGGGCAAGGTGGGCAAGGGCGTGGACCCCGACGCCGGCCTGGAAAGCGAGGCGCGCAGCATGGGCGCCAAACTCGCGCAGGTCATGCCCAGCCCCAAGGGCCTGCTGCCCCCCGTCCCGCACCGGGACGGCCCGCACGCCCCCGGAGTGTACAGCCAGAAAGCCGCCCTGCAACGCGTGCAGGACGGCGCCGCCCGGCACGTCAACCTGAAACCGCTGTACGACCTGTACCCCCCCGCCATGCAGCGCAGCCCCGAGCTGACCCTCCAGCGGGACTGGGGCATCCTCGGCGACGCCGCCAACTGGGTGGGCGACAAGGTCCAGGACGGCGCCGCCGCGCTTGCCGCCAAAGGCAAGGAGCTCATCACCAAGGGCCTCACTGTCCTGCCCGGCTACCGCGAACTGTGCCTGGCGTTCGGCAAGGATCTCGTCACTGGCAGCGCCGTGTCCGGCAGCGCCGAGAGCATCCTCACCACCCTGACCAACTGGGTCCCCGGCCCCCTCAAGGACATCCTCCGCGCCCTCAAGGAAACGAACGTGATCGGCAAGGCCTGGGACTGGTTCAAGGCCGAACTCGGCAAACTCAACCTGGGCGGCGCCCTCGGCGAGATCGCCGACGCCATCAAGAGCGCCGACGTCGGCAAGGCCAAGGCGGCCGTCACCACCCGCATCAGCGGCGTCAAGAACCTGATCCTCGGCAGCGCCCACAAGATCGCCGAGATCGGCCTGACCGCCCTCACCGCCGCCCTCGGCCCCCTCGGCAAGAAGATCATGGCCGGCCTCAAAGGCGCCCAGGGCAACATCATCAAGATCCTCAAGGACCCCGTCGCCTTCGCGAAGAACCTGATCGCGGCCGTCAAGGGCGGCTTCACGCAGTTCACCGGCAACGCCCCCAAATACCTCCAGAACGGCGTCGGGCAGTGGCTGACCGGCTCCACCGGCATCCAGTTCCCCGCCAGGTTCGACCTCCAGGGCGTCTTCCTCACCGCCCTGACCGTCATGGGCCTCACCTATCAGAACATGCGCGGCAAACTCGTCCGCGCCATGGGCCCCGGCGGCGCCGACAAGGTCCAGAAAGCCGAACAGACCGTCAGCGCCCTGCAGACCATGAAAACCGGCCTGCACAAGGCCGAGGAGATGAAAGGCCAGCAGGGCAGCACCGGCAAAGCCATCCAGGACGGCATCAAGAGCGAAGTCACCAGGAGCCTCGTGATGGCCGGCGTGCAGAAACTCGTCACCATGCTCGTCCCCGGCGGCGGATTCATCAACGCCATCATCGGCGCCTTCCAGACCGTCCAGACCATCGTGCAACAGGCCGCCCAGATCGGCGCCGTCATCACCAGCGCCCTGAGCGGCGTCAGCGCCATCATCGCGGGGAACGTCACGGCCGCCGCCGGCTTCATCGACCGGTCCCTGGGCGGCAGCATCCCCATCGCCCTGGCCTGGCTGAGCAAGATCGTCGGCCTCGGCAACTTCGGCGGCAAGGTCAAGGCCGTCATCCAGCGGGTCCGCGGCAAACTCGACGGGGTGGTCAACAAGATCGTCATCAAGGTCAAAGGCATCATCGACAAGCTGTTCGGAAAGAGCAAGAAAGATAAAACGAAGAAACCTGACGTTGACGGCATCTACGGTAAGGTGTCGTTCCGCGCAGGCAAGGAAAACCACAGTGTCTGGACCGAAGTCAAAAATGGGTCCCCCAAGATCTTCATTGCCTCAACGCCGGCCGACGCTGTGACTCAACTGTCGAATTTCAGAAAAGACGCGCAGGCCGTCGGGATC